>JBEVKF010000069.1:0-27353 GCA_040509755.1 Thermoleophilaceae bacterium | reverse complement strand
TCGACGATCGCACCTGAGGCCGCGAGGCGCGCGGGATCGAACGGCTCCGGCGGATCGCCGGGCAGCCGCTCGAGGTTGGCGCGAGCGTCACCGCCCAGCTCGTGAAGCGGACCGGTCGCGAGCACATCGACCTGGTGGCCGTCCGCGCGCAGCAACCGCGCCACGACCAGGCCGTCGCCCCCGTTGTTGCCCTTGCCCACGACCACGCGGATGGGTCCGGGCCCCGCCACCGCGACGGTCACCCGCGCGAGGCCGATCCCGGCGCGCTCCATCAGGTCGAGCGACGGCACGCCCTGATCCTCGATGGCCCAGGCGTCGACGGCGCGCATCTCGGCCGCCTCGTAGAGCGGATCGAGCCAGGGCCTCATCGCACGATCGCGACGGCCGCGGCGAGGGTGGCGGTGTGCGTCAGCGACACGCTGGCCGTGACGCCCAACTCGTCCGCTCGCGCAGCCGCGCTGCCGCTCAGCCGGACCTCGGGCGCTGCCTCGGTGGCAATGACCTCGACGTCGCGGAAGCTCCAAGATGTGAGGCCTAGCGCCTTCGCCACGGCCTCCTTGGCGCAGAAGCGCGCCGCCAGGTGCATCGCGGGCCGGGCGCGGGACGCCGCGTAGTCGCGCTCGGCGTCAGTGAACAGCCGTTCGGCAAGCTGAGGCCGGCGCTGCAGAGCGCGGTCGAGGCGCTCGACCTCCAGCAGATCGATTCCCACGCCCACGGCGCGGACGCTATTCGACGGTGACGGTCTTCGCGAGGTTCCGCGGCTGATCGACGTTGAGGCCGCGCGCGCGGGCTATGTAGTAGGCCAGCAGCTGTAGGGGCACGATCGCCAGCACCGGCTGAAGCAGCCAGTCGGTCGACGGAACGGCTATGCACTCCTCCGCATCCACGCGCGTGCCCTCGGTGGTCACCGCGATCACGTGCGCTCCGCGCGCCTGCACCTCGGCGATGTTCGACGCGACCTTCTCGAGTACCGGCGAGTCCGTGGCCACGCATACCACTGGCGTCTGCTCGTCGAGCAGGGCGATTGGACCGTGCTTCATCTCCCCGGCCGCATAGGCGTCGGTCGGGATATAGGAGATCTCCTTGAGCTTGAGCGCTCCCTCGAGACAGATCGAGAGCCCGACGTGGCGGCCGAGGTAGAGGAAGAAGCCCGCGTCCTTCCAGCGGTCGGCGATCCGGCGGACCGGCTCGTCGACGTCCTCGAGCAGGCGTGCGATCAGGCCCGGCAGCCTGCGCAGGTCGGCGATCAGGTTGTGGGTCACCTCCGGCTCGAGTGTTCCGCGCAGACCGGCGAGCTTGAGCGCGAACACCTGCATGGCCGTGACCTGTGCGACGAAGGTCTTGGTCGCGGCAACGCCGATCTCGAGCCCCGCGCGGGTGTAGATCACGCCGTCGGCGTCGCGCGTGGCCTGGCTGCCCATGACGTTGGTCACGGCGAGCACCTTGGCGCCGCGCTTGCGCGCGAGGCGCATCGCCGCGAGCGTGTCGGCCGTCTCGCCCGACTGGGTGATGCCGATTACGAGGTCACGCTCGTCCAGCACCGGGTTGCGATAGCGAAACTCGGACGCGACGTCCATCTCCACGGGCACGCGCGACCACCATTCGATCGCGTAGCGCCCGGTCAGGCCGGCGTGGTAGGACGTTCCGCAGGCGACGATGACGACCCGCC
The DNA here is from genome assembly GCA_040509755.1 of Thermoleophilaceae bacterium. Lineage (GTDB taxonomy): Bacteria > Actinomycetota > Thermoleophilia > Solirubrobacterales > Thermoleophilaceae > JACVRW01. Next base: position 25,684 of record JBEVKF010000069.1, on the reverse strand, counting down.
GCACGTTCCGCAGGAACTCGTCCGAGATGCCGATATCTTCAAGGTCCACCCGGTCGTCGCGCAGCCGGCCCGCCAGCGTCTCGGCCACGGCGTCAGCCTGCTCGTGGATCTCCTTGAGCATGAACGTCTCGTAGCCGCCCTTCTCCGCGGCCTCCTCGTCCCAGTCGACGTTCTCGACGTCCCGCTGGATCGCCGTCCCGTCGGAGGGATCGAGAAAGCGGGCGCCCGCGGCGGAGATCTCGACGAGCTCGCCGTCCTCGACAAGCTGCACGCGGCGCGTGTGAGCCATGAAGGCCGGGATGGCCGAGGCGATGAAGGCCTCGCCCTCGCCGAGCCCCACGACCAGGGGACACTCCTTGCGCGCCCCGACGAGCACGCCGGGATGGTCAGCGGACATCGCGACAAAGGCGTAGTGGCCGCGCAGCTCGTTGTAGGCGAGGCGAACGGCCTCCGCCAGGTCACCGGTCAGATGGGAAGCGATCAGGTGGGCGACCACCTCGGCGTCGGTCTCGGAGGTGAACTCCGACCCCTCGCTCGCGAGGCGCTCCTTGAGCTCGGTCCAGTTCTCGACGATTCCATTCAGGACGATGTGGACGCGTCTCGACGTGTCCCAGTGCGGGTGCGCGTTCTGCTCTGTCACCCGCCCGTGGGTGGCCCAGCGGGTGTGCCCGATGCCCGTCACACCGCGCAGGTGGCCATTGGTGGACGCCACGGCGTCACGCAGGTGCTGGAGGTTGCCGACCGCGTGAACGCTCCCCACGGAGCCGTTCGTGATCAGCGACAGGCCGGCCGAGTCATAGCCGCGGTACTCGAGCCGCTGCAGTCCTTCAAGCAGCAGATCGCGGCACTCGTTCGGCCCTACGTATCCAATTATTCCGCACATGGCAGTCGATTCAGCGTAGCCGCGATTCGACCAGATGCGCGATTCTCGTGACGATCTCCTCGCACTCGGCCTCCTCGGGCGCCTCCACCATCACGCGCACGAGCGGCTCGGTCCCCGAGGTGCGGACAAGCACACGGCCCCGCCCCTCCAGGCGCGCCGTCTCCTCGCTGATGGCTGCCCAGACCTCATCCGCGCCCTCCAGCGCGTCGCGGTCGGCCACCCTGACGTTCACGAGCCGCTGGGGGAGCTTCTCCATGGCGTCGCGGTCGGCGAGGTCGCGGTCGCCGAGGGCCTCCATGACGAGCAGCGCCGCGGCGGTGCCGTCGCCGGCCGGCACGAACCCGGTGTCGATGATGTGGCCGGACTGCTCGCCCCCGAGCGCCCAGCCGCGGCGCAGCAGCTCCGCCAGCACGTGGCGGTCGCCGACCGGCGTGGTGGCCACCTCCACTCCGTGGTCGCGCATGGCGCTGTGAAAGCCGTAATTGGTCATGACAGTCACCGCCACGCCGTGTCCGGGCAGGAGGCCGCGGTCGCGCAGGTGCAGGGCGGCGAGCGCCATCAGCTCGTCGCCGTCCACCACCACGCCCTCCCGGTCGATTGCGAGCAGGCGGTCGCCGTCGCCGTCGAAGGCGAACCCCACGTCGTGATCGGCCATCTGCCCCGCGAGTCGCTCCACATGCGTCGAGCCGCAGTCGCGATTGATGTTGCGCCCATCGGGCTCGATCGCCACGGCGTCCACGTCGGCGCCGAGGCGGCGGAAGATCTCCGGCGCGACCCGGTGGGTGGCGCCGTTCGCGCAGTCGAGCAGCACCTTGCGGCCGCTGAGCGCCAGGCCGCTGAACCGCGACTCGAGCTCGCGCAGGTAGTCGGCGCCCGCCCCGTGGAGCTCTCGCACCCGCCCCATCGCGCCGCCCTCGCGGTCGTCGATCAGGCGCTCGATCTCGGCCTCTTGGGCATCGTCGAGCTTGGTGCCCTCCGGCCCGAAGAACTTGATGCCGTTGTCCTGGTAGGGGTTGTGCGACGCGGACACCACGGCCGCGAGGTCGAACCCGTAGCGGCGGACGAGCACCGACGCTCCGGGAGTGGGGAGCACTCCACCAAGGAGCGCGTGGCCGCCGCGGCTGGCCACGCCCGCGGCCAGCGCCGCCTCGAGCATCTCTCCCGACTCGCGCGTATCGCGCACGATCAGGACCTGGGGAGTTTCGGCGGGTGAGATGCGCGTGGCCGCGCGCCCAAGCGCTGTTGCCAGCTCGGCGCTCAGGAACTCCCCGGCGACACCGCGCACGCCATCGGTACCGAAGAGCTTGCCGCCCCCGCCTGCGCCGCCGCCTTCCAAGTCGCCGGCTAGCGCTTGGAGAACTGCGGCCGCTTGCGCGCCTTCTTGAGACCGGCCTTCTTGCGCTCCTTCACGCGCGGGTCGCGCGTGAGATAGCCGCGGCGCTTGAGCTCGGCGCGCAGGGCCGGGTCGGCCTCCACCAAGGCTCGCGCGACTCCGTGGCGCAGGGCGGTGGCCTGCGCGGAGACGCCTCCCCCGTGGATGCGCGCCACGACATCCATGCGCGATTGGTTGGCGGTCGCCTCGAGCGGCTGGCGGGCCAGGCGCTGCAGCCTCACGCGCGGGAAGTACTCGTCGAGGTGACGTCCGTTGACGCTGTACGTCCCCTCGCCCGGCTTGAGGATCACGCGCGCGACCGCGCTCTTGCGCTTGCCGGTTGCCCTGTAGCGGGCGTCGGCGGCCAGGTCGAGCGGAGTGGCGACGATCTCGGGCTCGGGCGTGCCGTCCGCGGCCGGCTCCTCCAGCGTCTGGCCCTCGGCGGTGTCGTCATCGGCGTATTGGGCGAACTCGCTGTCGGCGCGCGGCTGCTCCTCGAGCACCAGGTCGGGCTCGAGGTGCATACCGGGGATGACTTCTTCCCCACCATCGCTCTTGCCGGCCTTCTCCCGCTTGGGGCGGCGCTCGCGGTCCGGCTCCTCAGCGGCGTCCACGGCAGGCGCAGCGTCCTCGGCAGGCGCAGCGTCCTCGGCAGATGCAGCGTCCTCGACAGGTGCGGTGTCCTCGGCCTCAGGAACGGGCTGCGCCGTGCTCGGCGTCTCGGCGCTCAGTTGCTCGGCGCCCTCGATCTCGGGGCCGACCGCGTCGGGGCCGGGCTCGTCCTCGGCGGCAATCGGCTCGGTCTCCGGGTCAGCCGCCTCGGTCTCCGGCTCGACGACCTCGGCCTCCGGCTCGACGACCTCGGCCTCCGGTTCGACCGCCTCGGCCTCCGGCGCGGGCTGCTCGCCGGCATCCGGCGCGGTCTGAGGCGGGGCCGCCTCACCGGGCTCGCCGGGCGCGCCACCCGCGGGCTGCTCCTCGGTCGCGTCGTTCTCCGCGTCCTGCGGGATGTCGTCGCTCGGATCCTCGAACATCAAGTTTGAACCTCCATCGGCGCCGGCTTCTGCGCGGCGTGCGGGTGCTCTGGGCCCGCGTAGATCTTCAGTTTGCGCAGCTGGGCGCGGCCGAGCCGGCTGCGGGGGAGCATGCCCTTCACCGCGAGACGGATGACCTCTTCGGGCCGGCGGGCGAGCATCTCCTCGAGGGTGCGGCTGCGCAGTCCACCCGGATAGCCGGAATGGCGGTAGTAGCGCTTCTCCGCGCGCTTGTTGCCGGTCACCGCGATGCGCTCGGCGTTGACGACGATCACGAAGTCGCCGACGTCGACATGCGGGGTGTAGTCGGGCTTGCGCTTGCCGCGAAGGGCATCTGCGAGCTGGGTCGCCAGCCGCCCGAGCGTCTTGCCGCTCGCGTCGACGACGAGCCAGTTGCGCTCGCGCGTCAGCGGTGTGGCGACGTAGGTCTTCATCACAAAGAAACCGCCTCCAGGCGGCCGGACGAACAGTGTAGCCACCGGGATCATGATTCGCCCGCGAGCGGGTATATAGTGCCCGCCTTCAAAAGTCTGCCGAATCCTCCCCGGCATTTCGCCGTCGCCGGAGAGGAACGGGGGAACCGTTCGAGGACGTCGAATTAGTCCTCGAAGGGGCGAATCCGCCGGACTGTCCCGGTGATAGCGCCGCTCTTTCGGCGCGAGCCCGTCAGCTAACCCCGTAGGCCGTTGGAAGAGAGGCCGGAGGAGTTGGGAGACACCCATGTTGTCGCGCGGGGCTGCCTAGGCGCACTCGCTCTGAGTCTTTGCGCGCTCGCGCCGGGCGCAGCAGCTCAGACCACCGAATCGGGTGGCGGCGGGGGCGTGTACGTCGCGAAGCCGAAGGTCTCGAAGGTGTCCTGCCTGCGCATCTGTGCGTCGCGGGCGCGCGCCCAGGGCGGCAGCACCCTCAAGATCACGGGCTCCGGTCTCGCGGCCGCCGCCGAGGTCGTCTTCCACGGCAGCTTCGGCAAGGGTGACGACCTGACCGTGCGAGTCCGCCCCGGCGGCGACAAACGGATCAACGCGCGGGTGCCGATCGGAGCGATTACCGGCCCGCTCACCGTGATGACCGCGCAGGGCGCCGCCTCGAATCCCACCGCCCCGGTTGCGATCCTGCCGCCGCCCCCGCCCTCCCCGAACGCGGTGCTCAGCCCGGCCCCCGGGCCGCACGACACCGGCGCTCCGGACATCGAGACAGGCACGAGCCGCACGAAGGCCTACGTGGGCGCGCGCCGCGCGGTCACGTTCTCCTACCGGGTGTCCGGTGCGCTCGCGTCCGCGCTCACGGTCGAGCTGGTGCGCGCGAGCGACGGGCTTGCCGTCAAGACCTGGGCTCCCCCGCCACCGCCGAGCGGCGAGGTGCAGAGCGTCTCCTGGGACGGGCGCATCGACAAGCTGGCCGCCAAGCCGGGCCGCTACTCCTTCCGCCTGATCGCCGCCACCGCGGCAGGGGCCCAGGTACGCAGCGCCCAGGTCGGGGACTTCGAGCGCGACGCGTTCGATCTCTACGACCACATGTTCCCGATCCGCGGCAAGCACGACTACGGCGGCGCCGGGGCCGGCTTCGGGACCGGCCGCGCGGGCCACTCCCACCAGGGGCACGACGTGTTCGCCAAGTGCGGGACGCCGATGGTGGCCGCGCGCGGCGGGCGCGTGAAGTTCAAGCAGTACCACGCCGCGGCCGGCAACTACCTGGTGATCGACGGGGCCGCCAGCGACGTCGACTACGTGTACATGCACCTCGCCGAGCCATCCCCGTTCGCAACCGGCGACCGGGTCTACACCGGACAGCGCATCGGCTCGGTCGGCGAAACGGGCAACGCGCGAGGCTGCCACCTGCACTTCGAGCTCTGGGACGCACCCGGCTGGTACGACGGCGGCAAGCCGTTCGACCCGCTCCCCTCTCTGCAGGCCTGGGATTCCTGGTCCTAGGCGGCTCTAGGCGGCCAGTAGGTCCTCGAGGTCGAGCGGCGCGGTGAACATCGCCACGGTGCCGTCTTTGTTGAAGGGCCACTCGTCGCGCGGCCGGTCGTGGTAAATCTCGATCCCGTTCATGTCGGGGTCGTTGAGGTAGATCGCCTCGCTCACGCCGTGGTCGGACGCGCCGGTGAGCGGGACGCCGGCGTCAAGCACGCGGCGAAGCCCCGCGGCCAGGTCGTGGCGCGTCGGGTAGAGGATCGCCAGATGGAAGAGTCCGGTGGTGCCCGGCGGCGGGGGCTCGCCGCCGGCGCTCTGCCAGGTGTTGAGTCCGATGTGGTGGTGGTAGCCGTCGTCGGCGAGGAAGGCCGCGCCCGGCATGCGGCCCATCAACTCGAAGCCGAGCACGTCGCGATAGAAGGCGACCGAGCGCTCGAGGTCCGAGACCTTCAGGTGGACGTGGCCAATCTTCACCGGGGGCACGCTAGCGCGTAGGTTTCGCGCGCGTGGACCCGGAATTGTTCAAGGCGTTCGAGGCCGAGCGCTGGGGCGCGAAAGCCGAGAGCTACGAGCGGGTGACCGGACAGATCACCCGCCGGCTGGTCGAGCCGTTGCTCGATGCGGCGCGGGTCGGTCCCGGCACGCGAGTGCTCGACGTGGCCACCGGACCGGGGTACCTCGCGGGCGCGGCCGCGGAACGGGGCGCGACCGCGACCGGCATCGACATCGCGGACGGGATGCTCGAGGCTGCCGCGGGCCGCCATCCGCGGGTGAGTTTCCTCTGTGCCGACGCCGAGCGGCTGCCGTTCGCCGCCGGCGAGTTCGAGGCCGTGGTCGGTGCGTTCGTGCTCAACCACCTGCCCTGCCCCGAGGAGGCCGCCGCGGGATTCGCCCGAGTGCTCGCCCCCGGCGGCCAGGCCGCATTCACGGTGTGGGAGCGCCCGCCGCGCTCGCGGCTGATCACCCTGCTCGGCGATGCGGCTCGGGCGGCCGGCGTGGTCCCAGCCGGCGAGGTGCCGGCCGGCCCGGACACGTTCCGCTTCGCTGACGAGGACGAGCTGAGGGGTCTCCTGAGCGACGCCGGGCTGTCCGGCGCGACGGTCGAGACGATCGATCTCGTTCACGAGGGCGACGACCTCGACGAGCTGTGGCACGGGCTGCTCGGTGGAAGCGTGCGCGGGGCCGCGCTGGTCGAGGCGCAGGGCGCCGAGACTCGCGAGCGCATCCGGATCGAGTTCGACCGCCTGATGGACGATCTGCGCACCGAGGGGCGCTACCGGATCCCGATCGCGGTCAAGCTGGGGAGCGCGCGCAAGCCGTGAAGCCGGCCGCGCTCGCCGACCTGCTGCGCGACTGCTTGTCGTCCGGCGTGCCGGCCCCGCTCGCGGAGGCGTACGCCGACGACGCGGTGCTCGACATCTCGCTACCGGGCGGGCGCCGCAAGCTGAGTGGGCCGGATGCGATCGTCGCGGCGCTCGGCGCCTGCTTTGCCGGGCCGGGCCACCTGGTGGACTGGACGCCGGCCGTCCATCCGGAGGGCATCGCCGTCTGGCTGGAGCGGGTGGGCGACGACGGGGAAGCAATCCGCCAGCGCCACTACCTGCGCCTGCGCGACGGTCGCGTCGAGCGCCACTGGCTCTACGCCGCGCGCCCGCACACGGCACCCGCGGCGTCGATCCCCGACTCGGCCGAGCAGCTGTTCGCCGGCCTGGGGCCAATCGCCGAGCGCACGACCCTCGCCTCGAGCGGCTGGTCGGGCAACCGGCTCGACCGGCTCGTGCTGCGTGACGGGCGCGCCCTGATCGCCAAGCGGATAGTCCCCGGTGCCGACTGGCTCGGGCGCACCACCGGCGATCGCGGCCGTGAGGCGCTTCTGTACGTCGAAGGCGCGTACGCCCGGATGCCCGACCGCTTGGATCCCGCCGTCGTGACGGCCGAGCGCGAGGGGGACGCCTGGTGGATCGTCATGCGGGACGTCTCGGACGAGCTGGTCGACGACTCCAGCCCGCTCACCCGCAAGCAGAATCGCTTCGTGCTCGACTCGGCCGCGCTCCTGTGGGAGGAGTTCTGGGACGACGCTCCGGAGTGCGCCGGCAGCCTTCGCGACCGGCTGGCCATGTCGGGGCTCGCTGTGGCCGAGCGCGAGCGCGACGGCTTGGACGTGCTGCCCAAGCAATTCGAGGCGGCTTGGGAGGCATTCGCCGAAGCCGTCGACGGCGACGTGGCCGATGCGGTGCTCTCCCTGGTCGAAGAACCCGATCGCCTCGTGGCGGCGCTCGAGGAGCGCGGCACGACGCTCATCCACGGCGACCTGCGCGACGAGAACATCGGCCTCCCGGACGGGCGGCTCGTGCTGCTCGACTGGGGAATCGCGACCCGCGGGCACCCCGCCGTCGACCTCGCCTGGTACATGTGCCACGACGTCTGGCGCATCGACGCAACGCACGACGAGGTGGTCGAGGACTTCCGCCGAGCTCTCGGCGATCGCGACGATCCGCTGGCGCTCGACCTCGGCCTGATCTCGGGATTGGTGCAGTACGGCTGGATCTTCGGCCACTCGGCGGTTGTGCACACCGACCCGGCCGAGCGAGAATGGGCGCGTGAGGAACTCGACTGGTGGGTGCCGCGCGTGCGGCACGCGCTCGATCACTGGAGGTGACTGTGGCGGACTGGACGGTCAGGAAACTCGAGGAGATTCCCGACGTGCTGGGCGACTACCCGGGCGAGATGCGCATGAGCGCGGCAGGCGACCTGGGCAACGAGCAGGTCGCCTTCACGTGGCGGCGCATGCCCGCGCAGACCGGCGGCAAGGGGAGCTACGGCCATCGCCACAAGACCGCGGAGGAGATCTACTTCGTCGTGTCGGGGACGCTGCAGTTCAAGATCGAGGACGAGGTGATGGACGCGGGCGAGGGCACGGTCGTCCGCATGGCGCCCGAGGTGGTGCGCTCCGTCTGGAACGAGGGCCCCGACGATGCGGTGCTGATCATGTGCTCGATCCGGACCGATGACCCTCGCGAGGACGTTGAGACGGTCGCGGATTTCTGGCCCGAGTAGCTACTCGAGCTCCGGCGCTATGGGACCCTGAACGTGACCACCGCGTTGTTCCCGCCTCGGCACGTGACGTTCCGCCCGGACTTGACGCAGGCCATCGTGTAGGTCTGGCCGGTGACCGGGCTGTGGACGTCGATCTCCACCGAGTCGCCGGGAACCGCAAAGTACCCGTCGCGAACGTTGATAGCGAACGGACAGGACGTGTTGGGTCCGGCAAAGACACCGTCGCCGCAGTCATTCTGGCCGGACATTGCAACCTCCAATCGGGGGGTGGGATTCGCCTACATGACCGCCTACTGGCGGTAGTCGCGCATGCCCCCGCCGTCGGGCATCAGCTCGGCGGCGGCCCGGCAGACGAGGCCGAACAGGACGAAGACGAGGACCAGCTCGACGGCGCCCTCGCTGCGAACGGCGCCATAGGCCACGAAAACCGCTGCCACCAGCCAGCGCCAGATGCGCCAGTTCGGCTCCCAGGCGGGACGCTCCCGACGATCGCCGTCGGGGTCCTGGGCGTGCACATAGGCGATGAACGGCACGCCATGGAGGGTAGCTCGCCCGGGGGTTAACCGCACCCCGTTTCACCTGCTCGCCCCAGCGATCGGCCCGGGCTCGGCTGGGAGGCTGGACCCAGTCACCAAGAGCCAACCTGAAACGGAGAACAAAATGACCAACACGACCTCGAGCATTCCCCCGAAGCACACCAGCGGCGGCCGGATAGCTCTCATCATCACCGGTTCCATCGCCAGCCTGATGGCCGTCGCCCTGATCGGGTTCGGCGCTCTGGCTCTTTGGGGCGACAGCCAGAAGGACGACAACGGCTACCTCTCGACCGACTCTCATCGTTTTGCCGCGAGCACGCACGCGCTCGCGACGGACAACCTCGACATCGACCTCGACGGAGCCGAGAAGCTGGTGAACACGTCGGACTTCGGCGACATCCGCCTGGAGGTGGCGCCCGAGGGCGACAAGTCGGTGTTCGTGGGCATCGCCCGCACCGACGACGTCAAGTCGTACCTGGGCGATGTTGCCCACACGTCAGTCACGGACCTCGATACCGATCCCTTCGAGGCTGACTACCGCACACAGAGCGGCAACGGCACGCCCGCCCCGCCGGCGGACGAGCGCATCTGGGCCGTGTCCTCCACGGGCACCGGCACCCAGACGCTCGACTGGGATGTCGAGGAAGGCGACTGGTCGGTGGTCGTCATGAACGCCGACGGCTCTGCCGGAGTGCAGGCCGACGTCAGCGCCGGGGCAAAGCTCCCGTTCCTGACCGAGATCGGCTGGAGCGCAATCGGAAGCGGAGCGCTCCTGGCGTTCATCGCAGCCGGAATGATCCTGTTCGGCGCCCGTCCGCCGCGCAATCGCCCCGGCGCGACCGCCACGTCCGGATTCGCACCCGCTGCCGGCTGATCGCTACAGCGACAAGCCCAGGCCCAGAGGGCCCGTCCTTGAGACGGGCCCTCTGCATTTGCGCTCCAGGGCCCTCTGCATTTTGCGCTCCTTACGGCTGAAACAGCCAGGCGAGTGAGACGACCATCACGGTGAGGTCCCCGCCGGCCGATACCGTCTATAGAGACATGGAGCACGCTCGCATAGACATGTCGCTCGGCCTCGACGGAGAACCCGTCGTGTTCGCGTGCTTCGACCTGAGCGAGGAGCAGGTGGCCGCGTCCACGCGCGCCGTCGGTGCGGTCGTCACCGAGCGCTTCCGGACCCCCGATCTCTCAGCGGATGACGTGCTCGAGCTGCGCCAGCTGACCGCGCTCGCGGATGAGCTGGGCGAGTTCCGCGGCGGGCCGGGAACGGTCGTGCTGCGCCCAGCGCGCCTGTCGGCGTACCGCGGCGCCGTCGCCCAGTTCGTCGAGACGCGTGACGCGGCCGATTGGGTGACCCACGAGGATCGCGGTGCGCTAGTTCTCCTGCGCGCACTGCTGGCCGGGCTCGAGCAGCTCTGCGCCGAGGCCACTCGCGCAGCGCTCGCCGCGGACCAACAGCGCGCCTACTGAAACTCCCTCGCGCCTACGCGGCCCGCTCGGGGAGCGGGAAGAGGTCCAAGTAGCGCTCCGCGATCTCCATGTCGCCTTCGATCCGGACCTGTCCCGTGCGCAGCGCCTCGCCCAGCTCGCGGCCTTGCCAGACCAGTGCGGCCAGCGTTTCGGGGTCGGTCTCGATTGCCGCGTCGGCTCGCTCGGCGAAGCCGCGATCGAGCTCGAGCTCGCCGTCGCTGACGCGGGCATGGAAGCGCTGCTCGCCGAGCCTCAGCTCGAGCGTCGCGTCGAGGCCGGCCGCCGCGGCGGGGTCGAAGAGCGTCCTCATGGCGAGGATGTGGGAGTCGAGGCTCATGCCCACCTCTGCCGGCAACGCGGGTGAGCGTGCGCCCCAGCGGCCGAGCGCCGTCACGACCGGCTCGAGCTCCTCGCCCCACTCGGTCAGCTCGTAGACGCGCGAGCCGGCCGGCGGGGGAAGCTTGCGCCGCCGCACGACTCCCGCCCGCTCGAGCTCGCGCAGGCGTTGAGCGAGGACGTTGGGGCTGGCGTGGACGATGCCCGCGCGAAGATCCGTGAAGCGCTTGGGGCCCAGCAGCAGCTCACGGACGACCAGCAGCGCCCAGCGCTCCCCGACGAGATCGAGGGCATGCGCCGCCGCGCACCCTTCGCCGTAGGTACGCGAGCGTGTGGTGGCCATGCCCCAATCCTACCCTGGATAGTCCTGAGCCACACTCAATTGATTGTTTTTTGGGACTAAGCTCCCTCGCCCGCGTCGTAGACCTCGCTCGCCGGCCGTGCCAGCACCCGCTCGGCCATCTCCCGCTTCAGCCCGTCCAGCCTGCGCTCCTGCTCGGCGCTGCGCTCCTCGGTGCGCGCGAGGTCGATGAACTCCTCGGTCACGAAGCCCTCGCGGAGGGCAAGGGTGATCGCCCGCCCGCGGTAGTCGAGCCGAAAGACGAAGCGCTCCAAGGTCCGGCCGCGCTCCGGCCGTGCGAGCGCGGCGTCCACTCGGAAGCGGTCGCCTGTGACCGCGCGCGTGACCAGCTCGAACGCGTCGCGCGCGCCGGGCCCGCCGAACGCGGTTTCCACGATGATCTCGCGGCGCTCGCAGAGACCGTCAGGGCCGAGCAGCGGCAGGGCACGCTCGAGGACCTTGAACGCGTGTGCCACGCCGCCCGGCGAGCCCGGGCCGTGGTAGCGCATGAGGTCCTCGAACGAGAACGAGATGCGCTCGCCTCGGTCGAGGACCTCGATCGCGTCGCTCATCGGAGCGAGCGCTCCATGCCCACGCACTCCACCTCCACGCCGTCGGGCATCGTCACGGTGAAGCGCTCGACCTCGCGAAATCCGGACGCACGGTAGAGCTGCTCGCCGGGCAGGGTCGCCCCCAGCACGAGCCGCTCGAAGCCCTCGTCGCGCGCGGCCCGCTCGCATGAGTCGAGGATCGCGCGCCCAAGACCGCGCCGCGTCCAGTCCCTGCGCACGAACATGGCGCGTACCCGCGCCGGCTCGGTTCGCGGATCGAGCAAGAGATCGTCGTCGTCTCCCGCCCCCGAGCCCGTGTAGAGCTTGTTGCGCCGGCTCCAACCGCCGCACGCAACGATCCCGTCGCCCGCTTCGTGTACGAAGTAGGTGCCGTCCTCGATCAGCCTCATGTCGAGATGAGCGATATGCACCGCGGCGCTGGCGGTCTGGCGGCGGTCGTAGAACCGCGGAAAGAGCTCCAGCACCGAAACCCTCATCAGCTCCGAGATCTCCGGCGCGTCCGATTCGAGCGCGAGCCGCTGCGGCGGCAGGGCGAGCGGGCTGATCATCGGTCAGCCAAGGGCCGTCACGACAGCGTCGACATCCTCGTCGCTGTTGTAGAGGTGAAAGCAGACCCGTACGGCCTGCCCGCGCACACTGGCCTTGACACCCGCCCGCTCCAGCCGCTCGCGTGCACCTGGCGCGTCCAGCGACAGGATCGGCGATGGCTCCGGGGCCAGGCCGAGGGCATCGCGGAGCCGGTTCGCAAGCCGAACGGCGTGAGCGCCGAGCCCGCCGGCGCCGATGTCCGCCAGCAGCTCGACCGCGGGCGCCGTGCCCACCCACGACAGCCATGCGGGCGAGACGTCGAGCCGGCGCGCATCCGGCGCGAGGCGCAACGGCTCGCCGTAGAGCGAGCTCCAGCGGTCTTCACCCGCGTACCAGCCCGCGAGGTACGGGGTGATCTCCTGTAGACGCTCGGGCCTGACAGCGAAGAACGAGCTGCCACGAGGCGAGAGCAGCCACTTGTAGGCGCTGCAGGCCAGGTAGTCGAAGCGAGCGGCCTCGAACGCGAGCCAGCCGCATGCCTGAGTCGCGTCTATGAACGTGGCGGCGTCGTGGGCCTGAGCCGCATCCGCCACGGCATCGAGGTCGGCCACCCGCCCATCGGCGGACTGCACGGCGCTCACCGCCACCAGATCCGTGCTCGAGCGGACCTCGTCGGCAAGCCGCTCCAGCGCCACCGCGCGTACCGTCAGGCCACGGTCGCGCTGCACCAGGAACGGAAACAGCACCGAGGTGAAGTCGCCCTCCACGCAGAGCACCTCGGCCCGGTCTCCCAGCGAGGCGGCCACAATTCCGGCAAACGCGGAGACCTGGTTGCCGACCGCGACCTGCTTCACCGGGACACCCACGAGGCGCGCGAACGCCGCGCGCCCGCGATCGACCCAGCCGTCGAAGCCGGGCGCCGACGCCTGCCCGGTCCGCCAAGCCTCGAGCGCACCCAGCATCTCACGGACGGCGCCCTCGGGCGGCAGGCCCATCGTCGCGGTGTCGAGATACCCAGCCGCGCCCGGGAAGAGGTCGCGAACGCCGGCCAGCGGTTCGGTGGCTGCCATAGCGGGGTGATCTTAGGTCCCGCGCCGCCGCGTTACTGGAGCGCTACGCGAGAGCTCCGGGATGGCCGGGCACGTCGACGGCGTGTTCCTGGAGTGCCGCGAGCGGCACGATCTCCAGGGCGCGTTCGTGGGTCGAGGCCAGGACCACGTAGGCCGCCGCGCCGTCCTCGTGCGCCCGCAGCCAGTTCGCCGCGGTCACGCACCAGCGGTCGCCCGGCTGGAGGCCAGGGAACCCGTAGAGCGGCATCGGCGTGCTGAGGTCGTTGCCGATGCTGGCCTGATGCTCGAGAAACTCCTCTGTGACCACCGCGCAGATCGTGTGGCTCCCCAGATCGTCGGGACCTGTCTTGCAGCATCCGTCCCGGTAGAAGCCGGTGACGGGGTCGTTGCCGCAGGACTCGAGCTCTCCACCCAGCGCGTTGCGGTCGGTCATGGCATCAGTATCGCGCCGCGGGCGGCGCCGACCGGCGCGAGGGCTAGTTTGGCTGCGTGCTTCGCGTCGCACGGCGAGAACCATCCGCGATCCTGCTCGCGGCTCAGCTGGGCGCGGTCCTGGTCTACCCGTTCATGGAGAGCAGCGGCGCGGGTCGCGCCCTGTTCAGCGTCTTCGGAATCGCCATCCTCGGGCTGGTGGTGTTGGCGGTGCGCAGCTCTCCCGTCGCCTGGAGGTGGCCCGCCCTGGCGTTGGGCCTCCCCGCCACCGTCCTGCTGCTGATCCAGGCCGTCACCGGCGACGACGCCCTGCTGCCCTACTCCTCCGCCCTCGAGGCGATTCTCTACCTCTACGCCGCCGGCGCGCTGATCGCCTACATGCTCGCCGACCACGAGGTCACGCGGGACGAGCTCTTCGCGGTGGGCGCCACCTTCACGCTCGTGGCCTGGGCGTTCGCCTACGCCTACACCGTGTGCCAGGCGATCGAGCCCGGCAGCTTCATCGCGGCGATCGATCCCGAGCAGCAGCGCACCTGGATGGAGCTGCTGTTCCTCAGCTTCACCACCCTGTCGAGCACCGGCTTGAGCGACGTCGTGCCGGTCAAGCCCTTCGCGCGGAGCCTCGTGATGATCGAGCAGCTCGCCGGGCTCGCTTACGTGGCGATGGTGGTCTCGCGGCTCGTGGGACTGATGGTCTTGAGCCGAACCCGCCCGCGCTGACCGAGGCGGCGGGCTTTACTCCCACTCGATCGTGCCGGGCGGCTTGGACGTGATGTCCAGCGTCACGCGGTTCACCTGGGCGATCTCGTTGATCATCCGCGAGGCGACCCTCTCGAGCAGGTCGTACGGCAGCCGGGCCCAGTCGGCGGTCATCGCGTCGTCACTCGTGACCGCTCGGATCACCACGACGTAACCGTAGGTCCGCTCGTCTCCCTGCACCCCGACGCTGCGCAGGTCGCCCGGCAGCACGCAGAAGGACTGCCAGAGCTCGCGGTAGAGGCCCGCGCCGCGGATCTCGTCCTGGAGGATGGCGTCGGCGTCGCGCAGGATCTCGAGCCGTTCCTTGGTCACCTCGCCGCCGACGACGCGGATCGCAAGGCCGGGACCCGGGAAGGGCTGGCGCCACACGAGCTTGTCGGGCAGGCCGAGCTGAGAGCCAACCGCGCGCACCTCGTCCTTGAACAGCATTCGCAGCGGCTCGACGAGCTCGAACTCGAGGTCCTCGGGCAGGCCTCCCACGTTGTGGTGCGACTTGATCGTGGCCGCCCCCGTCCCGCCGCCCGACTCGATCACGTCCGAGTAGAGCGTGCCCTGAACGAGGTAGCGCGGGCTGCCGAGCCGGTCCGCCTGCTCCTCGAAGACGCGTATGAACTCCTCGCCGATGATCTTGCGCTTGCGCTCAGGGTCGCTCTCCCCGGCGAGGCGAGCGAGGAAGCGCTCCTCGGCGTCAACCGCGATCAGCGGCACCTTGAACTCGTCGCGGAAGGCCGCCACGACCTGGTTGCCCTCGTTCTTTCGCATCAAGCCGTGATCGACGAACACGCACGTGAGCTGATCTCCCACCGCCTTGTAGGTGAGCAGCGCTGCCACCGACGAGTCGACCCCGCCCGACAGCCCGCAGAGGACCTTGCCGGCGCCGACCTGCTCGCGGATGCGCGCGACCTGCTCCTCGATCACGGACTCCGCCGACCAGGACATGTCGCAGCCGCAGATGTCGCGCAGGAACGTGGTGAGGATGTGCGTGCCGTAGGGGGTGTGGACGACCTCGGGGTGGAACTGGATCCCGTAGAGGCCGTTCTCGGCATGCTCGATGGCCGCCACCGGCGACTCCGTGGATGCCGCGAGCGCGCTGAACCCGGGCGGGGGCTCGTAGACGGTGTCGCGGTGGCTCATCCAGCACGACTGGTCCGCGGGCGTGTCCGCGAGGAGCCGCCCCTGCCGGCTGACGGTCAGGTGCGAGCGGCCGAACTCGCCCACCTTCGCGCTCTCGACCCTCCCTCCGAGCTCCAGCACCATCGCCTGCATGCCGTAACAGATGCCGAGCACCGGGACGCCGAGCTCGAGCAGCTCCGTGCGCAGCTTGGGCGCGCCATCCGCGTATACAGAGGCCGGGCCGCCCGAGAGGATCAGCCCGCGCGGCGAGCGCCTGGTGACCTCCTCGAGCGCCACGTGATGCGGCAGCAGCTCGGCGAACACGCCGCATTCGCGCACCCGGCGGGCGATCAGCTGTGAGTACTGGCCCCCGAAGTCGAGGACCAGAACCTCGTCGGTGGCTGCAGCGGGGGTGGTGACGGAGGCCGGTGCGGTGGCGGCCTGCGTGCTCACTCGGCGAAGGCTGGATCCGGAGCGGGGGTGGCCAGGCCGTTCGCGTCCGGATGGGCGCGCGCCGCCGACGTCGCTCCCATGCCGACCTCCTGCTCGCGCTGGAGCTGCTTGCCCTCGGATTGGAGCGCCGGCGCGATCATCAGCTCGGCCTTATGGAAGGCCGCGATGTCCTCGTAGCCACAGGTGGCCATCGAGGTGCGCAGGCTGCCGACGAGGTTGAACGTGCCGTCGTTCTCGTGGGCGGGGCCCATCAGGATCTGCGCGAGCGAGCCGTTCTGGGTGGTCTTCACGCGCGCTCCGCGCGGCAGCGAGGGATGGAACGTGGCCATGCCCCAGTGGTAACCGCGCCCCGGTGCCTCATAGGCGCGTGCCAGCGGCGAGCCGATCATCACGGCGTCGGCGCCGCAGGCGATGGCCTTCGAGACGTCGCCGCCGTTGCGCATGCCGCCGTCGGCGATCACCTTCACGTACTCGCCGGTCTCGAGCATGTGCTGCGAGCGCGCGGCGGCCACGTCGGCGATCGCGGTCGCCTGCGGCACGCCGATCCCGAGGACGCCGCGGGTGGTGCAGGCCGCGCCGGGCCCGACGCCCACCAGCACGCCCACCGCGCCCGTGCGCATCAGGTGCAGGCCGGTCGAGTAGGAGGCGCAGCCGCCGACCGCGACCGGGAGCGGGACCTCGCGGATGAACTCCTTGAGGTTGAGCGGCTCGCCGCGCGTGGACACGTGCTCGGCCGAGATCACGGTGCCCTGGATAACGAGGATGTCGAGGCCCGCGTCGATCGCGGTCTCGTAGTAGGAGCGCACCCGCTGCGGCGTGAGCGACGCCGCGGCCACCACGCCGTACTCCTTGATCTCGCGAATGCGCTGCGCGATCAGCTCCTCCTGGACGGGTTCCGCGTAGATCCGCTGCATCTCGGAGGTCGCGAGGTCCTTGGGGTAGCCCGCAATGCGCTCGAGCTCGGCGTCCGGGTCCTCGTAGCGGGTCCAGATCCCTTCGAGGTTCAGGACTCCGAGGCCGCCGAGCTTGCCGAGGATGCCGGCGGTCTCGGGTGACACCACGCCGTCCATGGCCGAGGCGAGCAGCGGCAGCTCGAAGCGGTAGGGACCGAGCGTCCAGGTGATGTCGATGTCGTCGGGGTCGCGCGTGCGGCGACTCGGCACGATCGCGATGTCATCGAAGCCATATGCGCGGCGAGCCTTCTTGCCGCGCCCGATCTCAACTTCCATGGAGTGATCCTAGGTTCGACGGCGGACGGTCGACACTAGCAGCGCCCAGAGCGGTCAGGGCACTTCGATTGCCGGCGCCTCGAGGGCCTCGACCCGCACCTCGGCGAGCAGCCGTTCGACTTCGCGCTGGTCGACCTGGCCGGCCCCGAAGTGCTGGGTCGAGTCGGCTCCGCAGGCGACCGCGAAACGCAGGCACTCCTCCGTGTTGAGGCCGCCGTAGCGGGCGGCCACGAAGCCCGCCAGGAAGGCATCCCCCGAGCCAACCGAGGACACCGGCTCGAGCGGCTCGAGCGTGGCGCGGTAGAGGCAGCGCTCGTTCGAGTCGCCCAGCACCGCCAGGCAGCCGTCGGCCAGCGTCATGATCCCCTCGCGGGCGCCCATCTCGACCATCTCGCCGAGCGCCCGGCGGCGGTCGTGCTCGTCGGAGAACTCGTGGCCCACCAGCCCCTCGGCCTCGATCTCGTTCGGGCTGACGACGTCGGGACCCTTGCGGGTGGCGATCAGGAGCGGCTCGCCCTCGGAGTCGAGGAGGGTGCTCACGCCGAGACGGCGCATCTCCTCGATCAGCCGCCCATACAGGCCCGCATCCACGCCGCGCGGCAGGCTGCCCGCGAACACGCACACCGCCGCGCCCTTGGCGAGGTAGAGCAGCTTGTCCACGAACAGCTCGAGCTCTGCCTCAGAGACGTGTGGCCCGCGCTCGTTGATCTCGGTCTGCTCGCCGCTGGTGGGATCGACGACAGCGGTGGACGTCCGCGACTCCTCGCGGATGCGCACGAAGTCGTTGAGCACCCCCTCCTCGGTCAGATGCTCGACGATCCGCGTGCCCGTCGGCCCTCCGGCGATCCCGGTGGCGATCACAGGCTGCCCGAGCGCGCGCAGGGCGCGAGCGACGTTCACGCCCTTACCGCCCGCCATGGCTGTCTGCTCAACGGCGCGGTGACGGCGGCCCAGGCGGAAGTTGGGGACCGCGAGGGTCTTGTCGATTGCGGCGTTGAGCGTGACGGTGATGATCATCTTCGGACCAGCCTCAGCCGCACTCGCATACGGAGTGCCAACAGGGCGGCGCCGAGCAGGATGGCGAGGACGAGGACCACCGTCAAGGGGACGCCGAGGTCCGAGAGGAGCACCCTCAGTGTCCCCGCCGCGGGTACTTCAGTCGCTGTAACCAGCGCCACGCGCCGCCTGCGAGCACCGTCCACGAACACCGAAACCGATCCCACGCGCTCGCCGGCCGCGAGCGGGCCCTCGACCTCTTCCAGGGCCCTCACGCGGCGCCGTACCCGCTCTCCTTCGCGAAGCGTGAGGACCGCCCCGCGCGCGGGGACCAGGTCGACCTCCCCATCGCGGTACTCGATCGCCGCCTGCCCCATCGTGCGCCGAGGGTCGAGGACGCGCACCCGCCTGAAGCGCTCTAGGCCCCAGCCCAGCAGCGCCAGGGTCTCCGCGTCGCGCGCCGCCTCGCTCGGCTCGCCCATGACCACCGAGACCACCTTTGCGCCGCCGGCGCCGTTGGCCGCGCCGATCAGGACGTAGCCTGCCTGCTGGGTGTGCCCTGTCTTGACGCCGCTCACGAATGGGTGCGAGGCCAGCAGGGTGTTGCGGTTGCCGATCACCCGCGGGCGCGCGCCCGAGTCGAGCTCGGCCACCGGCGTGTCGACCGTGCGGGCAAAGCGCGGCCTCCGCAGCAGCTTGACCGCCAGCGTGGCCAGGTCGCGCGCCGTCGAATAGTTGAGCGGGTCGTCGAAGCCGATCGGGTTGGCGTAGCTGGTGGAGTCAAGGCCGAGCTCCCCTGCCCGCTTGTTCATCCTGGCCACGAACGCCTCGCGTGTGCCCGACACGCCCTCGGCCAGCGTCACCGCGGCGTCGTTGGCGCTCTCGAGCAGGAGCGCCTTCGTCAGGTCGCCGACGGTCATCCGCTCCCCCGGGCGCAGGCCGATCTGGGACTCAACCGGAGCCGCGTCGTAATCGGCGGCCGTGAAGACCTCCGCGGGACGGGTGTTCTCCAGCGTGAGCAGCGCCGTCATCAGCTTGGTCGTGCTCGCCATCTGGCGCCGCTGGCCCGCGTGCTTGGCGAACATGACCTCGCCGTTTCGCGCGTCGACCACGATCGCGGCCCGGGCGCCGGGAGTCGCGGGCGGGGGCTCGGCGGCCTGCGTCGGCGCGGCGACCGCCCAGAACGTCGCGAGCAGGATGGCCGCGGCTCGTCTCACTCGCGCAACCTGACTCTCTGACCGACGACCAGGTTCTGCGGGTCGAGCTCAGGGTTGAGCTCCTGCAGCCGCTCGACCGGGACGCCCGTCTTCTCGGCGATCAGCCCCAGCGTGTCGTTGAGCTTTACGCGGTAGAAGGCCCGCCGCTGGCGCCGGGGGGTCTGGGTGTTCTCGGGGGTCGTCTGCCGGCCGGACTCGGTGGTGGTGCGCTGCCCGCCGCCGCCGTCGTCCTGCTCGTTGGTGAAGCTGAGGATGACCATCGCCAGGGCCACCCCGAACGCCAGCAACGCCAAGGGGGCAAAGAAACGTGCGATGTTGCGTCGTCGTCGTCTGTTGTCGGCCATCCGTCGTCCCCCAGACGGGCGCGGCGTACCTTAGAGCGCGCAGCGGCCTCTAGACCGACCAGGCCGCCGCGCGCAGGTCCTCGGCCGCGGTGGCGGCCGCCTCGCCGGGATCGCCCCCGCGCTCGGCGTGGGCGTTGACGATCGAACGAGAGGCAGTCACGAGACCGGCGGCGGGATGCGGGGCGAACGCAGGCGCGAGGTCCTCTACGCGACCCCCCTGCGCTCCGACCCCCGGAAGCAGGAAGACCGCGCGCGGCATCAGCTCGCGCAGGCGGCCGAGCAATGCCGGCTGTGTGGCCCCCGTGACCGCTCCCACCAGCGAGAGCCCGCACTCCCCGACATGGGCTGTGCCGATCCGGTCCGCCAGCGCCGCCAGGCGCTCGTGCAGCGGCGGATCGCCCTCGTCCTGGATCTCGGCGGCGCCGGCGTTGGACGTGCGCACCAGCACGAAGCAGCCGGCGCCGGCCGTTGCGGCGGCCTCGATCAGCGGCTCGAGCGAGTCCGCGCCGAGCAGGGGATTGGCGGTGAACGCGTCCGCGCCCAGGCCCGCCACGGGCCCGAACGGGCCCGGCGTCTCCCCGACCAGCGCCTGTGCGTAGGCGCGGGCGGTGACGGGCACGTCGCCGCGCTTGCCGTCCGCGATCACGAGCAGGCCGTGATCGCGGGCGATCGCGACGGTCGCCTCCAGCGCCTCCCACCCGGGCGCACCGAGACGCTCAAAGCAGGCGAGCTGCGGTTTGACCGCCACGCAGGCGGGTCCCGCGGACGCGATCGCGGCACGGCAGTGCTCGACTACCGCCGCCGCGGTCTTGGCGCGTGCGGATTGCGCTCCCTCGCCCCGCTCCGGGAGGCGCTCGAGCGCCAAGGGCCACAGCGATGCCGGATCGGGATCGAGACCGAGTACGACTCGGCTGCGGCGCTCTTCGACGAGCGCCGCGAGCCGGTCGCAGAAATGAAGTCGCGAACCCCCGGTCGACAAGGCGCGCGACCCTGGTGAAGGGCGGTTAGCCGCCCTTGACGGCCTTCTTCAGCCCGGATCCGGCACTGAAGCGCGGCACCTTGCTCGCCGCGATCTGGATCTTCTCACCGGTCTGCGGGTTTACGCCCTCGCGGGCGCTGCGGTCGGCCACCGAGAACTTGCCAAAGCCGGTGAAGCTGACTTCGCCACCGCGTCTCAGCACTTCCTCGATCGTGTCGAGAACGGCGCCTACGGCTTTGTCCGCCTCACCCTTGCCAAGGCCCGAGCGGTCGGCTACTCGTTCTGAGAACTCGGACTTAGTCACAGGATCTCCTCCTTACCGGGGGTATGGAACGGGGTCAACGTAACAACGCCCGCGGACGACTGTCGCGCTATTTCGCTCTCCAAAGCGAAAAACCGCGCACCTTACGAGCCTTTCCCGGTGTCAGGAGCCCGAAACGGACATCTCGGCGATCAGTATGGGGGGTGCCTTGACGCTGCCGCCAAACGGCACCCAGCGCGCCTGTGAGCCCAGTGAGCGCACGCCTTTGAGCATCGAGACGAGGTCGCTCGCGATCGTGAGCTCTCGCACGGGACCAGCCGCCTCGCCGTTCTCGATGAGCCGTCCGGACGCCCCGACCGAGAACGTCCCGGAGACGGGGTTCACGCCCGAGTGGAGGCCGGCCACGTCCGTGACGTAGAGGCCCTCACCCGCCTCGCGAAAGAGCCCTTCGAGGTCCGCGTGACCCGGCTCGAGGGTCAGGTTCGTCGTTCCCACCGAGGGGGGCGAGCGATAGGACCCGCGGCTGGCGTTGGATGTGGTGCTGCGGCCCGCCTTGCGCGCCGTGCGGCAGTCGAAGAGGAAGGTGAGCAGCCGCCCGCCTTCGATCAGCGCCGTGCGCCCGCTGGGCGAGCCCTCGCCGTCGAACGGGCCGCTCGACGGGCCGCTCGGGTCGGTGGCGTCGTCGGCCAGGGCGAGCGCGGGAGCCGCGATCTCCTCCCCTTCGTGCTCCGCGAACAGCGAGCGGCCGCGCTGGACCGCCTCGGCAGACAGCATCGAGCCGATGAAGCCGAAGAACGAGGCGGCCACGAAGGCGTCGAGCACCACCGGGCAGCGACGGCTCTCGGGCTGGCGGGCGCCCACCAGCGCGAGCGCGCGCTCGGCCGCCTCGGCGCCGATCGCCTCGGGGTCGAGGGCATCCGGGTCGCGGCCCAGATCCACGCCGAGGCCTGTCATGAGGTCGGCGCCCTCGCCGGCGAAGGCGGACGCGTAGGCCCAGGCCTGGGTGATCGAGTAACCGGCGGCAAACCCCTGCGAGTTGGCCAGCGCGACGCTGCCCTCGGCGTCGGAGTACACGGCGTTCTCGACCTGGGTGACTCCCGGGCGCGAGCGCGCGGCGCGTTCGGTCGTGAGTGCCAGCTCGACCTTGCGCTCCGTCGACCACTCGCCGAGGGTCGAGGACGCGAGGCCGTCGACGGGCGTGGCGCCGCACTCCTCGGGCAGGCCCGCGTGCTCGTCGGGATCGGCCACCTCGGCGGCCGCGCGAGCGGCCTCGCCGATCTCGAGCACGCCCGCGTCGGTGAGGTCGGTGCCATAGGCATAACCCGAGCGGCCCTCGACGAAGGCGCGCACCCCCACCCCGCGGCCGCCCGCGTCGCTGAGGCTCTCGACCTCACCCGAGTAGACGCGGATGCGACAGCTCGTGACCTCCTCAGCCCACCCCTCCGCGTCGGTCGCGCCGGCCGCCATCGCGACTTCGACGGCGCGCGCGGCGACCCTGTCGAGGCTCACGACGCGGTCCCGCCGACGGTCAGCTCGCGGATGCGCACGTGCGGCTGGCCCACGCCGGCCGCGACCGACTGGCCGCCCTTGCCGCAGTAGCCGCTGGCGATCTCGAGATCGTCCGCGATGCCGTCGATCGCGCGCAGGGCCTCCAGGCCGTTGCCGACGAGCGTCGCGCCGCGCACCGGCGCGGTGACCTCGCCGTTCTCGATCAGGTAGCCCTCCGAGACGCCGAACACGAAGTCACCGGTGGCCGGCTCCACCTGGCCGCCGCCGAAGCTCACCGCGTACAGGCCGCGCCCGATCTCGGCGATCAGCCCATCCGGCGTGCTCTCGCCGGGCGCGAAGTAGGTGTTCGTCATGCGCGGAGCGGGCAGGTGGCGAAACGACTCGCGCCGGCCGTTGCCGGTCGGCTGCACGCGGTCCTTGCGCGCCGACACGACGTCGTAGAGATACGAGACGAGCCGACCGTCCTCGATGACCGTCGTCTGGCGGGTGGGCGTGCCCTCGTCGTCGATGCCGTCGCTGCCCCAGTCGTTTGCGCGCAGGCCGTCGTCGTAGGCGGTCACGAAAGGCTCGGCGAGCTGCTCGCCGAGGCGGCCCGCGTAGACGCTGGCCCGCTTCTGCACCGCGTCGGCCTCGAGCCCGTGGCCGACCGCCTCGTGCAGGAGCACGCCGCCGAACCCGTTTCCCACGACCACCGGAAGGCGCCCCGTGGGAGCGTCGACCGCGTCGAGCAACGCCAGCGCCCGGCGCGCGGCCTTCTCCGCCACCGCCTCGGGATTGCTCTCGACGAGCTCCCAGCCGGCGTGCCCGCCGCGGGTGTCGGTGCCGGTCTCGACCCGGCCGTCGTGCCGGGCGACCACCTGGGCGCTCAGCCGGACACGGGTGCGGTCGTCCGCCGCGGCGCGGCCCTCGGAGTTGAAGACCTCGACCTGCCGGCGCGACTCCGCGTACCCGATGCGAGCCTGGGCAACCTCCGGCCCGACGGCCCGGGCGTGCTCGTCGCAGGCTCGCAGCAGATCCGCCTTGCGGGCGGCTGCCACCTCGTCCGGGCGCGTCTCGATCGCGTGGCCGCCCGTCCTGGCCGCGGCGGACAGGGTGGCCGGCTCGCGCGCAGCGCCGCGCAGCGCCTGCGCGACCGAGCTCGCGACGCGCAGGAGGTCCTCCTCGGCGACGCCGTCGACGTGGCCGTAGTAGGTCGAGTCGCCGTGGACCACCCGCACGCACACACCTCGCTCGCGCCCGCCCTGAGGACGCTCGACGCGGCCGTCGTCGAGCGAGACCGCAAAGCCCTGGCGGGCCTCGGCGTACAGCTCGGCGAAGTCGCCCCCGCGGCCGAGTGCGCGCGCGAGCACCGCGGAGGCGAGGGCGGGTTCGACGAGCGTCACTCTTCCTCCTCGCTCGCTCTCGGGTCGTCCTCGTCCACCAGCGCGACCATTCGGTCGGCCGTCTCCAGGACGCGCTCGTAGCCGCGGCCGTCCGGCTGTACCAAGCGCGCGTAGCCCGCCTCGTCGTAGACGAGCACGCGCGGCTCGCGCTCTCGCTGCATGCGCCGGAACGTCGCGGCGAAGCCCTCGGCCAGCCCCGCGGCCTTGCCGATCGGCCCCTTGCGCTTCTCCTTCACCGCTCGGGGCTCGCAGTCGCCGGCGGCCCAGCGTCCCCTCCGAGCTCGGGAACCGGCGACTCACGTGCCACCGCCTCCTCCGTGACCGGGCCTGACGCGCCCTGCTCCTCCACCGCGACCGACCGGCGGATTGGGCGGGCGCCGTCGAGCTCGCCCAGCACCGCGCGCAGGTCCATCAGCATCAGCGAGGAGAGCGTCGCGCGCCGTGTGACGGCCGCGAGCATCCAGCGCGGCGTGCGCGAGGCATACACCGCCCCGCCCTCGACCTGCGCCTCGACCTGCTCGGGCGGGCCGCCGGGCATGTCGCGATGGGCGCGGTCCACGGCCTCGAAGAGCTCGCGAGCCAGCTCGCCGAGCTCGCGTGGCCCGTCGCCGGTCACCCCGCACGAGCTCGTCAGGGTACCCGCGGCGTCCAGCAAGACGGCCGCGCGAACGTCGGCCGACAGCTCGCAGAGCCGCTCGGCGGTGCCGTCGGGAGTGAGCGTCCCCGCCATTTAGATGACAATACCGGCGTGCCCCTCTCCCGAATCTCGTGGCTCGTCACGGTCGGAATCTGCCTCGTGGCCGCCCTGCTGCTCCTCTTGAACGGCTACCTCGGCTACTCGGGCGTGCTGCTCGCGGTCGGCGCGGCCGCGGCGGTGAACCTGGTCTAGTTGCCCTGCAAACGCACACGAAATCCGCTCCAGTGTCGAGTTAGCGGTCCCAGCAACCGCTAACTCGACAACGGACCCCCAATCCGGCCGCACGGGAGCGCCGCAGCCCCGTGCCACCCCCTCATAGCCCGCCGTTGGCCCGAGCCCAAAGGCGGGTCCGGAGGTCCACGGACCTGGAATCGGTCAGCCCTGACGTGCGGCGGCGTCCGCCGGCTCGGTGTGCACGATCACGTCGGCGAGGCCGGGGCAACGCGCGCGCACCGCCTCCTCGATCGCCCCCGCGCGGCTGTGCGCGGACGGCAACGGCTGCTCGCCCGGCAATCCGACCGTGATGAGCGCCACCCGTCCCAGCTCGCCGTCGCGAAAGCCGATCCTGGCCGGCGCCGCACCGGTCACGTGGCGGACCGCGTCCACGATCGCCTGCCGCTCGTTCTTGGTCTCGACGCTGCCCGGCCGGACGGCCCAGTTCGTTCCCGACAGCGGCTCGATGTGAGTGTGCACGTTGCGGATCTCAGGGAGCTCGGCCCGCACGCGCTGCTCGAGCCGCTCGACCACGCCGTGGGCCTCGGTGAGCGAGAGCTCGCGCGGGAGCTTCACGTGGAGGGAGAGCTCGTAGCCGTCGGAGAGATGCATCACGCGCACGTTGTGGACCTCGCGCACCTCGGGCGCGCCGAATGCCGCCGCGGTGGCCTTCTCGCGCAGGTCGCCGGTGGTCAAGGCCGGTTCGACGTGCACCACGACGTCGGCTTCCTCGAGCTCGTCGCGCACGGCCTCCTCGATGGCGTCTGCCGTGGCGTGGGCCTGGGTCACGCCGGCGTCCGGAGCAACCCCGACCACCAGGTCGACAAAGTCGCGCCCCGCGGCGTGGCGGACCCTCACCCGGCGCAGCTCGACCGGCTCCTCCAGCCCGTCGAGCGCCGCCCGGATGCGGTCGTCGGCGTCGGATGCGGCCCGATCCATCAGCACGTCCACCGACTGCGTCGCGAGGCGCAGCGCGGCGATCACC
>JBEVKF010000068.1:0-15724 GCA_040509755.1 Thermoleophilaceae bacterium | reverse complement strand
AGCAGCTCGGCCGCCGTCTTCTCGCCGATTCCCTTGGCGCCGGGGATCCCGTCCGACGGGTCCCCCCGCAGGGCGATGAAGTCCGGCACCAGCTCGGGCGCGATGCCGTAGCGCTTGCGCACCTCGGCGGCGTCCACCAGCTCGGCGCCCTGGCGGCCGGTGCGCACGTAGAGCACGGCCACGCGCTCGCTCGCGCACTGGTACATATCGCGGTCGCCGGTCATGACGAGCGCGCTGCCGCCCGCCTCGGCCTCGCGGCGCGCGAATGAGCCGAGCAGGTCGTCGGCCTCGAGCGTGTCGCTGGCGGCGACCACCCAGCCGAAGGACTCGAAGAAGGCGCGCGAGTCGGCGAACTGCGGGACGAGCCCCTCGGGAACCTCAGGGCGGTCGGCGTGGTAGCCGTCGTAGAGCTCGACGCGGTAGTCGGCGGCGTCGGGGCCGAAGCAGAGCACCACCGCCCGCGGCTCGTGGTTCTCGATCTCGCGCAGCACGAGGTTGGCGGTGCCGAGCAGGGCGTTGACCGGCGTGCCCTCCTCGCCCTTGATCGAGTCGGGCAGCGCATAGAAGGCGCGGAACAGCATCGAGGGCGCGTCTATGACGAGCAGCGGTCCGGACACGGCGTGGGAGGGTATATCCGGGGAGTGTCCGAGACCAACGACGCCACGCCCTTCCTACCCGAGAAGCGGACGCTCGCGGCGCTGCGCGAAGCAGCCGCCGGCTGCCGCGGATGCCATCTCTGGCGCCCGGCCACCCAAACCGTGTTCGGGGAAGGGCTCAAGCGCGCACGCCTGATGTTCGTCGGCGAGCAGCCGGGCGACAAGGAGGACCTGACGGGCAGGCCGTTCGTCGGTCCGGCCGGCAAGGAGTTCGACCGCGGTCTCCAGGCGGCCGGGATCGCTCGCGGCGAGGCCTACCTGACCAACGTGGTCAAGCACTTCAAGTTCGAGGAGCGCGGGCGGCGGCGCATCCACCAGACGCCGAAGCGCTTCGAGATAGAAGCTTGCAAGCCCTGGCTCGACGAGGAGCTGCGCGTGGTGGCGCCCGAGGCACTGGTGTTCCTCGGCGCAACCGCCGCGAAGGCCGTGTTCGGATCGTCCTTCCGCGTGACCCAGCATCGCGGCGAGCTCCTTGACTCCGACCTGGCCCCGATCGTGTGCGCCACGATCCACCCCTCGTCCATCCTGCGCCAGCGCGATGACGACTCCCGTCAAGCCGAGCGCAAGGCCTTCGCCAAGGACCTACGCGTGGTGGCGCAGGCCCTCGACTGAATTGGCAAGCGGTCTGACCCCGGCCGGCTCCTGCTCGGCCAGGACGCGGAGGTTGCGGGCCGCCCGCGCGAGCAGCGCCGCGATCATCACGCCGGCGATGCCCAGGCCGATCAGGTCGAGCACGGTCAGGCCGAGGCCGCCCACATGGAACCCCAGGCCCAGCCCGACGGCGATCATCGTGTTCAGCACGATCAGGGCCAGCCGGACCTCCGTCGGTCCCAGCCGCCCGTACCCGAGCGTGAAGACGCCGAAGGCGTAGGTCTCGAGGTAGGTGTTGATCGACAGGACCAGATAGGCGATCACGATGACCAGGCCAACCGAGAGCAGCATGTAGGGCGAGAGCCCGAGCCCGAGTCCGATCACGGCGGTGGCCAGCGCGTCGACCAGATGATCGAGGTAGTAGCCGTACCTGGGCCGCTCGATCTTCCGCACCCGCGCGAGCGTTCCATCCAGCGAGTCGCCGAGCCAGTGCACCACCAGCAGCGCCGATGCGGCCCACAGCCAGGTCTTGTCGCCGTTCGAGAGCAGGTACGCGCCCGCGATTCCGAGGGCGGCCACCACGCCAAGCGCGGTCATGTGGTCGGGCAGCACCCAGCGCGGGAGGCGGCGGGCGATCCATTCGAGTGCCCGGCCCTCAGGCTTGGCCAGCAGGAATTGCTTGTCGCGTGGTGCGTCCATCGGGCGCTTCATCTCCTCTGTTGACCGTCGGTCAGTAAGAGGTACGCCGCAGGACGCGTCCGGTTACCCAGGACCCCGCAACATCGCGCGATCCTTGATCGCGCGGACGCCTGAGCCAGGCCTACCCGCGCAGAGCGCGGGAGCGGTCGGCCACCGGCTGCAGGAAGTCGGGCAGCGAGCGGACCAGTCCGCGGCCGGTCTCGCGCTCCCAGATCTGCTCGAGCTGGGCGAGGTGCTCGTCCATGACGTCCTCGATCAGCGGGAAGTCGGCAGCGCGCACGGCCGTCAGTGTGCGCTCGTGGATATCGATCGTCCAGTCGGGCACGAGCGGGGCATGCATGGCCATGTCGCGGGCGATCTCGAGCTGGCGCAGGAGCGTGCGCATCAGGCCGACGATCGTCGAGTTGCGCGTGGCACGGGCCAGCGCGAGGTGGAACTTCATGTCGAGCTGAAGGAAGAGATCCTCGTGGGTCAGGAAGTCGTCTGAATGCGCCAGCTCGCGTTGGCGCTCGATCGTCTGCGCCATCGCGGCGAAGTCGGCGTCGGTGGCCTGCACCGCCGCAAGCTGCGCGACTCTCGGTTCGAGTAGACGGCGCGCTTCCAGCACTCCCGCGATCTCGCTGAAGCGGATCTCCTTGCGCGAGCGCAGCAGCTCGCGCGGAATCAGCTCCGAGGCGACGAAGATCCCGCCGGACTGCCCGCGACGCACCTCGAGCACACCGGCCTCGCTCAGGGCCTTGATCGCCTCGCGCAATGTCGGGCGGCTGATCCGCATCTGGGCGGCGAGCTCTCGCTCGGAGGGCAAGCGGTCGCCCGTGTGCAGGTCGCCTGCCTTGATCTTGTCGGCGATCTGCTCGACGGCCTCTTCGAACGTGCGACGGGTCGCCACCGGCTCGAAGGACCTTTCGGCACCGGCGATGGGTGAGGCGGAGTTCATGCCCTGGCCGCTTCGACTCGCGCGAGCGCCTGGCGCTCAGCCACCTCGAGCGGCGTCGACCCCTCGACGGCCGCAATCTCGATTGCCCGGTCGAGGCTGTCCATGGCCCCGGCGATGAGCTCCTGCTCGGAGGGCCCGCGCTCGCCCGACCACTCACGCGCGACGTGGATGAGCCCGCCGCAATTCGCAAGGAAGTCCGGTACGTAGAGCGCGCCGCGCGCCATCAGCGTGCGCGCGACCTCGCGGCCGGTGAGTGGGTTGTTGGCGGCGCCGGCAACGACGTGCGCCTGGAGCGAGCGCGCTATTGCCTCGTCGATGAGGCCGCCGCCGGCGCAGGGGGCAAGCACGTCGAGCTCCATCGCCATGATCGCCTCGGCGGACGGCGCTTTCTCGATGCCGGCGTGATCTGAGCAAAGGTTCTCGCAGCGTTCCGCGTCGATGTCGCAGCCGACCACGTGCGCGCCGGCGTCGGCGAGCATGGTCGCCAGCGCGCCACCCACCTTGCCCAGCCCGATCACGCCCACGCGCCGGCCGTCGAGCTCATCGGAGCCGTCGTGCGCGGCGAGCCCGCGGCCGATGGCCGCGAAGACGCTCTCGGCGGTCACGGGGGAGGGGTCGCCGCCTCCGCCATCGGCCACCGAACGACCGGTGCAGAAGTTTGTGAAGCGCGACATGTAGTCCATATCCGCTGTGGTCGTTCCGATGTCCTCAGCGGTGATGTAGGCGCCGCCCAGGCCGTCGATCACGCTGGCGGCGAGCGCAAGGCGCTCGGCGCGCGCCTCCGTATTCCCGTCGTCGATCATGACGGCCTTGCCACCGCCGAGGTCGAGGCCGGCGGCGGAGGCCTTCAAGGTCATCGTGCGCGCCAGGCCCATCACGTCGGCGAGTGCTTCCCTGAGCCCGCCCGGATACCTCTTGACGCGCATGCCGCCGAGCGCGGGGCCGAGCACCGTGGAGTGCACGGCGACGATGAAGCGCAGGCCGGTCTCGGGATCCTGGCGGATCACCACCTGCTCGTGATCGTCGTCTCGGAGCATCGGTGCCGGCCGCGAGGGCGGCTGAGTGGCAATGGTCATCATCTTTGACCTTATACCCGTCCTAGGTTGGCTTCAAGCGGCATTGGGTATTCCTTTCCTGTACCACCAATGGTAAAGTACGCTCACCAATGACGAGAGGGAGGATCTCCTCATGACCCCGACGGCCTTGCGCCGCCGCCCAGGTGGGCCGTCGTCACGGCCGGGACGACGCGAGTCGCGCGCGGCCGGCAATGGCCGCCCCGGAGGGGCACGTCGCGAGGTCTCACTTCAGGACAAGTACGTCCTCGACGAGGGCCGCATCCTCCTCACCGGCGTCCAGGGGCTCGTGCGCGTGGTGCTCGACCAGCATCGCGCCGACCGCCGCGCGGGCCTGACGACCGGCACGATGATCTCGGGGTATCAGGGCTCGCCGCTCGGGGGCTTTGACCAGGAGCTCGCGCGCAATCGCGAGCTGCTCGACCAGCACCACGTCCGGCACGTCCCGGGCCTGAACGAGGAGCTCGGGGCCACCTCCGCCTGGGGCAGCCAGCTGGCGGGCAATCTGCCCGGCTCCAAGTACGACGGCGTGCTCGGCATGTGGTACGGCAAGGCTCCCGGCCTCGATCGCGCGGCGGACTCGCTGCGCCACGGCAACTTCGTGGGCGT
Source organism: Thermoleophilaceae bacterium (assembly GCA_040509755.1). Classification (GTDB taxonomy): domain Bacteria; phylum Actinomycetota; class Thermoleophilia; order Solirubrobacterales; family Thermoleophilaceae; genus JACVRW01. Next base: position 11,159 of record JBEVKF010000068.1, on the reverse strand, counting down.
CTCGCGCACGGGCGGCGGCCTCGCCGTCGTGGGCGACGACCCCTCCTGCAAGTCCTCGACGATTCCGAGCGCGTCCGAGTCGCTGCTCGCCGCGCTGCACATGCCGGTGTTCTACCCGGGCAGCGTCCAGGAGGTCGTGGATCTCGGCCTGCACGCCTACGCCTGTTCGCGCGCCTCCGGGCTGTGGTCCGGCTTCAAGATCGTCACGAGCGTGGCCGACGCGGTCGGTACCGCCGAGGTGGCGCCCGGGCGCGTCCTCCCGGTGCTGCCCGATCTCGGCTACGAGCATCAGCCGAGCGCTCATCTGCTTGCGCCACAGTCGCTAGAGATGGAGCGATCGATGCTCGGCGTGCGCACCGAGCTCGCGCTCGCGTACGCCCGCGAGAATGGCGTCAACCGGATCGAGGGCGCCGGCGACGCGTGGCTCGGCATCGTCGCGCCCGGCAAGTCCTACCACGACCTCGTCAACGCCCTGCGCAGCCTCGGTCTGGGCCCGCCCGAGCTCGAGCGCGCCGGCATCCGGATCCTCAAGCTCGGCATGATCTGGCCGCTCGAGGGCGAGATCGTGCACGAGTTCGCGCGCGGCCTCGAGGAGATCGTCGTGGTCGAAGAGAAGGGCCCGTTCGTCGAGACCGCGCTCAAGGAAACCCTCTACGGGGCGGCGCATGCCCCGCGGATCGTCGGCAAGCGCGACGAGCACGGCGAGCGCCTGCTGGCGGCGGAGGTCGACCTCGACGCCGACGTGATCGCCCGCGCCGTGGCCGCCCGGCTCGGCCGGCGCGTACAGCTCGACTCCGTCGACGCGCACATTCGGCGGCTCGACTCGATCGCCGGCCGCCGGGCCGAGCTGCCGATGGCCCAGCGCACCCCGTTCTTCTGCTCTGGATGCCCGCACAACTCGTCGATCAAGGCCCCGGAGGGCACGCTCGTGGGCGGCGGCATCGGCTGCCACACGATGGTGCTGCTGAACCCCGAGGGCAAGGGCGAGATCACGGGCATAACGCAGATGGGTGGCGAGGGCGCGCAGTGGATCGGCATGGCGCCCTTCACCCAGGACTCCCATCTCGTTCAAAACCTGGGCGACGGGACGTTCCACCACTCCGGCTCGCTGGCCGTCCGCGCGGCGGTCGCCGCCGGGGTGAACATCACCTACAAGCTGCTCTACAACGAGCACGTCGCCATGACCGGCGGCCAGGCAATCGAGGGACAGCTCTCGGTGCCCGACCTGACCCGCTGGCTCGAGCTCGAGGGTGTCCGGCGCATCATCGTGACGGCTGAGGACACGAGCCGCTACAAGGGCGTCTCGCTGTCGCCGATCGCCGAGCTACGCGAACGCGGCGAGTTGCTCTCCTCGCAGCTCGAGCTGGCCGAGGTCGAGGGCGTAACAGTGCTGATCCACGATCAGGAGTGCGCCGCCGAGCTGCGCCGCTCGCGCAAGCGCGGCAACAAGCCCGAGCCGGCCGAGCGCATCTGGATCAACGAGCGCGTCTGCGAGGGCTGCGGCGACTGCGGCGAGAAGTCGAGCTGCCTGTCGGTCCTCCCGGTGGAGACCGAGTTCGGCCGCAAGACCCAGATCCATCAGGCCTCCTGCAACAAGGACTACTCCTGCCTCGAAGGCGACTGCCCCTCGTTCCTCACGGTGGTTCCCGGCGAGAAGGCCAAGCACGAGATTCCGGCCCTGAGCGCCGAGCTGCCCGAGCCCGAGCTGCTCGTCTCCGACGAGGACTGGGCGGTGCGCATGATGGGCATCGGCGGCACTGGAGTCGTCACGGTGAACCAGATGCTCGGCATGGCCGCCCTGATCGACGGCCTGCACGTATCGGGCCTCGACCAGACGGGTCTCTCGCAGAAGGGCGGACCGGTGGTGTCTGACCTGCGCATCTCGCGCGAGCCGCTGGCAGCTTCGCCGAAGGCGACGGCGGGGTCGATCGACCTCTACCTCGGCTTCGACCTGCTCGGCGCCGGCAGCGACAAGAACCTGGTTACCGCGTCCACGGACCGCACCGTCGCCGTCGTTTCCACAAGCGCTGTTCCGACCGGCCGAATGGTCATCGACATCAACGAGCGCTTCCCGGAGCTCGCGGCCCAGCTCGACAAGATCGATGCCGCGACCCGGCGCGAGCACAACCTCTACCTCGACGCCCAGCGCCTCTCCGAACGCCTCTTCGGCGACCACATGATGACCAACACGCTCGCCCTCGGCGCGGCGTACCAGCGCGGAATGCTGCCCGTATCGCGCGAGGCTCTCGAGCAGGCGATTCGCCTCAACGGCGCGGCGGTCGAGAAGAACCTCTCGGCCTTCGCGTGGGGTCGCGCGGTGGTGGCCGTCCCCGACACCGTCGAGGAGGCAACCCGGGCGCCCGAGACCGTCGTGCCGGTGCGCGAGCTCAGCGAGACCGAGCGCGAGCTGGTCACGCTCGCCATCAACGGTGACGGCGGCGAGCTGCGCCGGCTTGTGGAGCTCCGGATCCCCGAGCTCGTGGCCTACCAGGACGCCGCCTACGCGCGGCGCTTCGCCGAGGTGGTGCGCCGGGTCCACGTTGCAGAGCAGGAGCGGACCCCCGGCCATTCGGAGCTCGCCGAGGCCGTCGCGAGGCAGCTCTTCAAGCTGATGGCCTACAAGGATGAGTACGAGGTCGCCCGCCTGCACCTCGATGCCGTCGAGCAGGCCAAGCTGCACGCGGAGTTCGGCGAGGACGCGAAGATCTGGTTCAACCTGCATCCGCCGATGCTTCGCTCGCTGGGCCTCGAGCGCAAGCTCAAGCTGGGCAAGTGGTTCCTGCCGAGCTTCCGGGCGCTCTACCGGGCCCGGCGACTGCGCGGCACGAAGCTCGACCCCTTCGGCCACGCCGAGGTGCGCCGCGTCGAGCGCGCACTGATCGGCGAGTACGAGGAGATCGTCGGTGAGGCGCTCGTGAGGCTCACTCCCGAGACGCACGCCACCGTGCTCGACCTCTTCGAGCTGCCGGACGTAATCCGCGGCTACGAGGAGATCAAGCTGCGCAACGTGATGCTGTTTCGCAAGCGCGCCGAGGGCATCAGCAAGCGCCTTGCCGCGGGCAAGCCAGCCCCTCAGATCCTCGAGCTCACCTGAGCCCGGGCCGCGCACCCTGATTCTCGACGGGCCTCGCGGGTAACGGTGGGGATGCCCGTCCGGCACGATCCCGACCATGTGACCGTGACTACCGTGGCGGGCGTGACCACCACCCTGGGGGCCTCGTGATCGACGCTTCGGCGCACGCTGCCGGTGAGGTCTTTTCCTGCGGCGCCGACGCAGGCGGTGTGGCTACCGGCGGCTACGCGAGCGGCCTGGCGTCGGCACTCGTCGTCGGCCGGATCGCGGCCCGCACCGCGCTCGGGGAGAGCCCGTGAGCGCCGCCGACGGGCGGGCGCAGGGGCCCCGCTTCGGCAGCGGGCCGCCCTTCTGCGTCGGGATCGAAGAGGAGCTGCTGCTGGTCGACGACGGCAGCCTCGCCCTTGCGCATGTGGCAGATCAGGTTCTCCCGGGCATCGAGCTGCCCCGCGAGCGGGCCGACCACGAGGCCTTCCTGTCGGAGATCGAGGTTCGCTCCGAGCCCCGCGCGACCGCCGGCGAGGCCGTGGCCGATCTGGCCGAGGGACGGGCGGCCGTCCGAGGGGCGGGAGGTACGCCGATGGCCGTGGGGATCCACCCGTCCGCCGGCTTTGGGGACGTCCGCTTGGTCGAGTCCGATCGCTACCGCCGCGTGGAGGGCGAGATGCGCGGCCTGATCAGGCGCACACCCGAGTGCGCCCTGCACGTGCACGTGGCCATGCCGACGGCCGATGCCGCCGTGGCCGGCCTGATGGGCCTGCGCGAGGCGCTACCGCTGATCGGAGCGCTCGGCGCCGGGTCGCCCTTCTGGTTTGGGACCGACTCCGGCCTGGCGAGCGCCCGCTCGGCGATCGTCCGGGCCTATCCCGGCCGTGGCCTGCCGCCGCCACTTCGCAACTGGGAGGAGTACCTGGAGACGCTCGACGGCATCGCCGCCGGCGGCGGCCCCAAGGACCACACGATGGTCTGGTGGGACGCGCGCGTGCAGCCGCGGCTCGGCACGATCGAGCTGCGCGAGCTCGACGTTCAGACCGGGCTCGAGGAAGCAGCCGGGATGGCCGCGCTCATCCAGATCCTCGCGCGCCGCGCCGCCGAGCGGCCGATCGGCACGCCTGCGCCGGCCGAGGCGCTCCACTGGTCGAGCTTCCGAGCCGTCAGGGACGGCCTCGACGCCGAGCTTCTCTACGAGGGCCGCCTGCGCCCGGTGCGCGAGGCGGCCCGAGACCTGCTCGATGAGCTGAAGGGCGAGGACGACGCGCTCGAAGGAGTCGAGAAGATCCTCCGCGAGGGCGGGGCACCGGCCCGCCAGCGCGCGACCCACGCGGTCGGCGGAATGCCCGCGCTGCTGCGCGAGCTCGCCGACCGAACCATGGACCTGCCCTAGCGCTACGCGGCTTCGCGCAGTGCGGCGACCGTCTCGTCCTTCGAGAGCCGGCGCAATGCCTGGTCCTCGAGCTGGCGCACACGCTCGCTCGAGAGCCCCAGGCGCCGACCCGTCTCGCGGAGAGCCTGTGGCTCCTCGCGGTCGAGTCCGAAGCGGAGCGTGATCACGGTCCGCTCGGTCTCCGGCAGCGTGCCGACGGCCTCGCGCAGCGCGGTGAAGTCGAGCTCAGAAGTGACGTAGTCCTCGATCGACGGACCGTCGCCGGCGATCAAGTCGCCGAGCGAAGTTCCGCCGTCCTCGCCGACACCTTGGTCCAGACTCGTCGGACCGCGGTCGGCGCGACGGATGTCGATCACCTCGTCGAGCGGCAGCTCGACGAACGCGGCGATCTCCTCCTCGGTGGGCTGGCGCCCGAACGAGACCGCGAGCTTGCGCTCCGCGTCGGAGATCTTGCGCGCCCGGGCCACGATGTGGACGGGCAGTCGGACGGTGCGGCCAGAGTTGGCCAGGCCGCGGCCGATCGCCTGCCGGATCCAGAGCGTGCCGTAGGTCGAGAACTTGAAGCCCTTGCGCCAGTCGAACTTCTCGACCGCGCGAATCAGGCCGAGGATGCCTTCCTGGATTAGGTCACCGAGCGGGAGACCCTGACCCTGGTACTTGCGCGCGACCGAGATCACCAGCCGCAGGTTGGAGTTGACCATTCGATCCTTGGCCGCGAGGTCGCCGCGCTCGATGCGCTGCGCGAGCTCGATCTCCTCCTGAGCAGTGAGCAGGGGGTGCTTGCGCGCCTCGTTGAAGAAGAGTTGCAGAGAATCTTCCAGCTCGGGCGTGAAATCGTGTGTGGAGCTAGTAGCCATATGCTTCGCTTAGATAGTTAGAGGGTTATCGAAAGTATAGCTGATCCGGGACGCCTTTTTAAGGCCCCATTTGCAGGGGTTTCTTCGTCTCGGGGCTTGTCCCTGCCGCGATCGGCAGTCCTTGTGTGGCGACCTCAACGGTTGGCAGCAGCCGATGCCGCGGCCGGTTCGCCGGCCGGCCCGCCGTTCTCGAGCGCGGAGGCCGCGCGGAGCGCGTCGCGCAGGGCGCGCTGGTGCTTGAGCGGCAGAGCCGCGATCGACTGTGGGGGCTTGGTGATCTGCCGGTAGGCGGTCTCTCGCAGGCGCGAGCCTTCCTCGGTCAGTACGAGCAGCTTGACCCGCCGGTCTTTGGGGGACGGGCGGCGCTCGATCAGGCCGCGCGCCTCCAGGCGGTCGACGATCCCGGTGACGTTCGACGCGTCGCAGAACAGCATGCCGGCCAGCGAGCTCATCGGCACGCCGTCGCCCGGCTCGATCAACCGCAGCGCGTGGAGCTGCATCGGGGCGAGTCCCATCTCCTGCGCAAGAGCCATAAAGCGAGGCTTGTTTGCCTGCATCAGCTGCCACAGCAGCTCCCAGGCCTCCTGCGCCGGATCATCGTGAACAGTCATGGTCGTGATTCATTATAGTCGATCTCAGCGATATTGGCGAACCTCAAGTAATAACTGCTAAGCTGCAGGGCATGAGTGACGCCGCCATCGAAGCCACCGATCTAGTACGCGAGTTCAAGAAGGGCCCGCGTGCGGTGGACGGCATCGACCTGCGCGTGGAGCCGGGCGAGGTCTATGGCTTCCTCGGTCCCAACGGCGCCGGCAAGTCGACGACCGTACATATGCTCACCACGCTGCTGCCGCCCACATCGGGCACGGCGCGCGTGGCCGGCCACGACGTGGTCGAGGAGGGCCCGGCGGTCCGCGCCGCCATCGGCGCGGCGCTCCAGGAGGCCGCCCTCGACCCATTTCTGACCGGGCGCGAGCACATGAGGCTCCAGACCGCGCTGCACGGAATGCGCGGGAAGGAGGCCCGGGAGCGCTCCGACACGCTGCTCGAGCGCGTGGGCCTGATCCAGGCTGCGGACCGCCGGGTGGGCGGTTATTCGGGTGGGATGAAGCGCCGCCTCGACCTGGCGCTGGCGCTCGTGCACAGGCCGCGCATCCTGTTTTTGGACGAGCCGACCACAGGGCTCGACGTCCAGAGCCGCAGCGCGCTCTGGGAAGAGGTCCAGCGCCTCGCCGGTGACCGCGGGGTGACCGTGTTCCTCACCACCCAGTACCTCGAAGAGGCCGACGTGCTCGCCGATCGCGTGGGGATCATCGACCACGGGCGCATCGTCGCGCAGGGCACTCCCGAGGCTCTCAAGGCCGAGATCGGCCGTCCAAGCGTGGAAGCAATCCCCGCCGACGCCGATCAGCTCGGACAGATGAAGGATGTCCTCGCGCGCTTCGGGGAATCCGTGACCGCCTCACCCAAGGGGGCCGCCGTGCGCCTCGCGGGCGGCGACGCGCAGCTCGCCGAGGTCGTGCGGGCGCTCGACGCCGAGACCATTCCCGTGGAGGCGCTGGCGTTGCACGCGCCCACGCTCGACGACGTGTTCCTGGCCAAGACCGGCCGCTCGCTCGAGGGCGAGGCCGACGAGCCTGAGGTCGAGGACGACGCGGTCAAGGAGCCCGTGGCCGCGTGACCAAGGTTCGCTCGGCCGCGAAGTCCGGCCTGTTCCTGCAGGTCGGCATGCTCGCTCGGCGCTCTGTCGTGCGGACGCTGCGACAGCCGGCGATGGTCGTGCCCGCGATCATCTTCCCGCTGCTGCTCTTGTCGATCAACTCCAGCGGGCTCGACTCGGCGACGAAGCTCCCTGGCTTCCCGACCGACTCCTACTTCGAGTTTGCGCTCGCGATCGCGTTCGTGCAGGGCGCGCTGTTCTCGGCCAACAGCGCCGGAACCAACATGGCGAACGACATCGAGACCGGTTTTCTCAACCGCCTCGCGCTGACGCCCCTTCGCAGGGTTGCTCTGATGATGGGGCAGCTGGCCGGGATCCTGGCGCTCGGGACGATCCAGGCGCTCACCTTCCTCGGCGTAGCCGTGGTATTCGGCGCCGGCATCGCGGCCGGTGTGGGCGGCGCGGTCGTGATCGTTGTCCTCTCACTCCTTATCTCGCTGGCCTTTGGCTGCATCGGCGCTTTCGCGGCGCTGCGCAGCGGCTCGGGTGAGGCGGTCCAGGGCGTCTTCCCGTTGTTCTTCGCGGCGCTCTTTCTGTCCTCGATGGCGATGCCGCGCGACCTGATCGAGAATCAGTGGTTCCAGACCGTCGCCGACTGGAACCCCGTTTCCTACATGCTCGAGGGCATCCGCTCGCTGGTCATCACCGGCTGGGACGGGCAGGCGCTCGCGCTCGGGTTCGCGTGCGCGGGCGGCGTCGCGCTGATCGCGCTGGCCGCAGCGGGCTCCGCCCTGCGCACGAGGATGGTGCGAACGTGAGCCGCGGGACGTTTTGGTCGGTGGCCTTGGCGGTCGGCGGGCGCAACATCCACAACTTCTTCACCAATCCGGCGCTCGTGATCCCCGCGGCGATGTTCCCCTTGTTCTTCTTCACGGCGTTCGCGGGCGGGCTCTCGCGTGTGGACTCGGTGCCCGGGTTCGACTACCCGGCCGGCTACACCACCTTCGTATACGGCTTCGTGCTCATGCAGGCCTCCGCGTTCGGCGGGATCTTCACCGGCTTTTCGATCGCCCGCGACTTCGAGTCTGGGTTCTCGCGGCGGCTGATGCTCGCCGCCCAGAAGCGCGGAGGCATCATTGCCGGCTACTGGCTTGCCGCGCTGGTCAGGGCCCTGTTCACTATCTCCTTGATCACCGCCGTCGCCCTTCTCGCCGGATTGGACATCGACGGCGGCCTGGTCGATCTCCTCGGGCTCTACTCGCTCGCGCTCCTGCTGAACGCCGCCGCGATGCTGTTCGGCACCGGCGTGGCAATGAGGTTCCGCACGATGCAGGCCGCGCCGGCGATGCAGGTCCCGATGTTCCTCGTGCTGTTCCTCGCGCCCGTCTGGGTGCCCTACAACCTGCTCGTCGGCTGGGTTCAGACGGCGGCCTCGGTCAACCCGGTCACGCTCATCGTCGAGTCGGTCCGCGGCTTCCTCGGGGGCGACCCGACGAAGGTGGTGCCGGCGTTCGGGGTGGTGCTGCTGCTGGTGGGCGTCAGCATCCTGTGGGCCCGCGGCGGGCTTCGCAGCGCCGAGAAGGTTGCTTGACGCAACCTCTGTAGGGTGGCGCCATGGCTGACGAGATCGGGGAAGTCGTCGAGGGCGAGGGCTACGCCGTCGCGAACGTGGACTCGCTGGCGGAGGGGCCGGGATTTCGCAAGGTGCGCCGCATGCTCGGGGTGACCGCGTTCGGCGTGAACGCGATCGAGATCCCGCCGGGATACGAGACCGGCAGCCACTACCACGAGGAGCAGGAGGAGCTCTACTTCGTCCACCGGGGGACGGTCGAGATGACGTTCAACGACGACTCCACGCACCTGCTCGGCCCGGGCGCGCTAGCGCGCGTCGATGCCTCCACGGTGCGGAGGGTCAAGAACGTGGGCGACGGGCCCGCCCTGTACCTGTGCGCCGGGGGCAAGGACGGCTACGTGGGGCGCGACGGCAAGCTCCCGGAGGGCGAGACGAGCCGCTTCGGCCCCTCCGGGCAGCCCGGGCAGTAGCGCCCGCCGCCGCCCTCGGTCTGGCTCGCGGGCTAGCCTTGACGCGGTGAAGCGGGTCGCGCTTTGCATCGCTCTGCTGGTCGCGGCGGCCGTCGCGCTCGTGCCTTCGTCCGATGGCAGCCGCCTGCCCGGAGCGCGCGCCTGCCCGGTGTTTCCGAAGAGCAACGACTGGAACCGGCGCGTCGATCGCCTGCCGGTTCATCCGAACTCGGACGCCCTGGTGCGCTCGATCGGCCCGGACGAGACCATGCACGCGGACTTCGGCTCCGGGCTCTACGAAGGCAGGCCGATCGGCATTCCGTATGTGACCGTCGCGAAGAGCCAGCCGCGCGTACCCGTCAGCTTCGACTACGCGAGCGAGTCGGACCGCGGCCCGTATCCGATTCCCCCGCAGGCACCGATCGAAGGCGGCGGCGGCTCCGACGGCGACCGCCACGTGATCGTGGTCGACAGGGGCCGCTGCCGGCTCTATGAGCTGTTCGCGGCCTATCCGGAGCAGGGCGGCGCTCGCTGGCGCGCCGGCTCCGGCGCGGTCTGGAACCTGCGCTCGAACCGGCTGCGCCCGCGCGGCTGGACCTCAGCGGACGGCGCCGGGCTGCCGATCCTCCCAGGGCTCGCCCGCTATGACGAGGTCAAGCGCGGCCGCATCGACCATGCCCTGCGCTTCACCGCGTCGCGCACGCGTCGGGCGTTCATCTATCCGGCACGCCACTTCGCGTCCGACCTGACCGACCCCGATCTCCCAGCGATGGGCCAGCGGGTGCGTCTCAAGCGCGGCTATGACATCTCGCGGTTCCCGCGCCAGGCGCGCGTGGTGCTGCGGGCGCTCAAGCGCTACGGGATGATTCTGGCCGACAACGGCTCGCCATGGTTCGTGAGCGGCGCTCCGAACCGGGGTTGGAGCAACGACGCCCTGCACTCGCTGCATGACGTGCCCGGCAGCGCCTTCGAGGTGGTCGACACAAGCCGTTTGTCCCGCCTCGGCGGGCGCTGAGCGGTCGTTGGCCAAGCCGGTCCACATCGGCTGCTCGGGCTGGAACTACGATGACTGGCGCGGGCGGCTCTACCCCGAGGGCCTGGGTAAGTCGCGCTGGCTGGCGCGCTACGCCGAGGAGTTCGACACCGTCGAGGTCAACTCAACCTTCTACAGGCTGGCGTCCAGCGCTGCCGTCGCCCGCTGGGTCGAGCAGACCCCGCCGCGGTTCCTATTCGCGGCCAAGGCGAGCCGCTACCTGACCCATGTGCGGCGGTTGCGCGACATCGAGCGGGGCATCGCCCGCTACTACGAGCGAATCCAGCCGCTGGTGGACTCGCCGAAGCTCGGGCCGATCGTCTGGCAGCTGCCCGCGAACTTCGCGCGCGACGACGACGTCCTTGCGGGCGCACTCGAGCAGCTTCCGCCGGGCCGTCACTGCTTCGAGTTCCGGCACGAGAGCTGGTTCAACGAGTACGTCTACGGGCTTCTGCGCCGCCACGCCACGGCGCTCGTGATCGCGGACCACCCGAAGTGGCCCTTTCAGGCGCGCGAGCTGACCACCGACTGGACGCTCGTGCGACTGCACCACGGCCGGCGCGGGCGACGGGGCAACTACTCGCGCGCGGAGATCGATGAGTGGGCCGGGCGGATCGGACAGTGGCGCCGCGCGGCCGAGGTCTTTGTCTACTTCAATCTACTTCAACAACGACTGGGAGGGCTTCGCCGTCGAGAACGCCAAGCTGCTCAGGCGGCGGCTGCCGCTGTCTCCAAGCGGTTGAGCGCGCGTCGCAGCAGGCGCGACACGTGCATCTGCGAGTAACCGATCTGGTCGCCGATCTCGCGCTGTGTGAGGTCGTGCATGAAGCGAAGCTCGAGCACCTTGCGCTCGACGTCCGGAAGGGCCTTCCAGGTGCTGGCGATCGCGTCGCGGCTCTCGACGAGATCGTAGGCCGAGTCGTCGTCGCCGAGCATGTCGATCAGAGCGGCCGCCTCGTCGTCCTCGCGCGAGGTCGGGGCGTCGAGCGACGCGGCTTCGTAGCTTGCTGAGGCCTCCTGTGCCTCCAGCACGGCTTCGACCGGGCAGCCAAGCGAGTTCGCCACCTCGCGGACCCTCGGCGAGCGGCCGAGGCTCTTGGACAGCGCCTCGGTCTCGCGGGTCACCGCGA
>JBEVKF010000067.1:0-9856 GCA_040509755.1 Thermoleophilaceae bacterium | reverse complement strand
GAGCGCGCCGGTGGCGAACGCGGGCACGTGGCCGCCGTGCTGCTCCATGACGAGCCTGCGGCGGCGCATGTAGACCTGTTCGCGCTCCTTCCACTCCACCACGACAGGCGTGGCGATGAAGATCGAGGAGTAGGTGCCCGAGGCCACCCCGACCAGCAGGGCGAAGGCGAAGTCCTTGAGCGTGTCGCCACCGAACAGGAGCAGCGCGCCGACCGGCATCAACACCACGAAGCTCGTCGCAAGCGATCGCGTGAACACCTCGGACATCGAGCGGTTTGCGATCTGCGAGAACGTGGCCCGAGGCATGCGCGGCACGTTCTCGCGTATTCGGTCGAACACGATCACGGTGTCATAGAGCGAGTAGCCCATGATCGTGAGCAGGGCGGCCACCGTCGAGGTCGTGACCTCCCTCTCGGTCAGGGCGTATACGCCCCCTGTAATCAAGAGGTCGTGCGCGAGCGCGATCAGGATCGGGACGGCGAACTTCCACTCGAAGCGGAAGCCGATGTAGAGCGAGATCAGGAGCAGCGACGCGATCACCGCAAGCAGGGCAGTGCGCGCGATCTGCTGCCCGAACGTGGGACCGATGGATTGCGACGAAAACTGGTCGCCCGCCACGCCGTAGTCCTCGTCCAGAGCCGCTTCAACCTCGCCGACCTGGTTGGGATCGAGTTGCGGCACCCTGAGCTGGAACACGTTCTCTCCCAGCTCGGGATCGTCGACCTGCTGGATCTTCGCGTCGGCGTAGCCGAGCGGCTCGAGCGTGCTGCGAACGTCGTCCACGCTCGCTTGGCGCTCCAGCGGGGTCACGATCCGGGTTCCGGACTCGAAGTCGATGCCGAAGTTGATGCCGAGCGTCGCGATCGAGATTGCGCCGACCAGCAGGATCACGCCCGAGAACGAGAAGAACCAGCGCGAGTTGCCCATGAAGTCGAACGACCAGGACTTGTGATCCTTGCCCACGCCCAGCGCACTCGGGCGGCGCAGCAGGGGCGAGCGCGCCATCGAGCCGAGAATCGCCGAGGTGGCCAGCACCGCCGTGAACAGCGACACGAGCGTTCCGATACCGAGCGTGAAAGCAAAACCCTTGACGCCGGCCGTGGCGAGCGTGAACAGGATGAACGCCACGCCGACGGTCACCACGTTGGCGTCGATGATCGTCCGCAGCGCCTTGGCGTAGCCGGTCGAGATCGCGGCCGGAATCGACCTGCCAGCGCGGACTTCCTCCTTTATTCGCTCGTACATGACGATGTTGGCGTCGGCCGCCACCGCCAGAGTGAGCACGAGGCCGGCGATGCCCGGCAGCGTGAGCGTGATCGGGATCAGCTTGACCAGCGCGAACAGCAGCAGCGCGTAGATCAGCAGGGCCGCCGTCGCCACCAGGCCGAGCACGCGGTAGAAGAAGAGCAGGAAGACGATCGTGAGCGCCAGGCCCACCGCACCGGCGAGCAGACCCTGGTCGAGCGCCTGTTTGCCGAGCGTGGCCGAGACCTGGGTCTCGGAGATCAGCTTGAGGTCGATGGGCAGCGCGCCGATGCGCAGGCTCTCCGCCAGGTCGTTGGCGTCCTGGAAGCTGCCGACGTTCTCGATCTGCGCTCCGTCTCGCCCGTCGATCCCCTCCGGGAGCTCGGTGAAGTCGATCGTGGCGAGCGAGACGATCTGGTCGTCGAGCGTGATGGCGAAGCGCTGGTTGAATTGGTCCTTGTCGCCACCGGCCTGCAGCGTCGAGGCGTTGAAGCCGCGCTCCGCGATGCGCTTCGTCACGCGCGCGAAAGCCTCGCGGCCCTTGTCGGAGAACTTCATCGACACGAGCGGGGCGTTGGTGTTGGGGTCGGTGTTGGCCTCCGGGTCCTTGATGTCCTCGCCCGAGAGCTCGGAGTCGTCCTCGAGCACCGTGAAGCGCTTGATCTGCGGCGGCTGGTTGGGAGAGCGCTCCTGCTCGATGACCACCACGCCCTCGGGCACCTTGATCACGCGCGAGCCGGAGGGCGGCCCGCCGCCGCCGAGCGCCTCGAGCTCCGAGAGGCATTCCGTGTCCTTGGCGTACTCCTTCGCCGCGCCGGGTGCCTCCTGATATTCGGCGAGCAGCTCCTTGCACGAGCCCGAGGGGTCGTAGCTGCCGGTGCGCACCGGCTTCTTGTCGGGGCCGATCGGGAGCTGGTCGGGCCCGAACAGGTAGTAGCGGTCGCTCGCCGTGTTGTTGGCGCGGTCGGCCTCCTCGGGCGTGTCTCCCGAGCCGGGCACGATGTCGACCTTCTCCGCCCTGCCCTGCTCCTTCGACGCCGCCGCGGTTGCCTCGTAGAGAGCGTTCCCGCCCGCGTAGATCTCGCGGTCGGTGAGCAGGTTCGGCTCCCAGTCATAGAACTGCAGCCGCGCGGTGGTGCCCACCTGGGCCTTGGCGCGCTCGGCGTTCTGCACCGATGGCAGGCCGACGGCGATCTGCTCGCGGCCCGAGCGCTGGATCTCAGGCTCGGCCACGCCGAGGGAGTCGACGCGCTTGCGCATCGTCTCGATCGCGTCGTCGATCGCCTGCTGGGTGACCTCGGGGACCTGCGGGGTCGGGCGCGCCTCGTAGACGAGCTCGATGCCGCCCTCGAGGTCGAGGCCGAGCTTGGTGTCCTTGGAGAGAGGAGTGCCGGGCAGTATCACCAGGAGCGCGAGCACGAGCAGTGCCGCGACGGCGCCGAGGATGGACAGATTGCGAACGCGGTTGCTCATAGCCGCGGCGTCAGCACCAGGAGCAGCCCGCCGTCGTCGTCATAGGCGGGAAAGATGTCGGCCTTCGCGGACTCAGGCCGGTCGCCCTCCGCGTGGACGATCACGGCCTTGTCGAGCACCCTTACACCCCACTCGAGCGCGGTGGCGATGTGGTCGCTGCCGTTCTCGAACTTGAGGTTGAGCACGTCCTGCACCGGCCGGCCGATCACATCGAGGTCGCCCAGGCCGGTCAGCTCGCGCGCTCCACGCCCGGTGCCGATCAGGCGGCCCTGCTGGTCCAGGAGAAAGAACGCGGCGTTGGGGGCCGGGTAGTAGTCGTCGAGTAGCTCGAACAGGAAGCCGAAGCCGCATTTCTTGCAGGCCTTCGCGCGGTTCTGGAAGCCGGCGGTGCGCTCGGTTGAGACGCTGCGATCCCCGCAATTCGGGCAGATGAAGATCGGCATGAACGCTCCATGCTAGCCACGGAGGTATGCACGAGCTTAAGGGCGCTCATCCTCAGAAGAGTCGCTGCGACGTGTCCCTCGGGGCCTCGAGCCCGAGGTGAGCAAAAGCGGCATCGGTGGCCACCCGCCCCCGCGGCGTTCGCATGATGAAGCCCTGCTGGAGCAGGTAGGGCTCGTAGACGTCCTCGATCGTGTCGGACTCCTCCCCCACGGTCACGCTCAGAGTGGAGAGCCCGACCGGCCCGCCCCCGAACTTCTCGCAGATCGCACGGAGGATGTCGCGGTCGAGCCGGTCGAGCCCGGCGATGTCGACCTCGAGCAGGTCGAGCGCCTCGGCCGCCACGCGCGCGTCGATCGACCCGGCGCCGCGCACCTCGGCGAAGTCGCGCACGCGCTTGAGCAGGCGGTTGGCGACCCGCGGGGTCCCGCGCGAGCGCGATGCGATCGCTTCGGCGCCGAGGTCGTCGATCGCCACATCGAGGATCCGGGCCGAGCGTCGCACGATGCGCGCCAGGTCGGCCTGCCCATAGAGCTCGAGCCGGTGGCTCACACCGAAGCGGTCGCGCAGCGGCGTGGTGAGCAGGCCGGCGCGCGTGGTGGCGCCGATCAGGGTGAACTCCGGCAGGTCGAGGGTCACCACGGCCGCGCCCGCGCCCTGGCCCACGGTGATCGGCAGCTTGCGGTCCTCCATCGCGGGATAGAACGTCTCCTCGAGCGCTCGTGGAAGGCGGTGGATCTCGTCGACGAAGAACACGCTGCGCGGCGCGAGTGCCGTCAGATAGCTCGCAACGTCGCCCTTGCGCTCGAGCGCCGGGCCGGCGGTGTTGACGAACTCCGCCCCCATCTCGTTGGCGACGATCTGGGCGAGCGAGGTCTTTCCCAGGCCGGGAGGGCCCGCGAGCAGCACGTGGTCGAGCGCCTCGCCGCGCGCCTTGGCCGCCGCGATGAACACCGCGAGCTGATCCTTCACGGGCTCCTGGCCCACGAAGTCCTCGAGCTTCTTGGGACGCAGCGAGCGGTCGATGTCGTCCTCGGCGGGCAGGGCCACGGGGTCGTGAACGCGCTCGACGCCGGGTGTGCGGATTCCGCTCACCGCGCCGCCCTGAGAGCTTCGGCGATCAGGTCCTCGGGCGACTCGCCCGCGGCCTTGTCGAGCAGGGCGTCCGCCTCCTGGGGCGTGAAGCCGAGGCCGAGCAGGCCCTCCCGCGCAAGCGCGCGCGGGTCGTCGCCGGGGAGGTGGCGCACCACGATCTCGTCCGACACCTTGCCCGCGACCTTCTCGCGCAACTCGACGATGATGCGCTCCGCGGTGCGCTTGCCAATGCCGGGCACCGCCTGGAAGCGGGCGCTGTCGCCGGAGGCAATCGCGTTGAGAAGCTCACGCGGCGCGCCTCCGGAGAGCACTGCCAGCGCGACCTTCGGGCCGACCGACTGCACGCCGATCAGCATCAGGAAGAGCTCGCGCTCGGCCTGGGTGGCGAAGCCGAAAAGGTGCATGCCGTCGTCGCGCAGCACCAGGTGGGTGAAGAGCCGCCCCTGGCTGCCTGCGGCCGGCACCGAGTTGAGCGTCTCGGTGGATACCGCCATGCGGTAGCCCACCCCGGATGCCTCGATCACGACCTCGCCCGCCAGCCGCGAGATGACCTCGCCGCGCACGAAGGCGATCATCGCCACCACCTCATCCAAGCGCCTCCTTCAGCGGCGCGCCGTTGGCGTGGCAAATCGCCACCGCGAGGGCGTCGGCCGCATGGTCGGGTTTGGGCGGCTCCGGCAGCGAGAGCAAGGCACCCACCATCCGCTGCACCTGCTCCTTGGCCGCCGACCCCGAGCCGCAGACCGCCTGCTTGACCGCCTGCGGCGTATACGAGAAGCACGGCACGCCGGCCATGCCTGCCGAGAGCATGACGACGCCCCGGGCCTGTCCGACCGCAAACGCCGAGTGGACGTTGCGACCGAAGTAGAGGTCCTCCACCGCCAGGGCCACCGGCCGGTGCTCCGCGATCAGGTCGCAGACGCGCAGGTGGATGTCGGCGAGCCGCCGCTCCAGCGGCGTGCCCGGCCGCGTCTCGATCACGCCGCCATCGAGCGCCGCGAGCGTGCTGCCGCGCGATACGACCACCCCGTAGCCCGTGTTCGCGGTGCCGGGGTCGATGCCGAGGACGATCACCAATCGGGGAGATTCTGCGCAGAGGCCCGGACGCCTGCGTCCGGGCGGGTCTCAAGGGTGCGCGCAGCGTCGCGCCGAGCGGGATGCTTGCGTCCATGCGAATTGAGGACGCTCGGGGGTCGCGACCTCGATCGGCGGGCCCCCTGAGTGCCGAATGTGGAGAATCAAGGCGCCCGGGCGTCGCGAACTCGATCGGCGGGCCCCTTCAGTGCCGAATATGGAGACCCACGGCGCCCGGGCGTCGCGAACTCGATCGGCGGGCCCCCTTAGTGCCGAATATGGAGACTCAGGGCGCCCGCGCCCGCTCGCTGGGCCGCGAAAGACCTCGCTGTCGGCGGGCGGCAGCGTGCGGTGGACGCTCCCCGGTATCGGCCCTTCGCCCTACTCCGTGCCGCGCCAGGTCATCCACGCGAACACGGCCTGGAAGGGCAGTCGCGCCCAGAGCGCCGCCTCGGGGATGTCCTTGAAGTCCTCGGCGTTGACCGCCATGTGGATGTTCGCCGGGAACACGGCGACCAATGTCGCGAGCAGCCACCAGCGCGCGCCGCGCTTGGTGCGGTCGGAGAGCACCGCGAGTCCCCCGGCGATCTCGGCGATCCCGCTCGCCACCACCAGCTCGGACTTCCAGTCCCCGATCGCCGGCGGCACGATCGACCGGTACTGACGCGGGATCACGAAATGCAGCGCACCCGCGACGATCCAGAAGGCGGCCACGCCGATACGGGCGCGGTTCGAGCGTCTCTCGGTCAAGCAGCCGCCAGGCGCTCCAGCACTTCGGCGTCCACGTCGAAGTTGGCGTGGACGGCCTGGACGTCGTCGTGTTCCTCGAGCGCCTCGATCAGGTTCATCAGCGTGCGCACGCGGTCCTCCTCCACGCGCGTGCGGGTGGTCGGGCGCTGGACCAGCTCGGCCGATTCGATCTCGACGCCCTCCTCGGCGAGGGCGTCGCGCACGGCCGCGACGTCTGTCGGGCCCGTGACGATCTCCCAGATGTCGCCGTCCAGCGCGACGTCCTCCGCGCCGGCGTCGATCGCCGCGAGCAGGTCGTCCTCGGAGTAGCGCGAGCCGTCAACCACGATCTCGCCCTTCTTCTCGAAGGTCCAGGCCACGGAGCCCGGCTCGCCCAGGCTGCCGCCGTGCTTGGTGAACGCGTTGCGCACCTCGGAGCCGGTGCGGTTGCGGTTGTCGGTCAGCGCCTCCACGAGCACGGCCACCCCGCCCGGCCCATAGCCCTCATAGAGCACGGCCTCGAAGGCCTGGGCATCCGCGTCCGCGCCAGTGCCCTTGGCAATCGCTCGCTCGATGTTGTCCTTGGGCATCGAGGCGTCGCGCGCCTTCTGCACGGCGAGCGCCAGCGACGGGTTTCCTTCGGGGTCTCCCCCGCCCTCGCGCGCGGCGACCGTGATCGCGCGTGTGAGCTTGGTGAAGAGCGCGCCGCGCTTGGCGTCGACGGCCTTCTTCTTGTGCTTGATGGAGGCCCACTTGGAATGACCGGCCATGGATTGAGCCTACTCGCGCGGACCTGCCTTCCCCACCCCGAGAGCCTCGAGCGCGTCCTCCTCGCTGCGAAAGAAACCGAAGTAGTCGACGAGCCCTTCGCGAAGGTGCACACCCTGCCAGTAGCGCTGCTCGATGCGCACGCCGCTGCTCGTGGCCGTGGCCCTCGCCGTGAAGGCGATCACCACCGTATCGGCGCTCACCTCGCGAATCTTGTCGATCCTCGGCGCCCAGTCGGGGAAGACGTCGAACACCGCCGCGTACCACTCGCGCGCGCCCTGATGGCCGTGGTAGTCGGCGCGCTCGGCCTCCGTCATCAGCGAGCGCACGTGCACATCGGGATGGAGCACGCGCAGAAGGGCATCGACCTCGCGGGAGTTGTAGGCGTCGAACGCCCGGCGGACGAGGTCGACGGTCGCAGACGCCATGTGGGGCTAGACCAGGAAGCGGCCGTCGCGCTGCAGCTCTACCCCGTCGACGGTGATCGTGCCGTTCTCCCGCAGGTCGCAGACCATGTCCCAGTGGACGGCCGAGCTGTTCTCGCCCCCGGTCTCCGGGTAGCTCATCCCGATCGCCAGGTGGACGGTCCCGCCGATCTTCTCGTCGAGGAGGATCTCCTTGGTGGCCGTGGAGATGCCGTAGTTGGTGCCGATGCCCAGCTCGCCCAGGCGGCGTGCCCCGTCGTCGGTGTCGAGCATCTCGGTCAAGAAGTCCTCGCCCTGATCGGCCGAGGCGTCGACCACCTTGCCGTCCTCAAAGCGAAAGCGCACGCCTGAGACGGTCCGCCCGCCGTAGCTCGCCGGAAACGAGAAGCTGATCTCGCCGTTCGCCGAGTCCTCGATGGGACCGGTGAAGAACTCGCCGTCGGGCATGTTGTGCTCGCCCGCGCAGGGAATCCAGTGACGCCCGCCCACGGCGAGCGTGATGTCGGTGCCGGGCCCCTTGATGTGCACCTGCTCCTTGCCCTCGATCCACTCGGCCAGGTGGTTGACCTGGTCCGACTGGCGCTGCCAGGCGGTGAGCGGGTCGGAGTCGGCGGCAAGGCAGGCGGCGTAGTAGAAGTCCTCGTAGTCGCGCAGCGACATCCCCGCCTCGCTCGCGTACGCGTGCGTGGGAAACAGCGTCAGCGCCCAGCGGTACTCGCCGGCCGCCGAGCGGTTCATCGACGTCTCCATCAGCCCCTTGCGCGCCTTCTGCGCGCGCGCCTGCTTCTTTGGATCGGCCTTCGAGAGCTCGCGCGCGTTGACGTCGGCCATCACGGCGATGCGCACGTCGGAGTTCTCGGCCGCCCACTCGGCGGGCGGCGGGATCCAGTCGAGCTGCTCCTCGCCCGCCAGGTCGAAGAAGGCCGACTGCGCCCCCTCGGTGGTGAGCTGCATGACCGGCAGGCCGCCGGCGCGCAGCACCTCCTCGTAGACCGACTGCACGAGCACCTCGGCGGCGCTCGTGGATTGGATCACGCACACGTCGCCCTTCGATACCCGTGTCGAATAGCGGACGAGGATCTGCGCAAGCGCCTCTGCGCGGCTGTCTCTCATAGTGCGGTCACTTTGGCATGGTCGAGCAGCCAGCGATGCAGCCGGCGCTCGTCGGTCAGCTCGGGATGGAAGGAGACGGCCAGGATGTTGCCCTGGCGCACGGCGACCGGGTGGCCGTCGACCTCGGCGAGCACCTCGACCTCGTCGCCGACCTCGTCCACCCAGGGGGCTCTGATGAAGATGGCCTGAAGCGGGCCTTCTTCCCACTCGAGCTCGGCCTCGAACGACGCGAGCTGGCGCCCGAACGCGTTACGGCGCACGCTCACGTCGAGCAGGTCGAGATGATCGCGGTCGAGCATGATCATGCCCGCGCAGGTGCCGAGCACCGGCAGCCCCGAGCGCACGAGCTCGCGCAGCGGCTCGGCCAGGCCCTCGCGCTCGACTCCGAGCGTGATCGTGGTCGATTCGCCACCGGGGATCACCAGCCCGTCCAGGCCGACCAGGTCCGCCGGAACGCGCACGCGGCGAGGGCGCGCACCGACCTCCTCGAGCGCCTGCGCATGCGCATCGAACCCGCCCTGAAGAGCGAGCACACCGACCACGGGTGAACTCACCAGCCGCGCTTCTGCAGCAGGCCGCCGGCGGCCTCGAGGTTGGCGATCTCGATTCCGGGCATCGCCTCGCCCAGCTCGCGCGAGGCGGCGGCCACTCGCTCGGGCTCGTCGAAGTGTGTGGTCGCCTCGACGATCGCCCGCGCGCGGCGCTCGGGGTCTGAGGACTTGAAGATGCCCGAGCCGACGAAGTTCCCCTCCGCGCCGAGCTGCATCATCAACGCGGCGTCGGCCGGTGTGGCGATCCCGCCCGCGCAGAACAGCACGACCGGGAGGCGGCCCTTCTGGGCCACGTCGGTGACGAGATCGAGCGGCGCCTGCAGCTCCTTGGCAGCGGTCGGCAGCTCCATCTCGCTCAGTCCCTGAAGGCGGCGGATCTCGCCGCGGATCACGCGGATGTGGCGAACCGCTTCGACGACGTTGCCCGTACCTGCCTCGCCCTTGGAGCGAATCATGGCGGCGCCCTCGCCGATGCGCCGCAGCGCCTCGCCCAGGTTGGTCGCCCCGCACACGAACGGGACCTTGAACGCCCATTTGTCGATGTGGTGGGCCTCGTCGGCCGGGGTCAGTACCTCGGACTCGTCGATGTAGTCGACCTCGAGCGCCTCGAGCACCTGGGCCTCGACGAAGTGCCCGATGCGGGCCTTGGCCATCACCGGGATCGTGACCGCGGCCTGGATCTCCTCGACCTTGGTGATGTCGGCCATGCGCGCCACGCCACCCGCCGCGCGGATGTCGGCGGGCACCCGCTCGAGCGCCATCACCGCCGCGGCGCCGGAATCCTCGGCGATCTTCGCCTGCTCGGCCGTGACGACGTCCATGATCACCCCGCCCTTGAGCATCTCGGCAAGGCCCGACTTGACTCTGAACGTCCCGGTCTCCATGTACCGCTCAGGATAGCCCGCCGGCTCCTCGGCTTCGAAGAGCCGACGGGTTTCCTAC
>JBEVKF010000066.1:0-27283 GCA_040509755.1 Thermoleophilaceae bacterium | reverse complement strand
AGGATCGACAGCGGGATCGCAAGCCCCTGGAAGGAGTGGTAGGGGAAGGTGCCGCCCGGCTGCAGGTACACGGCCAGGGCCGCGAATGGCCACACCCGCAGCGCCACGGCCTGCCAGTCACGCGCCGGCAGTCGATAGGCCAGCGCGGCCGGCACCGCGAGCGGGGCCAGGGTCAGCACGATCGCCCACCAGGGCCAGCTCCAGGTGGGCTGGCTGCCCGCCGCGTTGGACTCGGAGGCGAGCTCCCACGCCGGGTCGGCCACCGAGAGGATGAAGTAGTAGAGCGCGGGTATCCCGACAGCCACCGGCACGGCTAGCGCGCCGGCCGCCGGGCGCACGCCTGCGCGCCACCAGCGCAGCGCCTCCACCGCCAGCACGATCAGGGCCAGGGTCACTCCCTGCCACGGCTGCAGCCAGCACACCAGCAGCGCGCCCGCCGCCGCAAGCCAGAGTGTGCGCGCGGACCGTGTCTTGCGCCAGCGCTCGAGGGCGAGGAGCACGAGCGGCATCAGAAAGACCGCGATGGCGGTCATCAGATAGCCCCAGAGGTACTGCACCGCCCACATCTCGCCCGAGATGAAGTCGAACGTGTACTGGCGCGGCTTGCCACCCCAGCCGCTCCAGGCCACGAAGGCGGAGGCCGGCATGACGGCGAACAGCACCAACAGGAGTGCGGTGTGGCGGCCTCCGCCGGGGGCCAGGTGCCGGCGCACGTAGAGCAGCGCACCGGCGAACGTCACCCCGACGGCAACCGGCTTCCACAGCAGATAGGAAAGCGGCACCGACAGGCCGGTGATCCGGTGCACCAGGCCCGACAGCAGGAAGCCAGGGTGCAGGAACGTGCGGCTGTCGGGCTCGAAGTCGTAGCGATTGCCGACCAGCCCGTGCTCGGAGGCCTCGCGTATCCATGTGAAGTACTGCAGCTGGTCGGAAGCGAGCAGCCCGTCCGCGCCCGTGATCGCCCGGCCCTTGGTCAGGAGCGCCGCCAGGACGGCGACCGACAGCCCGGCCAGCACCACAAGCGCGCCTAGCTCCACCGTGTCGAGGCCGAATCGCCGGGCGAGGGCGTCGGTGCGCCCGCGCGGAAGCTGTCCTTCGGCTGCGGCGGTCGTCACCGCGGGGACGGTAACCGGTCAGTGACGGCCGATCGCGCGGCGCAGGCGCCTCAGCACCTGCGCGGCGCCCGCACGCACTCCCCGCTCGTCGACGGTATTCGAGAGGATGCGGAGGTACTGCGCTCGCGCCGCGCGCCGGAGCACATCGCTCCGCGGGCGCCTGCCGGGCAGCTCGCGCTGGCGCGCACACCAATCCACCAGCGGGCGGGCGGCCACGTCCCAGCGCAGGCTTGGAGCGACACTCGCGATCCGTGCGCAGACCGCCGCCCGCGCGTGCTCGTCGTCGAGCAACTCGCGGCAGGCGGCCGCGAAGCCCTCGACATCGCCGGGCTCGACCGTCCGGCCCAGGTTCTCGCGCTCCACGAGCTCGGCCAGCGCGTCGCCGCGCGTCCCGACCACCGGCAGTCCCGCCCAGATGTAGTCGAGCACACGCGTGCGAAACGAGAAGCGAGCCTCGAGATGATCGAGATGAGCGGTCACGCCGAGGTCGGCGTCGAGCAGCCACGCGCCGCGCTCGGCGTAGGGGACCCAGCCGGCGTTGAAGTGAACCCGCTCGCCCTCGAGGCCCTCTCGCCGCGCGAGCTCGACCGCGCGCTCGACGAACGGCGCCTGCCCGGTCCGCTCCAGTCCGGGCCGGCCCGTGCCCATGAAGACGAGGTGGGTGCGCTCGAGCGCGGCCGCCGCGCGAATGGGCGTCTCCGGGTCGAGCCAGCCCCAGATCCCGCCCGCCCAGAGCAGCACGCGGTCGCCGGCGGCGATGGCGGGGAATGCCGCCCGCAGCGGCGAGCGCTCCGCACCGGCGGGCGGCTCCGCCGGGATCCCGAACGGGACGACGTCAATGAGCGTCCGCAGCGCGGGGTCCTGCCGGTAGGCGTCCAGGTCGATCAGCCCGAGAAGCGCCATGCCGCCGAGCCAGAGATCGCGCTGGCGCTCGCTGGCGCAGACGATGAAATCCGCGACCGCGATCTGCGCCAGGGCGCGCGAGGTGATCAGCTTCTGGATCCGCTTCTGAGCGCGCGGCGGTCGCGCGGCCACCGCCTCCAGCACCTCCATCACGATCGGGTTGTAGAGATCGAGCACCACCCGCGTCGACAGGCCGGCGAGCCGGCCGAGCAGGGTGGGCGGCAGCTCCTGGGCCACCACGACGTCGTGACCGCGGGCCGCCGCCAGCAGCGTGTCGAAGTCCTCGAAGCCCGCCTCGATCAGGGCGATGCGCTCGTCGGGGGCTCGGCTCGGCGCGGGCGCCGCCAGTGTGACGTCGTGCTCGGCGCAGAGAGCGCGCGCGAGCTCGACCGCGCGCACGGCCGGCCCCGCCATGCGCTCGGCGGCGGGCTCCGACGACAGCACGAGCACTGACGCCCTCAAGAGCGCAGGCCCTCCAGCCTGGCGCGGTCGATGCCGCCGAGGGCCCAGAGCCCGGCCACGTATACGACCACGCCGAGCGGAACGAGCAGCGCGAGCGACCAGTCGCCGACGGCCACCAGCACACCCGCCATCGCGGCGCTGGCGAGCAGCGAACGCCACAGCAGCCGAAAGCGCGGCGTCACGCCGAGCTCGCGCCGCACCAGCACGAGTCCGCCGATCACCAGCAGCAACTCCGAGGCGACCGCCACACCGGCGGCGGCGTCGATGCCGAGGGACGGCACGAGCGCGAAGTTGAGCGGCACGTTGAACGCGAGCGCCGTGAGCGCGAGCCGCAGCGCGCTCGTCTGGCGCCCTCCGGCGATCAGCGCAAGTCCGAACAGGCCGCTGACGAAGGCGAGCGCCCCCGCGAACAGCAGGATTCGCAGTGGTGTCGCGGCGGGGGCGAAGTCCTCACCGGCGATCAGCCGCACGAGCTCCGGCGCCACCACGAGGCCGCCGGCGGCCAGGGGCACGCCGAGCGCGACGAACAGGTCGGCGGCGCCGTCCACCGTGCGCAGCGCGAGCTCGCGGCTCTCGACCAGGTAGCGCGACAAGAGCGGGAACACGGACGTCATCACGATCGCCGGCAGCACGCCGAGCAGCTCCACCACCCGGTAGGCGAGGGCGTAGAAGCCGACCTCCTCGTACGGCCGCAGAAGCGAGACGATCAGCGTGTCGGCGCGAAAGTAGATCTCGGTGACGGCGAGCGCGCCGCCCACCGGCAGGGCCGCTTTTAGGAGCCGGCGCCAGACCCCCCTGTCGGCCGCCATGCGCACAACGATGAGCGGGCGGACCAGCAGCCAGGTGACCACGAGAGCGACCAGCGCGCCCACGGCGCCCGTCGCGACCACCACATAGAAGCCGAGATCGAGCTCGACGGCGGCGAGGAGAGCGGCGAAGGCGGCCAGGCGGCCCGCGACGTCGGAGATCGCCGCGCGGTCCATGCGCATCCGCGCCTGGAGGACGGCGATGAGCGCGGTGTTCGCCAAGCCGAGCATCAGCGGCACGCCGGCGATCAGGATCGCCACCTGCACCTGCGGGGTGTAGGGCAGCGCCAGGCCGACGAGGCCGCAGAGCGCGATCACCACGACCGAGAGGGCGAGCCGCAGCGTCAACGTGTTTGCGACGAGGCGCTCCGTCTGGGCCGGGTCGCGGCTGATCTCGCGCACCACGACCGTCAGCAGGCCGAGGTCGGCCAGCAGTCCGAACATCTGCACGAGAGCGAGCGCCAGCGCGAGCTGTCCGTACCCCGAGGCGCCCAGATAGCGCGTGGTGACCGCGACCGAGAGAGCACCAATGGCCAGTACGGCCGCCTTGCCGAGCGCCTGCGCCCCCGTGTTCCAGGCGACCCGGCGGACGACGGACGCGCCGGCCGCGGGCTCCGGCGAGCTCACCCCGTGGCAGCCGGGTCCGGCCGTCGCTCGCCCGAGCGGGCGGCAAGCCGAGCCGCGGGCGGGCGCAAGAGCGGCCAGCGGTGCCGGCGCTCGTCGAGGCGGTAGCGCGCGAGCACGCCGAGCGTGCGCAGGCCGTACTCCACGCTTGCACCAAACGAGACCGTGGACGCCTCGAGGAAGTAGCGGGTGGGGATCGGCAGCTCGACCACGCGAGCGCGGCGCGCGACCATCTGGGCGAAGATCTCCTGGTCGAAGACAAAGCCGTCGTCGTTGCGCAAGAAGGCGATCGAGCGCAGGAACTCGGTCGAGAAGGCCCGGTAGCCGGTGTGATACTCGGAGTAGCCGCGCCGGAACGCGAGGTTCTCGACAGTGGTGAGGAAGCGGTTCCCGACCCACTTCCAGCGCGGCATGCCGCCCGCAATGGCCTCGTCCTCGAGCAGGCGCGAGCCGATCACCACGTCGGCGATGTCGTACTGGATCGGCTTGACCATCTGGGCGACCAGGGCGGGGTCGTACTGGTTGTCGGCGTGCACCATCACGACCGCGTCGGCGCCGTCGCGGATCGCCTGGACGTAACACGTCTTCTGATTGGCGCCGTAGCCGCGGTTGGCCGGCCGGCGCAGGACGTCGAGCCCTTCGCGCAGGGCGACGTCCGAGGTGTCGTCGGGGCTCGCGTCGTCCACGAGGAGCGCCCGGTCGGCGGCCTCCACCGGCATGCTGCCGGCGACCAGGGAGATCGTCTCGGCCGCCCGGTAGGCCGGGAGCACCACGTGCACCTTGAAATCCCCGCCGCGGTCGCGCATGAGCGGCCGCGGCGGCGCGGCCACGGGCACCTTGTGCGCGAGCATCACGCGCTCGTCTCCCAGGGAGAGCGTCAGGCGCCGGCGCCCGAGCGAGGTGCGCCCAACGCCACGCGCCAGCCCGGCGAGCCGGCCACCGCGCTCGGCGAGCCCGCCCATCCAGTAGCCGAGCTCGAATGAGCGCCGCAGCGCAACGTCCTCGGACAGGACGAGCCCGCGCGCCTCGAGCAGCTCCCTCAACGTCGCGCGCGGAAACAGGAACGTGTGCGCCGGGATATAGGCCCACCAGCGCGAGCCGGCAATGCGCGCGGTGCGCGAGGCCGGGTCGGGAGTCACCACGCAGAGCGCGCCCCCGGGGGCGAGCAGGCGCTCGCAGGCGTCGAGCACGCCGAGCGGGTCGTCGAGGTGCTCGAGCACGTCCGCCAGGACGATCACCTGAAAGCGCCCGTCGGCGCCCTGCTCGGCCGCAAGCTCCTCGACTCGCTGTTCACGGACGTCGAGCTCGAGCACCCCGCGCGCGTAGCCGGCGGCCGCCTGGGAGAGCTCGAGCCCGGTCACAGACCAGCCGCGCCGGCGCGCCTCGTCGAGCAGCAGGCCGTGTCCGCAGCCGACGTCGAGCAGCTCGCCGGCAGCCACATGGCGCCCGATCAGGTCCAGCAGGCGCCGCGCGCTCTCGCGCCGGCCGGCCTCCTCACTCAGGTAGTCGTGGTCGGCCATCCCGCGGTACAGCCCAGCCAGCTCGTCGCCGCTCGGCAACGCCGGTTGATGGACGACTCCGCAGTGCAGGCAGGCATAGAGATCGCCGTGCTGGCCGGGGTCGTGGTTGGTCGGAGCCATGAGCTCCGGGGTCAGCGACGCGGCTCCGCCCGCCTGGCGCAGCTCGAGCGGGCCCTCGCAGATGCGACACACGGACTCGGACACTGAGGCGGGCATCGTACCCGCCCGTAGGATGCCCCGCGACATGCGCACCGCCCCCGAGCGTCCCCCCGCGCGCGTCTTGGTCGGCGTCGCCCTGCTTGCCGGGGCGACGCTCGCCTTCCAGGTTCTGCTCACGCGGATTCTCGCCGCCGTCCTGCTCTACCACTTCGGCTTCCTGGCCATCTCGCTGGCGCTCGTTGGCGTCGGTGGCGGCGCGATCCTCGTCTACGTACGGCCCGAATGGTTCGAGCAAGTGTCACTCGAACGCGCGCTGGCGCGCTGGAGCATCGCCTTTGCCGCTGCGCTCGCCATCGGCCTGGCGGTAATTGTTCGCATCGACTACACGTACACCGGCCTGGACCTCGATTTCGCCCTGCGACTCGGGCTGGCCTGCGTGGCCGCGGCCGTCCCGTTCCTTCTCGCGGGCGTGGCCATCGCGCTCGCAGTGCGCGGCTTTGTGAACGGCATGGGCCGCCTCTACGCCGCCGACCTGGCGGGCGGAGCGGTCGGAGCTGCCACGGTCGTTCCGCTCATGTGGCTGGTCGATGCCCCCACCCTGTCGCTGTCTCTGACCGCGGTCGGCTGCCTGGCCGGCTGGCTGTTCGCAGGGCCGGCCTCGTCCGAGCGGCGAGCGGCGATGCTGGGGCTCGGGGTGGCGGCAGTACTCGTGGCGCTCGCGGCATCCACGAGCGCGTACTACCTGTCGATCGGCGGGCCCCGCCCCGAGGCCGAGCGCTGGACACCGCTCAGCCGCGTGTCGGCCTATACGCCGGGCGGCGCCGGGGGGCAGCGCGGGGTCGTGATCTACGACCGGGTTATCGCCGAGGTGATCCGCTACCAGGGAGGCCCCTACCCGGACTGGCGCACGACTCAGGAGGGCCCGGAGAGCGTGGGGTACGAGCTGACCCCCCGCCGCGACGCGCTCGTGATCGGCGGCGGCGGCGGCCGTGACGTGCTCACCGCGCTGGCGGCCGGCTACCGGCGTGTCGACGTGATCGAGCTTAACCGCGGCATCCGCGACGTGGTCAGCGACGACCTCTCGGACTACACACGCTCCCCGTATGAGCTCCCGGGCGTACACACCTCAATCGGCGACGGACGCTCCGAGCTGGCTCGCAGCGAGCGCCGCTACGACCAGATTCAGATCGGCTTCACCGACACCTTCAGCCCCAACGCGGCCCACGCGTTTGCCCTGACCGAGAACAACCTCTACACCGTCGAGGCCTTCCAGGAGTACATGGAGCACCTCAAGCCCGGAGGGGTCCTCAAGGTGTCGCGGCCCCGCAGCGACTTCGGCGATCAGGCGCTGCGCGTGACGGTGCTGGCGCTCGAGACGCTCCGCCGCGAAGGAGTTGCGGACCCGCGCCGGCACGTGGCCGTGGTTCTCGGCGACTACGACGCACCGTTTCGCTCGTACGTCTACGGGACCGTGCTCGTCAAGCGCACCCCGTTCACCGCCTCGCAGCTCGAGGCGATCCGCGGACGGGGACGCGAGCGCGGAGGGGGAGTGGTCTACGCGCCCGGCGGCCCTCAGGTCGGCGAGTGGGGCGCCCTCGCCGCGGCCTCGAGTCCGCTCGCCTTCTGCAAAGGCTGGCGCACCGACGTCTGCCCGCCGACCGACAATCGCCCGTTCTTCTTCCATATGAAGCGCGTCTCGGACGTGATCGGCGACGACGGCCAGCGGGCCGGGACCGTCAACATCCCCGATCCACTGCTGCTCTTGATGGTGGCACTCGTGTTGCTGCTGGTGCTGTGCGCGCTGGCGTTCGCCCTGCCACTTGCCCTCGTGCGAGGGGGCGGGCGCCCGCCGGCCACGGCACTCGCCTACTTCGCGGCCATCGGCGTCGGCTACCTAGTGCTCGAGGTCGTGCTGATCCAGCGGCTCGTCCTGTTCCTCGGCTTTCCGACCTACGCGCTGTCGGTCGTCCTGTTCGCTCTGCTGCTGTTCACCGGGCTCGGCTCGCTGCTGACCACCCGGCCTCGGCTGGACAGCCGCCGTGCCCTGTGCGCTGCGCTGGGCGTGGCCTGCCTGCTGATCGTCGCCGTGGCGTTCGGCCTGGGCCCGCTTCTGGGCGCCCTCATCGGACTTCCCTTCGCCGCACGGGTGGCCGTCACCGTGGCCGTGCTGGCGCCGCTCGGGGTGAGCCTCGGCGCCGCCATGCCGATCGGCCTGCGCCGAGTCTCGGGCCTCTGGCCCGCGGCGGTGCCGTGGGCCTGGGGAATCAACGGGGTGACCTCTGTGGTCGCATCCGTGCTGGCCGTGGCGGTTGCCGTGACCGCCGGCTTCACCGTCGCCACGCTCGTGAGCCTGGGCAGCTATCTCGTGGCGCTGGTGGGCGCCCTTACCGGACCGTGGCCGGGCAACGCCGATGAGCCGGCTGAAGCACGCAGCCACCAGCCGACCGCGGTCCCCGCTCCGCCCGGTTCCGCGGCGATCCTAGACTGAGCGCCGTGCCGTCGCCCTGGATATCCGTCGTGGTCCCCGCCTTCAATGAGGAGTCGGGCATCGCGGCCACCGTCGCCCGCCTCGGCGAATGGCTCGACGAGCACGGCGGCGAGTACGAGATCCTCGTTGTCGACAACGCGAGCAAGGACGCCACCGCCGCCCGCGTGGAGTCGCTCAGCGACGGCATCCGTGTCCGGCTTCTGCGCAATGAGCGCAACCGCGGCAAGGGGTTCTCGATGCGCCGGGGGA
Organism: Thermoleophilaceae bacterium; assembly: GCA_040509755.1. GTDB lineage: Bacteria > Actinomycetota > Thermoleophilia > Solirubrobacterales > Thermoleophilaceae > JACVRW01. The sequence continues at coordinate 18,957 of JBEVKF010000066.1, read as the reverse complement.
TGCTCGAGGCGCGCGGCGAACTGCGCCTCCACTGCGACGCCGACTGCGCCAGCTCGCTCGCCTCGCTTCCCGCGATGGTCGAGCTGATCGAGGATCACGACGTGGTCGTGGGCTCGCGTCTCGGCGAGGGCGCGCGGCTCGGCCGCCGCCAGCCGCTGCGCCGGCGCATCGTCGGCCGAAGCTTCCAGCAGCTCTGCCGGCTGCTGCTGCGCGAGCCCACCAAGGACCTCGACTGCGGCTTCAAGCTCTGGCGCGCGCCCGCCGCCATCGACGTCTACTCGCGTACGCGCCTCGAGGGGTGGACGTTCGACGCCGAGACGCTGGCCATGGCCCGCGCGCTCGGCTACCGGGTCTGTGAGACGGGAATCGTCTGGACGGACCGGGAGGGCTCGCGCGTGCGGATGGCCCGGATCCTCCTGCCGGTGATGCGCGAGCTGCTGGCCGCGCGCCGGCACGTTCGCCGCGAGGCGCGCCGGGGCCGGTCGGCGCATCCCGCGGCGGAGGGGGAGCCACTTGTGCCGGAGGCCGCCGAGAGCGGTCCGTGAACGTGGCGGCCGAGCCCGCCGCCCGGCCGCGGGTCTCGATCCGGCCACTCGACCGCTTCGAGACCGGCGCGCTGCTCGTGCTCTTCGCGCTCGCCTGCGCCCCGCTCGCCGGCCTAGTCCTACGCGTATGGACCCAGGGCGGCGTGGTCACCGGCGGCGACGGGTTCCTGGTCGCCGACCCGCTCCAGTACCTCACCTGGCTGCGCGAAGCGGGCGAGCACGTGGGCGTGGCCAACCTCTACGACCTCGACGACGGCCCCGCGGCGTTCGTACACCCTGGGGTGCTCCTATCGGGACTGGCTCACCGGCTCGGGCTGGGCGTCGTGGCCGCCTACATGATCTGGAAGCCGGTCGCCGTGCTCGCGCTCTTTGTCGCCGCCGTCGCGCTCACGCGCCGCTTTCTGGTTCGTCGCGATGACCGCCGGCTCGCGCTCGTGCTCGCGCTGTTCTCCGCCTCCCCCGTGGCCGCGCTGGTGGGCTGGACCGGCGTCGGCGGCAACGAGGTCAAGTTCGACTTCGACTTCGTCTCCGGCGAGCTGTGGCCGGGCAGCTACCTCTGGGGCTACCTGTTCACGGCGATCGCGGTCGGCCTGCTCCCGCTCGCCCTGCTTGCCTACGAGCGCGGCCGCGAGGGGGGCTCGCGCAGGGCGCTCGTAGCGGCGGCCACGCTGGGCCTTGCGGCGGCCTGGCTGCAGCCGTGGCAGGGCGCCACGCTAATCCTTGTGCTGGCGGTCACCGAGGGGCTGAGCCTGGGGCGCGGACGCAGGGCCGGCGGTGCGCTCCGCGACCTGGCGGCTCCGCTCGCCGCGACCGCCGCCCCGCTCGCCTACTACTTCGTGCTCTCGCGCGCGGACCCGTCCTGGGAGCTCGCGGGCGCGGTCAACGACTTCCCGCGCTGGCCGTGGTGGGTGACGCTGCTCGGGCTGCTGCCGCTGGCCCTCCCGGCCGCGTTCGCCTACCGGCTGCCGGCACCGGACTTCGGCGCGCTGGCGCTGCGCGTGTGGCCCCTCGCCGGGCTCGTGGTCTTCTACCAGCCCGCCGGCACCTTTCCCTTTCACGCCTTTCAGGGGCTCTCCCTGCCGCTCGCCGTCCTCGGCGTGCTCGCCTTGCGCTCGTGGCTCGGCGAGCGCCGCATCCCCCTCGCACCGGCACTGGCGGCGGTCGCCGTCCTGTGTGTCGCCGGCACGGCGTACCGCGCCAACGAACTGCGCGAGGCGGTCAACCTCGGCCGCCAACCGTTCTTCCTGACCGAGTCCGAGCGCGACGCGCTGCGCTATCTCGAACAGCAGCCTCAGCCCGGCGGCGTCCTGACCCCGGTCTACAGCGGAGTGCTCGTGCCGGCCTACACCGGGCGCGAGACCTGGATCGGAGCGGGCTCGTGGACTCCCGGATTCGAGCGGCGCCGCCAGGCCACCGAGGCGCTCTTCGCAGGACGGCTGAATCCGCGCGCGGCGGGAGCGCTTGTCAGGCGGTCGGGCGCCTCGTTTCTCTACTCCGACTGCTACGACCGCGCGGACATCGACTCGCTCGTGGAGGGCTTCACGGGACCGCCCCGGCGGTTCGGCTGCGCGACGGTGTACCGCGTGGACCCCGCTTATGCTGGCGCGAAGTGAACGTCCAGAGCGCGCGCTTCCCGCTGATGGACTCGCTCAGGGCAATCGCGGCGCTGTCGGTGTTCGTCTACCACCTGGCGTTCGTATTGGGCTGGTTCGACGAGGGCCTGGCCGGGCGCTATCTCCGCGAGCTGAATCTGGGCGTGTCGATCTTCTTCGTGCTCTCCGGCTTCCTGCTCTACCGGCCCTTCGTGGCCGCCCGCGTCGAGGGTGAGCCCTCCCCCGCGCTCGTGCCCTACGCGATCCGGCGCGTCGCGCGAATCGTGCCCGCCTACTGGGTCGCGCTCACGATCATCGCCATCTGGCTGCCGGTATCGGGAGTCTTCACCGCCGAGGGCATCGTCATCTACTACGGCTTCCTCCAGGCCTACGACCCCGACACCATCACCGGCGGGATCGGGCAGGCGTGGACGCTGACCGTCGAGGTGAGCTTCTACATCCTGCTGCCCATCCTGGCGCTCGGGCTGCGGCGGGTCCGCGGGCCTGTGGTCCGCGGCGAGCTCATGATGGTCGCCGTCCTATTCGCCGCTGGAGTTCTCTGGAAGGTCCTCATGCTCAGGAGCGGAGGCTCGCTCAGCGGGTCGCTCACCGCCTTCGTCACGCTGCCGGCGTTCCTCGATCAGTTCGCGGTTGGGATGGGCCTGGCGGTGGCCAGCGTCGTGGTCGCCCGGCGCGCCGATGAGCCGGCGCCCGTGCGCGTGGTGTCGCAACGGCCGTGGCTCGCGTGGCTCGTGGCGGCAATCGCGTTCGCAGCCCTCGGGGCTCGCGAGGGAGTGGTGGCGTGGGGGTCCGGCAGCGAGCTGATCGAGACCCACGAGCTGAAGACGGTCGTAGCCGCGGGGCTGATCCTGCCGGCCGTGTTCGGCGAGGCGAGCGAGGGCTGGGTGCGTCGCGTGCTCGCCTTCCGGCCGCTGCTGTGGCTGGGCCTCGTCTCCTACGCGTTCTATCTCTGGCACCTGGCCATCCTCGAGAAGCTCGATCGTGCGGGCCTGGCGAGCGACCTCGGTGCACTCCCGTACGCGTTGATCGCGCTCGTGGCCACGGCCGCCGTCGCGGCGGCGAGCTGGTACGGGCTCGAGCGTCACGCGCTGCGCCTCGGCAGGCGGCTCGCGGGGGGCCCTCCCGGCGCGCTGGAGACGCGGGCGCCCGCGACACCCCTCGCCGGCTCGCCCGACCCGTCCGGGCGCCGCGCCTGATGCGCCGACTCGCCGGCGCCGCGGCCACGGCGGTGCTCCTCGCCGGGCCCTTCGTGCTCGCCTTCTTCTCAGGCGGGTTCTTCGACCGTCCCCGCCTGACCGCGGCGTTGGTGGCGTGGCTGCTCGTGGGCGTGGCGGCGCTCGTCTCCCCCGTCCCGCTGCCGCGAGCGCTTCCCGGCCGGCTGGCGCTCGGGTCGCTCGCCCTGCTCTGTGCGCTGACCGCGCTGTCGCTCGAGTGGGGGCCGCTGGCCCAGGACGTCGTCGACGACACCGGCAGGCTGCTGCTCTACCTCGGCGTGCTGGTCGCCGCCGTGGCGCTGCTGCGCGGCGCGCGAGCCCGCGCGGCCCTCGAGCCTGTGCTCGCGGGCGGAGCGCTGGTTGTCGTCCTCTACGGGCTCTCGGAGCGCTTCCTTCAGGGTGTGATCGAGTTGGCTCGCAGCACCACGGCGGCCGGCCGCCTCGAGCAGCCGCTCACGTACTGGAACGCGATGGGCGGGATGGCCGCGCTCGGGATCGTCCTCGCGACCCGGGTGGCCGGCGATCCCGAACGCTCGCCCGCGCTGCGCGCCGCCGCTGCCGCGGCCGCGGTGCCGCTGGGACTCGGGGTCTATATGAGCTTCTCGCGCGGCGCGCTGCTGTCCGCGTGCCTGGGCCTTCTGGCCCTATGCGTGCTCGCGCCGGCGCTGCGGGCCCAGGCGCGCGCCTGTCTGGTCGCGGCCGTTGCCGCCGGTCTGGCCTCGGGGGCTGCCGCGGCGCTGCCCGCAACCCGCACGCTCGAGGGCGGAGGCCGCACCGCTCAAGGCGCCGTCCTGCTCGCGGCCGTGCTGCTCCTCGCCGCGGGCAGCGCGGCGCTGGCGGCGAGGGCGCCGGCGGGACCCGAGCGCGCCCGGACGGGGCTGCTGGTACGGCGTCCCGGTGTCGCGATCGCCGGGGTGATCGCCGCGATCGTGGTGGCCGTGGCGGCGGGTGCGGCGCTCGAGCGCGCCCCCGAGCCGGGGCCGTTCGGAGCCACGAGCGCTCGCTTTGCCTCGGCGGAGACCACACGCTATGGCTACTGGGGGGTCGCGCTCGACGCCTTCGGCGACCATCCGCTGCGCGGTGTCGGGTCCGGCGGGTTCGCCGTCGAGTGGCTGCGCGAGCGCGACGCTCCCGAGCGCGCCCACGACGCTCACTCGCTCTACATCGAGACGGCTGCCGAGCTCGGCGTCGCCGGCCTGCTGGCGCTAGCCGGATGGATCGCCGCGATCGTGCTCGCTGCGGGACGGCTCCACCGGCGGGCGCCGGGCCTCGCGACCGGCCCGGCGGCGGCGTTTGCCGCCTGGGCGCTCCACGCCGGCCTCGACTGGACCTGGGAGATGCCGGCTCTCACCCTCGTCGCGCTGCTCCTAGCGGGCGCGCTGCTCGCCTGGAGCGAGGAGGAGGGCTCACTCGCTTCGGTGCACGAAGCCGGCGCGTAGCTGCTCCTCGTGCCGGGCAGCCGCGCGCGAGGCCGGCGCATCGACCCCCGCGAGCGCGGCCGCCAGCAGACCCCAGGCGGTTGCGTTGTCCGGCTCGCGCGAAACCACGCCGCGCAGCTCGACCGCCGCACGACGGGGCTGCCCGCGAAAGAGGTCGAACTGGGCGATCGCCACCTCGGGCTCGGTGGACGGTGTGTGGCGCCCGGCGGCGAGCAGATCGCGCCTGACCTGCTCGGCCTGGGCGCTCGACAGCCGGGTGCTCGTGGCGAGGTCGACGGCGCGCTCGTAATCCCTCGCCGCCCCCAACCAGGTCCAGAGCACGAACACCACCCCCAGGGCCACCGCGACCATGGCGACCCGCGCGGCAACCATCTATCCGAAGCGGCCCGGGCGCCAAACCTGCCGGCGGGCGTGCGGCACGCGGCGCGGGACGCGCGGCCATACCTCGAGGCGCTCGGCCGGACCGTCGCGCAGGGCTTCCTCGACCTCGCGCGGAAACTCCCTGCGAAAGACCGCGGAGTCGAAGCGGCGTGCGTTCTCGACACAGGCGCGGGGGTCGATGCTCTCGGTGTCGAAGCTCAGGACGGCCTCGGCGAGCTCGTCCGCCTCGCCTTGCCACCAGCAGCCGGTCACGCCGTCCACCACGTTCTCGAGCAGGCCTCCGGATCCGCGGGCGATCACCGGCCGCCCCGCGGCCTGGGCCTCGACGGCGGCAATCCCGAACTCCTCGCGGCCGGTCACCACCAGCGCCCGGCAGCTCGCCAGCAACCTCGCGACCTCCGCGTCCGACACCCGGCCGGCGAAACGGATCGTAGGCCCGGCGATCTTCTCGAGACGGCGGCGACCCGGCCCGTCGCCCGCGACCACCAGCGGCAGCCTCAGGCGGTTGAACGCCTGCACGGCAACGTCGATCTGCTTGTGAGAGACCAGCTCCGAGAGCACGAGGTAGTAGTCGCCCACGACTCCGATGCCGAAGCGCTCGGTGGCGACCGGCGGGTAGACGATGCGCGAGTCGCGGCCGAAGTAGGCGCGTATGCGCGACTGGGTGGTCTGCGAGTTCGTGACGTAGCGGTCGACGCGCTGCGCGGCGATCCAGTCCCACTCGCGCCAACGCCGAAACAGTCCCCGCAGCACCGCGCGCGAGACCGGGTCCGGGCGCTCCGCGAGCGTTCGCCGGCGCTCGTTCCACGCAAAGCGGAATGGGTTGTGGCAGTAGCAGACGTGGACCGTCTCCTCGTCGCAGATAACCGCATGAGCCCAGGCGCTCGAGCTCGACACGACCAGGTCGTAACCCGACAGGTCGAAGGACTCGATCGCGGCCGGGTAGAGCGGGAGCAGCGCGCGAAATGTGCGTGCCCGCGGCCGCATCCGCTGCAGGAAGGAGGTGTAGATCCGGCGCCCGGCGAAGCGGCCCTCGGTGCCCTGCTCGTCGTAGATCGGCGTGAACACGTCGGCGTCGGGCCAGAGGTCGCAGATCTCGAGGAACACGCGGTCGGCACCGCGCACGCCCACGAGGAAATCGTGGACGAGCGCGACCCTCCCTGTCGGCGCAGGCTTGAGCACGGGCGCGCAGTCTACGGGGGCGAGCGGTGGTCGCTGATGGAGTAAGGCACACGAACGCTGTCACGAACGCAGCGCGCCGGCACCCGCGGGGGGTGTCTCAGGTTCTACGAGCCATACAACAAGAAGCTCAGACCGCCGCCTCGTGAGGGCGGGTGCCGCACGGCCTGAGCACGGCCCGCCGGGACCGCCTCGCTAGGCTGCCGACCCATGCTTCGAGCCCTCGCCGCCCTCCTCGTGCTCGCCGCGCTGGCCGCCGCACCGGGCGTAGCGTTCGCCCAGAGCGCGGGCGACGATCAGTACAGCGACCCCTTCCAGGGCGACGATCCCGCGGCCGAGCAGCCCCAGCCGGAAGCTCCCGCCGAGCAGCCCGCCACCCCGCCGGCAACCGTGGCCGAGGGAGGGAACGGCTCGGTTCAGGCAGCGCAGGCCACAGGCGCTCCGGCGCTTCCCCGGACCGGCCTGCCGCTGCTCGCGGTGGCGCTGGCGGGCGCGGCGCTGCTCGGCACAGGTGCCGTCCTTCGGCGCCGCTGCTGACGCAGCCGCCGGCAGGGAATCGTGAGGGTCGCCGTCGACGGCCGCGCGCTTCGCCCCGGCGCCGTCCACGAGCGCGGCGTAGCCGGCTACCTGCGTTGGCTGCTCGAAGCCCTCGGTGAGCTGGCTCCGGACGACGAGTACGTCGTGATCGTGCCGAGTCTGGCCGATCCCGAGCCGCTGCGGGCGGCAAACGTGCGCCTGCTGAGGCGGCGCGTGCCCAGCCAGTTGCTGTTCGGAGCGGTCCCTCTGCTCGGGCGCCCCCGGCTCGATCGCCTGGCCGCCGGCTGCGATGTCGCGTGGGCGCCGGCGCCACGACCCGTGGCGGTCTCCGCTGAGGTCAATTACGTGCTGACCCTCCACGACCTCGCGTTCGAGCACCGGCCATCGGACTTCAGCGCCTACGAGCGCGCTTGGCATCGGCTGGCGCGCCCGCACCGGCTCGCCCAAGCGGCAACGCGGGTGATCTGCGTCTCCGGTCCGGTCCGCGACGAGGCGGTCGTCCGCTGGCGCCTCGACCCGGAGCAGACGCGCGTAGTGGCCCACGGTCCCGGTCGCCCGCCGGGACCAGCCGGGGCCTTGCCCGCCGGGCTCGCGGACGGCTTCGTGCTCGCGGTCGGGGCGCTCGAGCCGCGCAAGCGTCCCGAGCTGCTGATCGAAGGCCACCGCCGCGCCCGCGAGCGGGGCCTGGCCGCCGCGCTCGTGTTCGCCGGCGACGGCCCGTTGCGCGGCGAGCTCGAGCGCACCCACGCCACCGTGCTGGGGCACGTCGGCGCGCCGCTGTTGGAGTCGCTCTACGCAAACGCGCTTGCGCTGGCGTGCGTCTCGCGCGAGGAGGGCTTTGGCTTCACACCGGTCGAGGCGATTGCGCGAGGGACGCCTGCGGTCGTCGCCGACCTGCCGGTCTTCGCCGAGACGCTCGGCCAGGGCGCGCTGCGAGTTGCCCCCGGCGACGCGGACGCGCTCGCCGAGGCCCTGCTCGCGCTGGAGCGCTCCCCGGACCTGCGGGATCGCCTGGTGGCGGACGGCCGCGCGGCTGCGGCTCGGCTCTCCTGGGAACACGCCGCGCGCGAGACTCGCGCCGTGCTGGCGGAGGCGGCGCGATGACCCCGTTCGCGATCGTCACCGTGATCCACGACTCCGAGCGCGACCTCTCGCGGCTGCTCGACACGATCGACCGGTACCTGTCGCCCCACCCCCAGGTGGTGATCGTGGATAGCGGGTCGTCCGATGAGGGCGGAGCCCTGGCCGCGGCGCGCGGCGCAAAGGTTGTGACGCTCGACTCAAACCTCGGCTTTGGAGCGGGCTGCAACGCCGGCCTGGAGTTCGTCGAGGCGCCGGTGACCGCCCTCGTGAACCCGGACGTCGAGCTGCTGGACGGCGGCCTGGGGCGACTCGCGGCCGAGGCCGCGGAGAGCGAGGCGCTGATCGCCCCACGGTTGCGCAACAGCGACGGCAGCGTGCAGGACAGCGCTCACCCGATCCCTGGCCGGCTAGAGGCCCTGGTGCCCGCCTTTGTCCCGGGGCCGCTGCTCCCGCCGGCGCTTCGGCGCCGCTACGAGCCCTGGCGCAGCGACCACCCACACCCCGTTGGGTGGGCCATCGCGGCCTGCCTCGTTGCTCGCACCGACCTGCTGCGACGGCTCGGTCCCTTCGACCCCGGCGCGTTCCTCTTCTACGAGGACATGGAGCTCTGCCTGCGTGCTCGCCGGGCGGCGATCCCCACCATGCTGCGCCCCGAGGTGGCTCTGCGCCACCGCGGCGGCGCATCGACCGCGCCCGCGCTGGGCGCACGCGACCTGGGCATGCGCGCCCATCGCAGGCGCGAGGTCGTCGGGCGCGAGGGCAGCACCGCCCTGGCTCTCGACGACCTGGCCGAGGCCGTGACCTACGCGACGCGCGCGGGCGCCCGGCGACTGGCGCGTCGCGGCGGGGGGCTCGAGCTCGCCCGGCTACGCGCGCTGCGCGCCGCGCGTCGCGAGATGCGCTCTTGACGGCGCCGGTTGCCATCAACGCCCGCGCGACCGTGCGCAGCGAGATCGGCGGGGTGGAGCGCGTGTCGGTCGAGCTCGTGACCCGGCTGCCCGCGCTGCGACCCGACCGCTACCGGGTCGTGCGCCCGCCTCGGGCGCTGGCACACGCGGCGGGCCAGGCCTGGGAGCAGGCCGCGCTGCCACTCGCCGCTCGCGCCAGCCGGCTGCTCCTCTCCCCCGCCAACCTCGCTCCGCTCGCCGGACGGCGCAACGTCGTCTACATCCACGACGCGGCGCCGCTGCGTGAGCCCGCCTGGTTCGGCCGCGCCTACGGGTCCTGGCACCGTTTCGCCCTGCGCCGCATCGGCGCCGGCGCGCGGCTATTGCTGGTGCCCTCGCGGTTCGTGGCCGACGAACTCCACCGCCTGCTCGGAGTCGAGCCGGAGCGCATTCGGGTGATCCCGCCCGGAGTCGATAAGCGCTTCGTGCCGGCCGCCGGAGCCCGCCCGGCCGGCCTCGAACGGCCCTACGTGCTCGCCCTCGGCACAGACAGCGCGCGAAAGAACCTGGCGCTGCTCGACCGGGCGGCGCCCGCCCTGGCCGAGCAGGGACTCGAGGTGGTGGTCGCCGGGTCGGATCGCCCCTACCTGCGAAGCGAGCCCGGCAGCGCGCGCCGGCTCGGCTATGTGCCCGAGGGCGAGCTACCGGCCCTCTACGGCCACGCGGCGGTGCTGGCCATGCCGTCGCTGTACGAAGGCTTCGGGCTGCCCTGCGTGGAGGCCATGGCCTGCGGGACTCCCGTGGTGGCCAGCGACGCCGCGGCGCTGCCCGAGGCCTGCGGCGGCGCCGCTCTGCTCGCCGACCCCGCCGATCCCGGCGCCTTTGCCGAGGCGCTGCTCGCGGCCGCAGGCCCGGAACGCGAGCGCCTGCGCGCCGCGGGCCTCGAGCGCGCCCGCACGCTGACCTGGGAGCGCAACGCGGAGCTCGCGGACTCGGCGGTCGGCGAGCTGCTCGCGAGCACCTGAGCGGTTGCGCCAAGGTGTGAATCGTGATTCACTTCTTTGTGAGATGCCATACCGGCCCACCGAGCGGACCCAGGCGCGCATGTTGGCCACGCGCGAGCGGATCGTCTCGATCGCGATGGAGCGCGTGGCGCGCGGCGGCTTCGCCGCGGCCGGGATCCAGCAGGTCGCGGGCGGAGCTCAGGTGGCGGTGGGCACCGTCTACCGGCACTTCTCCTCCAAGGGCGAGCTTTTCGCGGAGGTCTTCCGGCAGGCCTCGCAGCGCGAGCTGGACGTTGTGGTCGACGTCTCGCGCGCGGACGGCCGTTCGGCACCCGAGCGGATCGGTGCCGCCGTGGAGGCCTTCAGCCGGCGCGCGCTGGCCGGTCCCGTGCTCGCCTACGCGCTGATCGCCGAGCCCGTCGACCCGGCAGTCGAGGCGGAGCGCCTGCGCCTGCGCACGGGGTACCGCAACGCCTTCGCGACCGTGCTCGAGGACGGCGTGCGCGATGGCGAGCTGCGCCCCCACGACTCGCGCACGGTCGCGGCCGCACTGGTCGGCGCGCTGGCCGAGTCGCTCGTCGGCCCGCTCCACGCCGCGCGCGCCGGCTCGAACGAAGCCTTGATCGCAACCCTTGTCCAGTTCTGTCAGGAGGCACTCCCCCGTGCTCACGAGCGCATCCACGCATGACGTAACCAACCAGCCGCCGCCGCTTGGCCCCTACAACGTGTTCGAGGCCGATACGGCGCTGCGCGAGGGGCTCGAGCGCGAGGGCGGGAGCTGGGGTGTCGACCGGCTGCGCGACGCCGGCGAGCTGGCCGGGTCGCCGGAGGCTCTCGAGCACTCGGAGCGCGCCGAGCGAAACGAGCCGATCCTGCGCACGCACGACCGCTACGGCGTGCGCATCGACGTGGTGGAGCTCGACCCCTCCTGGCATTGGTTGCTGCGCCAGGCGATCGAGCGGGAGATCCACTCGTTGCCGTGGAGAGATCCTCAGCCCGGGGCGCACGTGGTGCGCGGCGCGCTCCTGTTCGTCTGGGGTCAGGTCAACTCGGGGGTCATGTGCCCGGTCTCCATGACCTATTCGGTGATTCCGGCCCTGCGGGCCGAGCCCGCGCTGGCAGCCCACTGGGAGCCGCGCCTGACCCGCGCGAGCTACGACGAAGGCGCGCTGGCCGGGATGGCCATGACCGAGAAGCAGGGCGGGTCGGACGTGCGCGCCAACACGACGCGCGCCGAGCCCGCCGGCGACGGGCTCTTCGAGATCACAGGCCACAAGTGGTTTTGCTCGTATCCGTCCTGCGACCTCTTCCTGACACTCGCCCAGACAACCGCCGGGCTCTCCTGCTTCCTGATCGAGGGGCGCGATCCGGGCTTCCGGATCCAGCGCCTCAAGGACAAGCTCGGCACGCGCTCGCTGCCCTCGAGCGAGGTGGAGTTCCACCGCGTTCGCGGCCGGCTGGTGGGCGAGGAGGGCCGCGGCGTCGCGACGATCATCCGCATGGTCAACCACACCCGCCTCGACTGCCTGATCGGCTCGGCCGCCGGCATGCGCTCGGGCGTCGCGCACGCGGTGCACCACGCCCGCCACCGCAGCGCGTTCGGAAAGCTGCTCGCCGAGCACCCCGCGATGCGCAACGTGCTGGCCGACCTCGCGGTCGAGTCCGAGGCCGCGACCGCCGCGGCGTTCCGAATCGCCCGTGCCTACGATGAGCGGGATGACGGGAACGGCGAGCGCGCGGCGCGCGCGAGCCCTCCAGGTTTCCGCCGGTTCGCGACGGCTGTCATGAAGTACTGGGTCTGCAAGCGCGCGGTCGGGCACTCCGCGGAGGCGCTCGAGTGCCTGGGCGGCAACGGCTACGTCGAGGAGTCGGGCATGCCGCGGCTACTGCGCGACGCGCCGCTCAACTCGATCTGGGAGGGCTCGGGCAACGTCGCCGCTCTGGACGTCCTGCGCGCCACCGTCAAGGAGCCCGACGGGCTGCCGGCCTTCCTCGCCGAGTGCGAGCTGGCGCGCGGCGGCAACGCACTGCTCGACGCCCAGCTCGATCGCCTGCGCGAGGCGCCGTTTCCCGAGGATCCGGAGGGCTCGGCGCGGCGCCTGGTCGAGGAGCTTGCGGTGACGCTGCAGGCAAGCCTGCTTGTTCGAAACGCGCCGCCCGTCGTCGCCGACGCCTTCTGTGCAGGGCGGCTCGGCGAGGGCGGCCGCGTGTACGGCACGCTGCCGGCTTCCGTGGACACGGGCGCGATCGTGGCGCGGGCGCTGGCGGCGTGAAATCGGGCGAGATCTTCACATCTCAGCTAGGTTGAGCTCAATGACTACCTGGACTCGCCGCGCACTGGCCTGCGCAATGGCCCTCGCCCTGACCATCGCTCCCGCCGCTGCAGCTGAAGCCGCCAAGCCCAAAAAGAAGCCCGTCGACGTGAACGTCATGACGCGCAACATCTACCTGGGCGGGGACATCTTCCGGCCGATTCCGGCTCAGACCCTCGATGAGTTCAAGAAGCTGGCCGGCGAGCTCTGGGTCGAGGTCCAGGGAACGGACTTCCCCACCCGGGCCAAGGAACTGGCGAAGGAGGTCAAGCGGACCAAGCCTGACCTCATCGGCCTTCAGGAGGTTGCGCTCTGGCGCCGCGGGCCGGACGGCCTCACCGATGGTGCCACCACCCCGTCGACACAGGTCGTCTACGACTTCCTGGCAACGCTGCGCGCCGAGCTCAAGCGGCTTGGGCTGAAGTACGCGGTGGGCACCAAGCAGGCAGAGGCCGACCTCGAGGCGCCAACGGACGCCGGCTACGACGTGCGGCTCACGATGCACGACGTGATCCTGGTCAAGAAGCGCAAGGACCTGAAGATCACCAAGCGCCTGCACGCGAACTACGACACGAAGCTCGACGTCCCGACGCCGGCCGGCACGCTCACCAGCAAGCGCGGCTGGACGGCGGTGGACGTGAAGTTAAAGGGCAAGCGCCTGCGCTTCGTGGACACTCACCTGGAGGCCTTCGGCGACACGATCCGCGAGGCCCAGGCGCGCGAGCTCGTCGGCGCGGGTGGGCCCCTGCGCGGCAAGCGCCAGCTGATCGTGGTGGGCGATATGAACTCCGATCCCGAGGGCAGGGAGTCGCCTTCCGGCGCCTTCGACGTCCTCGACGGATTCGGCCTCGTTGACACCTGGGCCAAGCGCTTTGGGCCGGGCTTCTCGTGCTGCCTGAACCAGTCCGACGCCCGCGACCTCAACGCCGACGGCTTCGACCACCGGATCGACCTGATCCTGGCCAAGCCGAAGCTCAAGGCGCGGCGCGGCGAGGTCGTTGGTGACGAGCTGGGCGACCGCGCCCCGAACGGCCTGTGGCCGTCCGATCACGCGGGCGTGGTCACGAAGCTGCGGCTGCGCTAGCCGTCGTCGTCCTGTTCGGACGCCGCAAGGAATGCGATGCCGGCGATCATCACCGCAATGCCGCCGAGCGCCCCGGCCACGCCAACGGCGGAGTCGTGGATCTTCTCGTCGAAGGCGAGCGTGCCGAGCAGGAGGCTCGCTAGCGGGTCGAACGACATCTGCGTGGACACCGCCGGTGCGAGCGCGCCGGCCTGGAAGGAGCTCTGGCTGAGAGTCATGCCTACGTAGCCCACGACAATCAGGGCATAGAGGTGCCAGTCCTCGATCACGGAGAGCACTCCCTCGTCGAGTTGCTCGACGGTTGCCTTGGTCAGCCCCGCCGCCACTCCGAAGAGGATGCCCGCGGCCGCCCCCAGCAGCGCGGCCCGGGCGGAGGGCGAGCGCCCTCGCGCGAGGAGCACGAGCACGCCGCATACGACGGCGGCCACGGCGAACGAGACGGCCCACGCGAGGTTCGTGGCATCGTCGCGCCCGCCGCTCGGGTCGGCCAGCACGAGGAAGGCTGCGAGGCCGCCGGTGACCGCGAGCGCGGCGACCATGTCGCGCCGGCGCACACGCCGTCCGCCGAGTTTGGCGCCCAGCGGCAGCGAGAAGACGACGGCCGTGGCCAGCAGTGGCTGCACCACGACCAATCGGCCGACGGCGAGCGCCGCCGCCTGGCAGACGAAGCCGAGCCCGAGCGCGACGATGCCGGCCAGCCAGCGTGGCCGGCGCGCCAGGCGCAGCAGGAAGCCCGCGCCTCCGGCCTCCTTGCTGGACATGCCGGAGGCCACCTGCTGCTGGAGGACCGTGCCCAGCGAGAAGAGCAGGGCGGCGGCGAGGGCGAGGCCGACGGCCATGAGCGCCTAGATGGACCTGGAATCAGCCATCTAGATGACTGATTCCGAATCCGTGTGCCTGCGGGGGCGCGCCAGACCAAGCTGGGCGCCGCACGCGGACGAAGCCGATAGTTGTAGAACTATCGGCGAGGACGCGGGTGGCGAACCAGCGCCGGTATGGCGCGTCATCCGAAGGTGCCGGGATTCGGGATCAGCCATCTAAGGGTCGACGTCCCCCTCGAAGAACCCGAACGCCGCTCCGGCCGGGTCGGCCACGACCGCGAACGCGCCCATGGGCGTGGCCGTCGGCGCCTCCAGCACGCTTCCGCCGAGCTCTTCCACCCGTGCCGTCGCGGCCTGCGCGTCTTCGACGGTGAAGATCACATGCCAGTACGGCGGAACGTCCCCGTCGGGCAGCGCCATGGCTCCCCCGTTGAGCCAGCCCTCGCGGTTGCGGATCTCACAGTACGGCGGTTCGCTGCCGTCCACCGGCTCGTAGCTCCAGTCGAAGATCCCGGCGTAGAACTCCCTTGCCGCATCGAGATCGGGCGTCGCGAGCTGGTTCCAGACCATCGTCGCGACCTGATTGACGAGCCCCGCGCCGCGATGTAGCCCCGGCTCCCAGAGCGCCACGACCGCCCCCTGAGGATCCTCGATCACCGTCGTGCGCCCGACCTCCGCCTCGTCGGACACCGCGCGCGGCCCGAGCAGCACCGAGCCGCCTCCGTCGCGGACCGCCGCCGCGGTCGCGTCGGCGTCCGCCACCGAGATGTAGCTGATCCAGACGGGCGTGTAGCCCTCGGGCGCCTCGAACATGCCGGCCACGGGCCTCTCCTGCAGGGTGAACATCGTGTACTCGCCCATCGTGGGCTGCGCCTTCCAGCCGAACAGCTCCCCGTAGAACTCGGCGGCGCGCGGGCGGTCGGTGGTCCCGACGTCGGCGAAGCAGAATGTGCCCGAGGCGTAATCCGAGCGTTCGCCCATCAGTCGTCGAAGTTGCCCGCGAAGAGCCCGAAGATCGCGCCCTGAGGATCCTGGGCCACGACGATCTTGCCGCCGGGCACCTCCGTGGGCGACACCATCACCTGCCCGCCGACCTCGCCGATGCGCTCGGCGCCGGCCTCCGCGCTCTCGGTCCCGAAGTACGTCAGCCAGTGGGACGGCGCACCCGCATCGGGCTGCAGCTGCATCGCCCCGGCGTTCAGCCGCTCGCCGAGGTAGACGCCCCAGTAGGGAATCTCGCCGCCGTCCACCGCCTCGCTGCGCCAGCCGAACAGACCGGAGTAGAACTCGAGCGCCCGCTCCGGATCGCTTGTGTTGAGCTGGTTGAGCGTCAGCGACCCGGGCTCGTTCACGATCTCCGCGCCGATGCTCCCGCGCGGCTCCCATATGCAGAACACCGCGCCGGTCGGGTCCTGGATGACCGCCATCCGCCCCACGTCGAGCACGTCGAAGGGCTCCATCATCACCGTGCCGGCCAGCTCCTTCGCCTTGGCGGCACTGTCATCGGCGCTCTCGACCGTCACGTAGGAGGTCCAATAGGACGGCCCGCCGCCGCGTGCCGCGCTGAGGGCGGCGACCTCCTTGCCGTTCTTGGTCAGCATGGTGTAGGTCCCGCCGCCGGCCTCTTCGGGGATCGGCCGGTCGTCGTATCCCCAGCCGAAGAGGGTCGTGTAGAAGCCCTTCGCTGCCTCGGGATCGCTTGTGGCGAGGTCGGTCCAGCTCAGCGTTCCGGGTGCATGACTCGTGCGTTCGCCCATTAGCGCGACACTACCGAGTCGGATGGCGGACATCTTCGTCAGCTACGCCTCTGTGGACCGCGAGATCGCACGCTGTCTCGCCGGGCGGCTCGAGCAGGAAGGCTGGTCTGTCTGGTGGGATCGCCAGCTGGTTCCCGGCGACCAGTTCTCGCGCTTCATCCAGACCGAGCTCCATGCCGCCGGCACCGCGGTCGTGCTGTGGTCGAGCGCGTCCGTCGAGTCCGAGTGGGTCGAGATCGAGGCCGGCTACGCACACAAGCACAACAAGCTCGTTCCCGTGCTGATCGAGGACGTCGGCGAGCGGATCCCGCTCGAGTTCGGCCGCCTCCATGCCGCCAATCTGATCGGCTGGGGCGGGGCGGGAGACGATCCGGAGCTGCGTAGCTTGATCGAGGCTGTGCGCGCGCGATCAGACGGCTCCCTGCCGCCGGCCGCGCCGGCGCCCCAGGGCGAGGGGGTCTACGGGCAGGCCCAGGCGGCCTTCGGCCGGCGGGAGTTCCAGGAGTCCGCGCGCCTGTTCGAGCGTGCCCTGGTGCTTGGTCTCCCGGACAATCTGCTCGCGACCACCTACTCCTCGCTCGGCAATGCCTACAACGAGCTCGACCGGTTGGACGAGGCGGGGGCGGCGAGCGAGCGAGCGCTGCAGCTCAACCCGCGAGAACACCGGGCGTGGCTCAATCTCGGGATCGTCCACCGCCTCCAGGGACGCTTCGACGACGCAGAGCGGTGCTATCAGGAGGCGCTCCAGCTGGCGCCTGGTGACCCGGCGGTTCACGCCAGCCTCGGAGCTCTCTACATCGTTCGGGGTGAGCCGGAGCGGGCTGTGGAGAGCCTGCAGCGAGCCGTCGGCCTCGGCCCGGGCCACGCGGTCGCCCACGGCAACCTCGCGCTGGCGCTCGCCATGGTCGGCGACTTCGAGAAGGCCGACGGCTCGCTTCGAACCGCCGTGGCCGGCGGCTACCAGAACGCGGCCGTGATCGGTGAGCGCATCGCGAACCTCAAGCGAGCCGCGGGCACGGAGTAGCTAGCCCGCGAGCCCCTCCGCCCCGACCTCTTCGTGAGGGCCTTCCACGACCCGGTTGAGCGCCCACAGCAGCGTTCCGACGACCAGCAGGAGGCCGGCCCGCGCGAACGTCCCGAGGTCGTCGAGCGCGGTGTCGACGATCAACGCGACCGAGACGACCGCACCAAGCACCGGGAACACCGACGGCGCATGGAAATGGTGGTGATCCACCGGCTCGCGGCGCAGCACGAGCACCGCAATGTTCACGATCGTGAAGACGAACAGCAGAAGCAGCACGGTCGTGTCGGCCAGCGAGCTGAGATCGCCGGTGGTGATCAGCACGATCGCGATCAGCGTGGTGAATGCGATCGCCGTCACCGGGGTCCGGCGCTCGGGCAGCACCAGGCTGAAGAGGCTCGACACGATGCCCTGATTGGCCATCCCGTAGACGATCCGCGAGGCCATGATCATGTTGATCAGTGCGCTGTTCGCAACCGCCATCAGGGCGATGAAGGCAAACAGCTTGGGCGGGATCCCGAGCGGGCCGACCTCCACCACCTCGAGCAGCGGCGCATCCGAGCCGCTCAGCTGATCGGTGGGCACCACGAACGAGGCCGTCAGGGTCACGAGCAGGTACACCACGCCGGCGACGGCGATACCGACGAAGAGCGCGCGCGGATAGTTTCGGCTCGGCTGCTTGGCCTCCTCGGCCACGTTGACCGAGTCCTCGAAGCCGATCATCGCGTAGAAGGCGAGCGCGGTGCCGCCGACGATGGCGGAGAAGATGCTGTCGCCTTCCTTGAACTCGAAGTTGCGCGAGAAATCGCCCGAGCCCTCACCGAGCGCTGCCACGCCGACGACGACGATCAGGACGAGGCCGGTCACCTCGATCGCGGTCAGAACCACGTTCAGGTTGGTCGACTCGGCGATTCCGCGCAGATTGATCGCGGCCACGAGCAGGATGAAGGCGATCGCCGCGAGTACGAGCGGCAGGTCGACGAACTCGCTCAGGTAGTCCCCGGCAAAGGCGCGCGACAGCGTGGCAGCCGAGGCGATGCCCGACGACATCACCGCGAACGCGACGATGAAGGTGAAGAAGGGCATCCGGAAGGCCTTGTGCGCGTACAGCGCGGCGCCGGCGGCCTGCGGATACTTCGTGACGAGCTCGGCGTACGCGAACGCGCTGAAGAAGGCGAGCACGAAGGAGACCAGGAACGCGGTCCAGATGGCACCGCCGACCTCGGCGCCCACCTCGCCGACGAGCGCATAGATCCCAGCCCCGAGGATGTCCCCGATCACGAAGACCGTGAGGACGCCTGGACCGATCGACCGCTTGAGCTTGGTGTCGATCTCGCCGCCCGAGTCGCGCTGCTGCCCGCCTTCTGCCGATTCCATTCGCCCGCTGTGCCCGCTGTGCCCCGTCGCGCAAACCTGCGATAGCTCCCCTACGGTGGGGCGCGGCGCCCCATGAGCTCGACCTGGTAGTGGGCAAGGACATCATCGACTTCGACGTCGAGGTGACCGCCTACATGCGCATCCGAACCCCCCGCCCGCGCTACTGGCGGATGGAGGGGGGCAGGGCTGTGTCGGATGAGCCGCTCAGTGTGCTGAATCGCTCACAAGCCAGGCGGCGCCGATGCGACGCTCCTGCCTATGAGCTGCTGGACGGCCACAGCACAGGCGAACGCGACGCCGGAGCAGCTGCTCGAGGTGCTGACGCATCCAGAGCAGATCCGGCGCTGGTCGCCCGTCGACTTCTATGCCGAGGACGTCGGCGGCCGTCGCCTGGCTGCCGGTACTCGCACGAGGGTGACCGGCCGCCTGGCCGGGGTCTCCGTGAGCTTCGACGTCGAGGTGCACGCCGCCGACGAGGAACGGCTCGAGCTCTCGGCCGAGGGTCCGATCGGGCTCGAGGTCCGCTACGACCTGGCGCCCGCCGACGACGGAGCTGAGCTGACCGCATCGGTGAGCGTGCGCCGCGGCGGCGGCATCACCGGACGCTTCGTGGCCAACGCCGCCGGCACGCTCCTGTCGGCCGGGGCATTGGACGGCGCGACCGGCCGGATCGTCCGGGCGGCCGAGTCTCGGCTCTGCGCCG
>JBEVKF010000065.1:0-42352 GCA_040509755.1 Thermoleophilaceae bacterium | reverse complement strand
TCCCCTCACCACCCTGGAAGCGCTCCTCGCGCAGCCCGCGCTCGACCGCCTGCTGCTCGACCGCCCGAAAGAAGAAGCGGTCGAAGAGCACGTCGAGCACGTGCCGGTCCTCCTGCGACTTTGCGAGCGTCGCGGCGAGCGCCTCGCGAAAGTCCTCACGAGAGGTCCAGCTGACCGCGTCGAGCGCGCCGAAGGCGTCGAGCAGCTCCGACGTCCCGACCGCCACTCCCTCGCGGCGTAGCTCGTCGGCGAACTCCAGCAGCCGGGGGGCCATGCCCGGTGGGCCGTGCGGCTCCGGCATGCCTCCGTACAAGTTCGAGCGGCCCACGGCTTAAACGATAGAATCCCCGGCGCAAACCAGGGGGGCTCGCGGGAAAGCGGGCTGAGATAGCGCCCTTTCGTCCTGTCGTGTTGTGGACGCGGCCCGGCGCTGACCCTTCGAACCTGTGGGGTAATGCCCGCGGAGGGAGCAATGCAAGTCGAGGCCGAGGCTCCCACAACGGAGCCTCTTTCTTTCGAAATGGTTACGCGGCGCTACGGCGCCCTGACCGCGCTTGACCAGATCAACCTCCGGGTCCGGTCGGGAGAGGTGCTCGCCGTGGTCGGCCCATCGGGCTGCGGCAAGTCGACCCTCCTCGAGCTGGTGGCCGGGCTCCAGGAGCCCGACGAAGGGGTCATCCGCGTGCAGGCGGCCGGAAGCGCCGCCGAGCGCCGCGCTGCCTGCGCCTACATGCCCCAGCGCGACCTGCTGCTGCCCTGGCGCGACGCACTCGGCAACGCCGCCCTTGCGCTCGAGTGCCAGCGCGTACCGAGGGCCGAGGCGCGCCGGCGCCCCGAGCCGCTCTTCGAGCGCTTCGGCCTGGCGGAGTTCGAGCGCTCGCGCCCCGCGGCGCTGTCGGGCGGTATGCGCCAGCGCGTCGCCTTCCTGCGCACGCTGCTGGCCGGCCGGCCGCTGCTCCTGCTCGACGAGCCCTTCGGCGCCCTCGACGCGATCACGCGCGCGGACCTCCAGGAATGGCTGGCCGCCACACTCGCCGTCGAGCCGCGGACGGTCGTGCTGGTTACCCACGACGTCGAAGAGGCGGCCTTCCTGGCCGACCGGATCGTCGTCCTCTCGCCCCGTCCCGGCCGCATCGTCGCCGAGTTCGCCGTAGACGCCGCGCGGCCGCGCTCGCTGACCGATCCCGCGCTCGCCGAGCTCAGGGGGCGGGCCATGGAGGCGCTGAGGGCATGACCCGCGTCCTTCTCGCGGGCGCCCTCCTCGCCCTGTTCGTGCTGGCCTGGCAGGGCGTCGCCACGCTCGACTCGGTCGACGACCTCACGCTGGCGTCCCCGGTGGAGACGTGGAACGCGTTGCGCGCGGACTGGTCGCTCCTGATCGACAACGCGGCCGTCACGCTCGTCGAGGTGCTGCTCGGCCTGGCCATCGCGGTCGCGGCCGGGGTGGGCGTCGCCGTGGGCATGCACCTGGTCCGGCCCCTGCGCGACGCGGCCTACCCGCTGCTGGTCGGCTCGCAGGCGATCCCGATCGTGGTGCTCGCCCCGATCTTCGTCCTGGCCTTCGACTACGGCATGGGGCCGAAGCTCGCGATCGTGGCGCTGATCTGCTTCTTCCCGATCACCGTCAACCTGCTCGACGGCCTGCGCTCGACTCCGCCCGAGCTGCTCAAGCTGATGCGCAGCATGGGCGCGTCGCGGATGCGCACGCTGCGGACGGTCGAGCTGCCCGCCTCGCTGCCGGATCTGTTCAGCGGGCTCAAGGTGGCCGCTACGGTGTCTGTCATCGGCGCGGTGTTCGGCGAGTGGGCGGGCGCGGACGAGGGGCTCGGGCGGCTGGTGCTGCTCGGCAACAACCAGCTCCAGACTCCGCGCGTGTACGCCGGGATCGTGCTGTTGACAGCGATGGCCGTGGCGCTGTTCGCGCTCGTGGCCGCGGCTGAGCGCGTGGCGTGTCCGTGGAACACCGAAGAAAGGCTCGTATGAGGAAGCTGGCTCCCCTGGCCGTGCTGGCGGCGCTCGCGCTCGCGGGCTGCGGCGAGAAGGAGGACGTGCTCGAGCCGTCGGGCTCGAAGCAGGTCGAGCTGATGCTCGACTACTTCCCCAACGCCGACCACGCCGGCATCTACGCGGCAGAGGCGGCCGGCCACTTCAAGCAGGCCGGCCTCGACGTGACGATTCGCCAGCCGCCCGACCCCGCGGCGCCGATCAAGCAGGTCGCGGCCGGGCGGGTCGATCTCGCGATCTCCTATGAGCCTGAGGTGTTTCGCGCGCGCGACCAGGGACTGCGCGTCGTGAGCATCGGCGCGGTCGTCCAGAAGCCTCTGACCGCGCTGATCTCGCTGCCCGCGGCGAAGATCGCGAAGCCGGCCGACCTCAAGGGCAAGACGGTCGGCACGGCGGGAATCGACTACCAGTCGGCCTACCTGCAGACGATCCTCAGCGAGGCCGGGGTACCCGCCGACAGCGTGAAGGAGCGCAATGTCGGCTTCTCGTTCTCACCGGCGCTGATCACCGGGAAGATCGACGCCGCGCTCGGAGCGTTCTGGAACTACGAGGGGACAGAACTGCGGCTGCGCGGCAAGCGGCCGCGGATCATCAGGATGGAGGAAGCCGGGGTGCCGACCTACAACGAGCTGGTCCTCGTGGCCAACGAGGACGCGCTCGAGCGCGACGCCGACAAGCTCCGTGCGTTCATCGGAGCGCTCTCGCGCGGCACGCGTGACCTGCGCTCGAACCCCGGCGAGGCGATCGAGGGCCTACTCGACGCCAACCCGGACCTCGACGCAGAGCTGCAGCGCGCCGTGGTGGACGTGACGCTCCCGCTGTTCTTCCCGCCGGAGGGCAAGCCCTTCGGCTGGCAGAGCCCGTCGGAGTGGGACGCCTTTGCGGCCTGGCTCCAGGACAACAGCCTGCTGGAGAACCCGGCCGACCCGCGCGCGGCCTATGACAACGGGCTCCTGCCCGGCTCAGGCCTCTGACTCGTCCAGGTCGAGCGCGATCGAGTTGATGCAGTAGCGCTGGCCGTCGGGTCCGGGGCCCTCGGGAAAGACGTGGCCCAGGTGCCCGCCGCAGCGCGCGCAGGTGACCTCGGTGCGAGTCATGCCGTGGCTGTGATCGGTGTGCAGCTCGACCGCGTCGGCCACCGCCGGCTCGGTGAAGCTGGGCCAGCCGCTGCCGGACTCGAACTTCGAGTCCGAGCTGAACAGCTCGTTGCCGCAGGCCCCGCAGCGGTACATGCCGTCGGCCTTCGAGTAGGTGTAGGCGCCTGTGAAGGGCGGCTCGGTGCCCTTTTGGCGCAGGATTTGAAAGCGCTCGGGCGGAAGCTCCTCGCGCCACTCTTGATCTGTCTTTTTGACCTTTTCCATTGCTCTGGTGTCAATCCTATGCAGGAGTCGTTACAGAAATCGGCGGTGCAGAGCGTAGATGCCGGCCAGGGCGGCGTACTCCCCATAGGGAGCGAAGAAGCCGCGGACCTCCTCCTCGGTCGCGTGCCTCCCGCCGTGCTCCAATCGGCCGACCAGAATGACGTAGGCGAGATCGAGCGCGGGGATCATGTCGTCGCGGCCCTGCCCCTCGAACGCGAGCATCTCGATCGTCCAGTTGCCGATGTTGGAAATCGCAAGCAGGCGCCGCCAGGACGGCTCGTGCTCGCTCAGGTCGGCTCGCCCTGACGCCACCTCGCGTGCCGCCTTGATGAGCGCTATCGAGCGCTTGGGCGCCAGGCCGCAGGCGTCGAGCTCGGCGGGCGCGCACGCGGCCACCCGCCCGGCGGTGGGCGGGATGCGAAACCCGCCGCAGGCACTGCGGCCACCCAGGCGGCTCACGATCGAGCGCTCGATGGCTGCGGCGCGCCGGGAGTCGATGAGCTGTTCGCAGACCGCCCAGGCCAGAGCCTCGAAGGGCTCGGGTCGCCTGCGCGGGCGCAGCCAGGGACGGCGTCGGATCACCGGGCCGATCAGCGCGTCGCGGCTAAAGCGGCGATAGAACTCGGCGAGGTCGTGGTCGGTGCCCAGCGCGAAGCGCATCCGCTCGATCGCGGCAGCGGCCACCTCGCCACTCGGCGCCTCCGCGCGCAGGCGCACGCGCCCGCCCGCCGCCCAGGCGCGCACGACCGCCGACTCGTCGCCTAGTTGCAGCGCCCGCACCAGCGCGCCGTCGCGGCGCACCAGGACTCCGTCGCGGCCCGCCGTGGGCAAGCGGTAGGGCCCGGCGGGCATCACATCCTGCTCGAGCACGGCGCGCGGCTGGCGCGCCCGGCTCGCCCCGCCCCTGAGCGCGGTCGGGTCTATCGGTCCTTGAGCATGTGGATGTCGACGAGGAAGGAGCGCGATGCGGCAACGTCCACTCGCTTTCCCCGCCCGCGGCCGGAGCCGATGCGCGTCCGCACGGGCCGCGACCGACGCAGGATCTTGACCAGCACGAAGGTGGCCACCCCGATCAGGAACCCGCCAGTGGCCGCGGCGACCGCGGCCGGCAGCGAGACCTCGCGCCGGCGTTCGATCGGGCGCGGCTCGGCGAGCACCGGGAGCGGCCGGGCCTCGTCCTGGCTTGAGACGGGATCCGGAAGGGCGTTCGGCTCGGGATCCGGAATGGCGTTCGGCTCGGGATCCGGAATGGCGTTCGGCTCGGGCACGCTGGCGAGTGTAGCCGTACTACGCCCCGGCCTCGCTGCCGGCCTCGCCGAGCGCGCGCCCGTACACCCGGTAGCGCTTGACGATTTCCCCGCCCATCGCTTCCATCGCTCGGTTCATCGCCTTGTTCGTCTCGAGGATCCAGCCCATCTCGCCCCCGTGGATCCGAGAGCGAGCCGCCATCTCGAAGTGCTCGGCGTACAGCCCCGCCGCCACGCCGGTGTGCTGCCAGGCGGGCTTGACCCCCAGGAATCCCACCCGGCAGTGCTCGACGATCCGCCGGCGGTTCAGATAGTGCCACCAGCCGACGGGCAGGATGCGCCCGTTCATCTTCGCGAGCACCTCGTTGACGTCGGGCACGGTGATCGCGACGCCGACGGTGTTGCCCTCGGCGTTCTCGGCGACCATGAACCAGTCGCGATCGAAGACGAGCTGGAGCCCCTCGGCGTAGGCGTCAAGATCGGCCTTCTCGTAGGGCACGAAGCCCCAGTTGCGCGACCAGGCCTCGTTGTAGATCTCGGCGAAGGCGTCGAGGTCGCGGCGCAGCCCGCGCCGGGTCATCTTGCGGATGGTGATCCCGTGCTTGGGCTCGAGCTGCTCGGCGAGATCCCAGATGATCGGCATCACCTTGTCGCGCCCGGAGATGTCGAGCGTCCACATGAACAGGTCCATCGCCTTGTCGAGGCCGGCCGCCTCGCAGAGGCGCTGGTAGTAGGGCGGGTGCCAGGGCTGGCGCAGCATCGGCCGGCGCTCGAAGCCGTCGATCAGTACGCCGCTCTCGTCGTTCATGGTGAAGTCCATCGGCCCGATCATGCGCTCGCGGCCGCGCTCGCCAAGCCAGGCGGCGGCCGCATCGAGCAGCGCACCGAGCGCCGCGGGGTCTTCCTCGACCTCGAGAAAGCCGAACATGCCCCAGGCGTTGTGGTGGAACGCGTTGAAGTTGAGGTCGATCTGGGCGCTGACTCGCCCGACCACCCGGCCGCCGCGGCGAGCGAGGAACAGCTCGGCCTCGCCATGACGAAAGAATGCGTTGAAGCGAGGCGTCAGGAAGACGTGGCGCTCGAGCTTGAGCGGGGGGACCCAGGGTGTCCCGGTACCATGCAGGCTGAACGGGAGGTCGACGAACTCGCGCCTGTCTCGCCACGACCTAACAGGTTGGACCTCCACCGACACGGCGCGCCACCCTATATGCCAACCGCCATCGATCTCTTCGACAAGGCACGGCGCCACGAGCGCGTCGAGCAGCTGCAGGCCGCGCGCGAGCACGACCTCATGCCCTATTTCCGGGTGCTCGAGGGACCAGCCGGGCCCGTGGTCGACATGGAGGGGAGCCGGCGCATCATGCTCGGCTCCAACAACTACCTGGGGCTGACCGGCGACGAACGGGTCAAGGACGCCGCCCGCCAGGCGCTCGAGCGCTATGGCACGGGGCTGACCGGCTCGCGCTTCTTGAACGGCACCCTCGACCTCCACCTCGAGCTCGAACGCGAGCTGGCTGACTGGATGGGGACCGAGGACGCCCTCGTCTACACGACTGGCTACCTCGCCAACACGGGCGCCATCGGCACGCTGCTCGACCCCGCCGACACGGTCATCTGCGACACCGGCGACCACGCCTCGATTCTCGACGCGGTCTCGCTCTCGCGCGCCCGGGTGCGGCCCTTCCGCCACAACCGCCTCGACAAGCTCGAGACCATGCTCACGCGCGCCGAGTCGGACGGCGGCGGCGTGCTCGTCGTGGTGGACGGCGTGTTCTCGATGGAGGGCGACCTGGCGCCGCTCCCGGACGTGGCGGCGCTCTGCCGCGAGCACGGCGCCCGCCTGATGGTCGACGAGGCGCACGGCGTGGGCGTGCTCGGGGCGCGCGGAGCGGGGGCCGCGGAGCTGTTCCGCTGCGAGGACGAGATCGACCTGCGCATGGGGACCTTCTCCAAATCGCTTGCCTCGTGCGGCGGCTTCATCGCCGGGCCGGCCGAGGTGATCGACTTCCTGCGGGTGCAGTCGCGCTCGTTCATGTTCACCGCCGCCGCGGTGCCGGCGGCCGTGGGGGCGGCGCTGGGCGCGCTGCGCGTCATTCGCTCCTCTGAGGGACCCGAGTTGATGGCCCGGGTGCTCGACAACGCGCGCTACCTGCACGACGGGCTGGCCGCGATCGGCTACCAGGTCAGGGAGCCCAACCGCCTTCCCGACGGCACCGAGGTCATCACCCCGATCGTGCCGGTGCTGGTGGGCGACGACTGGCGCGCCGTGCTGCTGTGGAAGGCCCTCTACGACGCAGGCGTGTACGTGAACGTGGCCATCTACCCGGCCGTGCCGCGCGGTGGAGCGCTGCTGCGGACCTCGGTGATGGCCACGCACGAGCGCGAGCATCTCGACCGCGCGCTCTCGATCTTCGAGCGGGTCAAGGGCGAGGTCGAGAAGATGACGCCCCCCGACGGCCTGCCGCCGGCGTCAACGCCCGAAGCGGGCGCCGACTCGATGGCCTAGCCGGCCGCGATTCAGCTCCGCTCACCACGAAACTGACGTTGACCGCCTATGTGGCGGCAAACGTCAGCCGGGCGGATCGGCCCGCTCGCGATCGGCCGCCAGCATGCCGCCCTTGGCCCAGTTCTCATGGTCGACCTCGTCGATGAACACCTGAACGGCGTCGGGTCTGACACCGTAGGCCTCCACGAAGGCAGCCGTGATCAGCTCGACGAGCCGGCGTTTCTGGGCGAGGTCCCGGGGAGACTGCTGCACGGTCACGATTGGCATTGGGGTCTCCTCTTGGTTTGCCGGCGCGAGACCGCGTCGGCCAGCCAGGGCGGCAGGCGGCCGTCTGTGGCCAGCCACGAGCCGGCCAGGATGAGCAGCAGGCCGGCGATTGCTCCGGCCGTCACGCTCTCGCCCAGCACGGCGACTCCGAGCGCCAGCGCCACGACCGGGTTGACGTAGGTGATCACGGTCGCCCGGCCGGGGCCGACCTCGGCGATCAGGCGAAAGAAGAGCAGGAAGGCCAGTGCCGAGCAGACGAGGCCCAGAACCACGATGGACACCAGCGCGTCCGTGGAGGGCGTCTCGACGGGGAAGTCCCCGATGCCGAAGGGCAGCAGGATGATCGACGCTATTCCCATAGCCGCGGTGACCGGACCGAGCGGATCCGCACCGGCCAGCCGGCGCTTGACGATGAGCGGACCGCACGCGTAGCCGAGCGTGGCCGCCAGCACCGCGGCGGCGCCCACAAGCTCATCGCCGCGGCCGCCGATGTCGATGCCAACCAGCGCCGCCACCCCGGCGAGCCCGATCAGCATGCCGGCCAGCCGGGTGGGCGTCGGGCGCTCGGCGTCGTCGAAGCGCATCGCGAGAACCGCGATCACCAGCGGCAGCGTGGCGATCAGGATCGCCGCCAGAGACGACGAGATGCGCTGCTCGCCGAAGCCGATCAGCGGGAACGGGATGCAGATCTCGACGATGGCGAAGGCAACCAGCCAGCGCAGCGGCAGCCCGCGCAAGGCACCCGTCTTGATGGCGACCGGCAGCAGCACCAGCGCGGCCAGCGCCACGCGCGACCACGCCACGAAGCCCGGAGTCAGACCGTCGTCGACGGCGATCTTGATGAACAGGTACGGCATTCCCCAGACCACCGAGACAGCGGCGAACAGCGCCCAGCCGCGGGCCGTCAAGAGACTGCTCTGAGTGCGGCTGCGGTCACGGCCGCTACCACTATGACCACCAGCAGCGGAGCCCGCAGCAGGATCGCCACCCCGGCCGCCAGCAGGCCGGCGGCGCGCTCGTCGAGCACGAGCGTCTCGTCGGAGCCGAACGCCTGCGTCGCCACCAGGGCCGCCAGCAGGGCGGGCGCCAGCAGGTCCACCACGCGGGCGCTGCTCTGGGGCAGCACGCGCCCGCCGGCGAGAACGGGCCCGGCTGCCTTGATCGCGATGGTTGCAAGGCCAACCACCACCACGGCGGTCCAGGCGACGCTCATGCGCGGGCCTCGTCCGTCGTGCGGGCAGAGCGGCCCGCCGGCCGGCGCAGGCCGGCAAGGCAGCCGGCGGTGGCCGCAATCACCGGGATGCCCGCGGGAGTGATCGGCGTAAGGGCGAGCGCTATGCCGGCTCCGAGCAGGGCCGCCGCGAGCGCCTCGCGACTGGAGAGCAGCGGGGCGAGCAGGGCCAGGAAGAGCGCGGGGAAGGCGGCGTCGAGGCCGAGCGTGGCCGGGTCGCCCAGCGAGTCGCCCGCGAGCACCCCGATCGCCGTCCCTGCGTTCCAGCCCGCGTAGAGCCCGAGGCCCGCGCCAATCATGATGCGCCGGTCGAAGTCGCCATCGCGCTGCGCGAGCGCCCAGCTCTCGTCGACCAGCAGCTGAGCCTCGAGCAGCCGGCGCACCCACCCGCCCCGAAACACGGTCGATGCCGCCAGCGCCATCGGGCCGTAGCGGGCGTTGAGCAGGACGGCGGCACCAATGGCCGCGGCGGCGGTGCCGCCGGCGCCCAGCACCGAGACGATCGCGAACTGCGCCGAGCCGGCGAAGGTGGTGAGCGACATCACCATCGAGGCCTCGGCACCGATGCCGGCCGCCTGGGCGAGCACGCCAAAGGAGGCGCCAAAGGCAAGCACGGCGGGCAGCAGCGGAGCCACCGCGCGCAGTCCCGCGCCGTAGCCCGCACGCGTGGCGCTGGGGGAGCGTGCGGGCGCCTGCTGTGATTCCGGCATGGACGCCAGTACGCTACCCGCCGTATGGGCAAACAGGCCTCGCATCGAACTATCGGCCGGGGGTGGCCGGAATGACCGAATTGGATTCGGTGGATCGCGCGCTGCTGGTCGAGCTGCAGAAGGATGCACGGCAGACCAACAAGGCGCTCTCCGCGAAGGTGGGCGTTGCGCCATCGACCTGCCTGGAGCGGGTGCGCGAGCTGCGGGCGCGCGGCGTCGTCACCGGCTTTCGCGCCGAGGTCGACCCCGCGGCCGTCGGGCGCCCGATGGAGGCGATTCTGTCGATCCAGCAGCGCACCTCACACCGCCAGGCCACCGAGCAGTTACTCGCCGATCTGGCCGGCCTGCGGGAGACCGTGCGCGTGATGGCCCTGACGGGCACGACCGACTTCATCGTCCACGTAGCGGTTCGAGACATGCACCATCTGCGCGATCTCGTCTGGAGCCTTATCGAGCGGCCCGAGATCGGGCGGGTTCAGAGCTCACTCGTGTTCGAGCACGCCGAAGGGCCCGGCCTCGCTCCGCTTGACGCCTGAGCTCGTCGCCGCGGTAGCGGACGATGTACCAGTGGAGGGCCGGAGTCACGCGATCACCCCGGCGCGCTGGCGCACCAGCATCAGCCGCCCGAGCAGCGGTCCGCGCCCGTACGCCCGCTCGCGCTCCTGCTCAGCGCGCAGCTCCAACAGTCCGACGATGTCGCCGCTGCGCTCGAAGGGGTCGGACACCGCGGTCCCATCCGCCACGCCCACGGCAGCCCACAGCCGCCCGTCGACCTCGGCGAGCACCGCTTGGCCTGAGGGGGCCCGGTGGCCGTCGAGCTCCGCGAGCTCGGCGATGCGGTCGCGGTCTGCCGCGGTCGAGAGCCTGATGGTGATGGGATGTGTCATCTCGTGTACCTCCTGTGTAACCAGCTTTCCCCGTTAGCCGGTATTCTAACACCGACTATCCTGGATAGACAGTTACGAACGCTGATAGCCCGGATAAGCTCGACTTAGACGAGGAGCACCCCGAAATGGCCCCAGGAGAATCCGAACCCGAGAAGACCGCACCGCAGCCGCTCTACCTTGTGCAGCGCTTTGTCAACAGCGTCGATCTCGAGGACGGCGAGGACGAGCTCTCATCGCCCGATGCCCTTCGCGACTGGCTTGCCGAGCGCGGCCTCATGAGCCGAGACGAGGACGCAAGCGTGGCCGACCTGCGCCGCGCCGTGGACGTGCGCGAGGGCCTGCGCTCGGTGCTGATGGCCAACAACGGCGCAGAGCTCGACGTCGAGAAGGTCGAGCTGCTCGACAAGGCGGTCAAGCGCGCCGGCGTGCGCGTGCGCTTCCGGCCCGGCGCCGACCCCGAGCTCGTGCCCGAGGCCGGCGGCGTGGACGGCGCGATCGCGCGGCTGATGGCGATCGTCGCGGCCGCGGTCGAGCACGGACGCTGGGAACGGCTCAAGGCCTGCCCACGCGACACCTGCTTCTGGGCCTTCTACGACAACTCGAAGAATCGCTCGGGGCGTTGGTGCCGGATGGAGTCGTGCGGCAACATCGAGAAGGCGCGAGCGTTTCGCGAGCGCCATCGCGGCGCGCGCAGCTAGCGGCGCCGAGCGCTCGCGGCCCGGCCGCTACTCGACCGTGTGGACCTTGAAGAGGTTCGTTCCGCCCGAGCGCCCGGCGGGCAGGCCGGCCGTGATGCCGATCTTGTCCCCCTTCTCGGCCAGCCCGACGCGGCAGGCCGCATCGGCGCAGGCCTCGAGCAGGCCGATGGTGTCCATCGGCTCCTCGTTGAGCAGCGGATGGACACCCCAGAGCAGCCGGCAGCGGCGGACCACCTCGGGTCGCGGCGAGAGCGCCAGCACGGGCGCCCTCGGCCGGTAGGCCGAGATCAACATCGCCGTCGTGCCCGTGTTGGTGGGCGTCACGATGCACTTGAGGCCGAGCTGGTAGACCGCTCCCACGGCTCCGAAGGCGATCGCGTGATACTGGTTGTTGGCCTGCGGGCCGCGCTCGGCGAGCCAGCGCCCGTAGGGCAGCTCGCGTTCGACCGTCGTGGCGATGGAGGCCATCATCTCCACCGCGAGCACGGGGTGCTTGCCCACCGCCGTCTCCTGGGAGAGCATCACCGCGTCCGTGCCGTCGAAGATCGCGTTGGCCACGTCGGCCACCTCGGCCCGCGTGGGCCGGGTGGAGTGAACCATCGACTCGAGCATCTGAGTGGCCGTGATCGTCGGCTTGGCGCGCCGCCCGGCCATGGCGAGCAGGCGCTTCTGCACGAGCGGGACCTCCTCGATCGGCAGCTCGATGCCGAGGTCGCCCCGCGCGATCATGATCCCATCGGCCGAGTCGATGATCTCCTCGGCGTTCGCCGCGGCCTGAGGCTTCTCGACCTTGGCGATCAGCGGCACCTCGGCGCCGCGTTCCTTGAGGTGCTGGTGGACGGGCTCGAGATCCTCGCGGCGGCGAACGAAGGAGAGCGCGAAGAAGTCGACCTCCATATCGAGACCGACATCGATCAGCGCGATGTCCTCCGCGCTCACGGCCGGCAGCGAGACCGTCACGTTGGGCAGGTTCAGCCCTTGGCGCGAGGCAACGCTCCCGCCGACCTCGACTCGGGTGACGACGTCACCCTCGCTCACCTCCTCCACTCGCAGCCGCACGGCGCCGTCGGCGAGGTAGCAGAGGTCGCCCACGTCCACGAGGGCGGCGAAGCCCTGCCACGCCACCGGGAGGCGCCCGGCAGTGCCCTCGGTTTGCTCTGCGCCCAGCACGACCGTCGAGTCGCGGACGAGCTCCGCCACGCCGCCGGCCACCGGCCCGATGCGCAGCTTGGGCCCCGGCAGGTCGCCGAGGATCGCCACCTCGCGTCCGGCGCGGTCCGCGGCATCGCGGAGCAGCGCCGCGGACTCGCGGTGCTGGTCGGGCGTTCCGTGGGCGAAGTTGAGGCGCGCCACGTCCATCCCCGCCTCGACCATCCGGGGCAGGACGTCGGGCTGCAGCGAGGCCGGGCCGATCGTGGCGACGATCTTCGTCGAGCGCATGTCGCCATCAACATACCCGGCTCGCGACCCGATGCTTGTTCAAATCGAGCGAAGGGTCCCGATTCACGAAAACCCCGCTCTTAGCGACTGCGCGACTGCGGCATCGGTTGACGCTTGCGCTCAACCCGGCTTTGATGATTGCCGGTCTTAGGACGGCTTTGGATCGGTCTGAGAGGAGTGCGGCGCCGACGGCGGGTCGGGTCCCCGACTGTCGGCACTGGCCCGCCCCTTTTGTCAGATCCAGTCGCCGCTGAGACCACCGGGGAACTGCACCGCAGGAAAAAACGCACGCTTGTGCGGGGGAGGTCTGATGGGCAACACCGCCAGGCGCGAGGCTGGTCAAGAGCAGCATCTGAAGGCGCTGGAGTACGCCAACCGCGTTCGCTTGGCCCGCGCGCGCATGAAGCGCAATATCGCCGAGGGAGAGCTGTCGGCAGCGGCGGTCGTCACCGGTTGCCCGTGGCAGGCGCACAGCATGTCGATCAGCGATCTACTGATGAGCCAAAAGCGCTGGGGACGCACGCGCTGCCGGCGCTTGCTGGTGTCCCTGGGAGTGCCCGAGAACAAGCAGGTGGGAACGCTCACCGAGCGCCAGCGCATCGCGCTCGCCGCGGTGCTCGCGGCAAAGAATGCTCCCGCCACTGCCGAAGCCCGCGAGGCGCACGCCGGAGCGATCCCCGAGCACGCGCTGAGCGCGGCCTGACCGTGCCGTGACCGCGGCGGCCCGCGCCTCGGGCCGCCGCCCTCACACCGGCTTTCGGCCGAGCTCCTCGAGTGTCTCGTCGACCGTCAGCCCTGGCCCCGATGTGGCCAGCTCGACGATGTGGCCGTCCGGGTCGCGCAGGTAGAGCGACTTGAAGTAGGTGCGGTCCATCACGTCGGTGCAGGGGATGCTGCGCGAGCGCAGGTAGTCGTGCCAGGCGTCCAGCTCCGCCTCGGTGTCGACCGCCAGCGCGAAGTGGTGGGTCGAGCCGCGCCCAACCGTCCCCTGGTCGAGCTCGGCGTACTCGAGGCACGTGATCAGGGTTCCCGGGCGGCCCTCCTCGTCGCCGAAGAACAGATGCCTGGCGCCGCGGTCGTCTTCGTTGACGGTCTGCTTGACCAGGCGCATCCCGAGCAGGTTCCGATAGAACTCGACCGAGCGCTGCACGTCTGCGCAGATCACCGTCACGTGATGGATGCCCGCGATGCGCAGGCGCTGCTCGTTCACGGCCGCCACTGTAGTGGCCGGCGGAGCCTTGCTGTGGTGGTTCAGCGGAAGCCGAGGCCCCCGGAGCGGCGCTTGAACACTTCGCGCATGGCGTAGAAGGTGCCGACGAAGACTCCCACTCCGAGCGCCAGCAGAACCCAGATCGCGACTGGGCCGAGGCCGAGCGCCACCGCGGTCACAACCGCAAAGGCGGCCACGCCCGCGAGCAGGGAGGAGTGGGATCGAAAGCCGGCCAGGTGCTCGCGGAGGGCGAGCTCGCCGCCGCCGAGCGAGGCGAGCACGAGACCCCCGGCCACGCGTTCGTTGCCGGTGCTGCCGCCGCTGAACAGGCCCCAGAAGATCACGATGATGCCGATCAAGATCACCAGCTCGGACAGCGGGAATGCGCCCCAGGGAGCGCGCGGGCGATCCCGCGCAGCCGGGCGGGCGGGGCGCGGGCGCCTCGCCTCGTCGCGGTCCGCGCGCGTGGTCAGACTGCCGCGCTTGCGGCTGCGCCTACCCATTTGAGGTGGCTGACCCCAACCCTGCGCACTCGGCCGAGCCGAGTGCTTGGGCTAATGGACAACCCGAGCTGATAACGACGCGCCACCAGCCCATCAGCATCCCGAGGAAGCTCCAGCGCGGGCGCACGTGCCAGTGCTTGCACCCGGGCTCCCCGATGTCCTCGTTGGACACACGCACGAACTTATGCGAGTCGGGGTCGAGCAGCATCTCCTCGATCAGCCGCCGGTTGCACTCCTCGGCGTAGGTGCGATCCGAGAGCGTGCGGCGTACGTGTTGAACGCGCGCCGCCAGCTCGTCTCGCAACTCCTCGAGCTCGGCCAGCGAGAGCAGGCGCGGCCCGCCCCGGCCAGGCACGGTCACTTCGAAGCCCTGACGGGGCCAGATCGAGCAGAACAGCTGAGCGAGCTCCTCCTCCAGGCGGGCGACCTGGTCGAGCAGCGTGCGGCGCGCCGCGCGCTCGTCCGTATGCGTCCGCGGAGCGAGCGGCGACGGTTGGTAAAGCACCCCTCCCTGCTGCTGGAGCACGGCTATGAGAATACCCCCTGCCACCTACGCGGCGCCCCCGAGCGTCTCCGCCAGGATCCATAGTGCCTCCTCGGCCGCGATCGGCGGTACGCCCTTCACACGCAGCGCGCAGAGGAGCATGCGGACCGTCGTCTTGGTCACGCCGGCCTCCTTCGAGACCTCGCCCATCAGGACGGCGACGGGCCGCGAGTCGTCTGCCACCACGAGCTGGCGCGGCGACAGCGGGCGCAGCTCCGCCAGCCACTCGCCGGGACGCGCCAGCCGCAGTCCGAGCCCGCCCTCCACCTTGTCCGCGTCGAGCACGAACACCGGGACGCCGGTCTCGGCGATCGCGATCGTGAGCGCGTCGTCGACCAGGTTCTCGCTCTTGAGGCCGCCGTGCCGCAGGCGCTCGAGAGCGATTGCCTCGACCGGGGTGCGGTCCGTGTCGGGGTCGATCCCGACCTGCCGCGAGAACACGCGGTAGGCCCAGGGGACGGCGTCCTGGCGCATGTGCACGACCTTGGCGCCCGTGTAGCGGTCGGCAAGGTCGCGCAGGCGCTGCTTTACGTCCGGAGGAGTCGGCCGCGGGCGGGCCTCGAGCGGGGCGTGGACGAGCCGCAGCTCGGGGAACTCCTCGGCGAGCTCTGCCTCGACCCAGCCCTCCTCGATCTCGAGCTCCATCAGCCGAGCGCGCTCGCCCTGCGGCGCAGCTCCTCCTCGGTGAGGTTGCCGAGCTCGGTGTCCACCACCCTGCCGCCCGCCTTGGCGAAGATGGTCGTCGGGCAGCCGCCGACCCCATAGAGGTTCGTGACCGCTCCGTCCTGGTCGACCGCCACGGGCTGGCGCCAGCCGCGCGCCCTCACCAGTCCGCGGACCTCTCCCCGCTCTTTTCGGGTGAAGAACAGGGTGACGAAGTTCACATCCTCGAAGTCGCCCCGGATGCGCTCCGTGCGGTCGACCTGCGGGTAACAGTCGGCGCCGCGGTCGAAGATGACCGTGAGCACGAGCGGCTGCTTGCGCAGCTCGCAGAGGTTCACGACCTCGTCGGAGGTGAGCGCGCAGGCCGGCTCGCCGCCCGCCTGATCGGGACACGGCTCCTTCTGGCATACGTTGGCGTCGCCCTCCAGGTCGCCGAGGGCAGAGGGCGCGGCAAAGGCCTTGAGCCGAGATCCCTTGCGCGGTCCCTGGAGCCCCTCCCCCTGGTTCGGGAGCGTCTGGAAGAACAACAGCACGCCCAGGGCCATGACCATCAGGATCCCCACGAGCCAGGCGTACTTGTTGCCCGCTCGCGGCACCTCCGGCCGGCGGACCGGCTCCGGATGCGTGCGATCTCGCTCCGCAAGGCGCTCGCCGACGGACAGGTCCTCGAAGCGGTCCTGGTCGCTCACCGCGTGGCATCCCGGGTGGGGCGAAGCGCCCGCAGGCGCGGCCGCGGGTCGAGATCCCTCAACGAGAACCCACCATGTTGCTCGGCCCACATGAGCGCGGCCGGCAGCACGATCATCACGCCGAGCAGGGAAACCGAGAGGTCCACCACGGTCACGATGCCGAAGTCGCGCAGCATCCGGATGTCGGACGCGATCAGGGCGGCGAAGCCGGCGATCGCCGTCGCTCCCGAAGCAAGCACCGCCGCGCCGGTCGAGGCGTAGGTCAGCTCGATCGCGCGAGCGGGGCCTGCACCGGCCTCGCGCTCCTGGCGATAGCGCGAGGAGAGCAGCACGCTGAACTCGGTCGAGATCGCGATTACGAGCGCTCCCAGGGTCACCGACATCGGATTGAGGTCCACCTCCAGCGGACCCGGGAGCAGCCCCAGCACGAACAGGATGCCGCCCGACCAGCCGGTGGCCAGCGCGATCGGGATCAGCGGCACCGCGGCGTCGCGGACCGAGCGCCGGACGAGCAGGAGGACTAGGAAGACCCCCGCCAGCGCCACCAGCAGCGTCAGGCCGCGACGCCACGGCGACGACAGGGCGCTGTTGGCCTCCGCGGCCAGCACCGGCAGGCCGACCACGCTTGCCTGCACGCCCTCGGGCGGATCGAGCCTTTGCTTGATGTCGTCGACGACGCGTTTCTGGCGGTCCAGCGCCATCAGCCGGATGCCGAATGCGAGGTTCGCGGTCTTGCGATCAGCGGTGACCACCCCCTGTGAGAAATAGGGCGGCACGGCATCGAGCAGCTGGCGGGCATCGGCCTGCTGCCCGGTCCCGCTGTTGAAGAGGTCGGGCAGCGAGAGGGCGGGGCAGAGCTCGGGCGGGTCTCGCTCCTGCGTGCAGCGCTTGCCGGGGCGGTAGCCGTGTGCGCGCAGCACGCCTTCTTGGAAGCGCGTCATCCACGCGATCACCGCGGGGTCGGTGATGTCGTCCGCCCGCACCGTCACGTCGATCTCGCCCGATACTCCGGTCTCCTCCTGCAGGACGTCGACGTCCTCGAGCGCCTGCAGATCCTGGGGCACCAGCTCGCGTACGTCGGAGACGACCTCGCTCTGGGTGTCGAGCGCCAGGCCGGCCACCGCCACGACCAGACCGACCGCCAACACCCGGTTGGGCCGCGACAGAGCCAGACCGAGCGTGCGCCACGACCGGTTGGCGAGCCACTCGCGGCCGCGCTCCACGCGAGGGTGGCGCCGGACCGCCGCGAGCCGCTCGCGGGTGCGCGGCGCCGCCGTCGGCGCGGAGCGGTCGGCGGCTCCACCCAGGCGCACCAGCGCCGCGAAGCCGGCACCGATCGCGCAGGCGAGCGCGAGCCCGATCCCGAGCACGAGCAAGGTGCCGAAGCCACGCACCATCGGCACCGGCGACAGCAGCAGCACGAGGAAGCCGACCGCTGTGGCGATGCCCGCCGTGAGAATCGTCGGGCCGCCGGCGCTCGCCGCGGCGGACGCGGCCGCTCGCCGCCGCTCCGACACCTCCTCACCGGGCCCCGGGCCGCGCGCGCGCTGGAGCTCCTCGTCGAACCTGGCCTGGAACTGGATCGCGTAGTCGACCGCGAGGCCGATCAGCACAGGCAGCACCGCGATCGAGGCCATCGTGAGGCTCCCGCCCGCCAGTGACAGGACGCCGAACGTCATGGCCGCCGCGGCCAGTGCAAGCGCCAGCGGCAGCAGCCGCAGGCGCGAGCGGAAAACGAGCGCCAGTGTGGCCGCCATCAGCAGCAGCGCCGCTCCCAGCAGCACGAAGATCGAGTTCTGCACCGCGTCGGCCAGAGCTTCGGCTACGACCGGCACGCCGGTCACGACGTAGCTCGCCCCGTTGCGCGGGCGAAAGACCTTCTGCTCGGTGGCCTCCCGGTACAGGGCGATCGCCCGTCGGCGCTGCGCGTCGGAGAGCCCGGGCTTGAGCCGGATCGTGATCATCGCGGCGTTCTCCGAGGGGAACAGGTACGCGAAGCGCGACTTCGGCACCCCGACCTCGCCCGAGGCGAATACGAGCCGCGAGACGAAGTCGGGGTCGTCCAAGCGCGGGATCCCTGTGATGCCGAAGCGCAGGGCGGTTTGGAAGACCTGCTGTGTGAACTGTGCGGTCACCGCAGAGAAGGCCGCGCTTGCCAGGCGCTCCTGCTCGGCGGGCGGGTCGCCGCGGCGCCTCGACAGCTTGCGAGCGGCCTCGGCCGCCGCCTGCGCCTGGCGCTGGTTTGCCTTCTGGCGCCCCGCGAGCTCCGCGCCGATCAGGTTGACCGACGTGTTGATGAACGTCGCCGGGCCGAACACGACCTTGGCGGCGTCGAGCTCGGCGATCTCGCGGCACACGGGTGGCAGGTTGCCGAGCCCCTTCTTGTTGTCGGGCACGTTGCCCGACAGGCAGCCCTCGAGCGCGAGCACCCGGCCCAGGTCCTCGGTGAGCACGGTGCGCGTCAACTCGCCCCGGACCAGCACCAGGACGGCCTCGTCCCCGAAGTCGTCCCTGAAACGCTGAGTCGCCTCGAAGGTCTCCGAGCCGCGGTCGACGAGCGTCTCGGTGCCGACGCTCGGCTCGAGGCGCAGTGCCAGCCCCGCGCCGCCCAGCGCCAGCAGCAAGGTGACGGCGAGCACTGGCAGCGGGTGGCGCGCAACCGCCCCGACCACCCGCGCAAACAGGACCCCCTCTCTCACACGGGGAGCTTAGAAGAGGGTTTTGAAGCGTTTCCTAAGCGAAAGGCTCCGGCGCCTCGCGCCACCATAGAAACGCTCCGGCGCGGGCCGAGCCCGCGCCCTCGCGCACTACGGAAGGGGCTGCAGCTGCGGATAGCGCCCGCCCTGCGGCGGCTCGGCCACCCGCCCTAGCGGCGCCTGCTGGTCGCACGGGACCGCGGCGTCGTCGGCATTCTCCGGTCCGCCGTACACGAAGCGCACGATCAGCGCCTGCAGATCGGCCGGCAGCCAGGGATCGGAGGGCGCCGGCGGGGCCGGCACGGGGTTTGCCGTGCAGAGCTCGCTGTTGAAGACCTCGAGGTGGCCTTCGGTGCGCAGCTTGTCGTAGGCGCCCGGCTCGGGATAGGGATTCGACCGGTTGGAGGAGATGCGGTTCGGATAGACGCCCAGCATCTCCGGGTTGGTGGGGTTGGTCGTGCGCAGCACGTGGAGCACTCCCGTCTGCGCGAAGTCGGGCTGGCTGAACTGCGTAACGGCGGAGTCATTGGCGAAGAACGCC
Organism: Thermoleophilaceae bacterium; assembly: GCA_040509755.1. Taxonomy (GTDB): domain Bacteria; phylum Actinomycetota; class Thermoleophilia; order Solirubrobacterales; family Thermoleophilaceae; genus JACVRW01. The sequence continues at coordinate 23,155 of JBEVKF010000065.1, read as the reverse complement.
GCCAGTTCCCGGCGGTAGAGCCCGACGTAATCGAGGATCGGCGTGAGGCTGCGCAGGAAGGGATCGAGGCGCCTGACCACCGGCTTCGTGTTGTCGAGCACCTGCTCGGTTGCCGGCAGGCCGCGGCGGGCCACGCGGACGAGCGGGTCGAGGTCGGAGAAGAACGCCTTGAGGTCGGGGGCGAGCGCATCGAGGTCGATCAGCGTGGGCGACAGCTCGCGCGCGGCCGGGCGCAGCTGGTCGATCAGCGGGTTGGTGTTCGCCGCGAAGCGGGTCAGGCGACGCGTCGTGGTACGCCCTTCGCGCAGGAAGGTGGGAAGGACGCGGAACGTGTCGGCCAGCTCGGCATCGCGCTGCGCGAGCGTCTCCCAGAGCCGGTTTGAGTTTACGATCAGGTCGCGCAGCTGGCCCTGGCGCTCGGTGAGGGCGCCGAAGACCACACCGGTGTCGCGGATGAAGCCCCTCGTGGCCGTGCTCTGCGCGCGCAGCACGTCGAGCACGTCGTCGGTCTCCTCGGCGAACGGCGTCAGCGTGGCCAGGGCGGCGTTGATCGAAGCGCCCCCGTCCTCGACGGCGCGGCCCTGCTGATCGAGCCAGACCGAGAAGCGCCTGCGCGTCTCGGGGTCGAAGGTGCGCAGGATCTCGTCGAGCTCAACCGTCTCCGAGACCTGGCCGTCGCGGAGCTTCCCGCCGTCTGCGATCTCCGCGCCGTCCGGGTCCTTGTCGCCCGACGATTGGGCGGCGGCGTCGTTGGTGGTCGTGCCGGGCGACAGCTCGACGTAGGTTTCGCCCAGGAGCGACTTCTGGCGCAGAATCGCGCGCGTGTCCTTCGGCAGCGGCGCGTAGCGAGCCTCGATCTCGAGCTCCGCGGCGGTCAGGCCGCTCCGCTCGTCGGGCTCCACGCTCTTGACACGCCCGACGCGGACGCCGGAGATGCGCACGTCGGCCTCGTTGGCGAGCTGGGTGGCCTCGGGGAAGTTGACGGTGATCCGGTAGCCCTCGGGCCGCAGCGGCACCGAGCCGCCGAAGTTGAGCCAGAGGAAGATGAGGATGCCGAAGCACGAGAGCGCGAAGGCGACCATCGTCAGGATCCGGCCGACGCCCGGGGATTGCTTGATCACGGGTTGTCCCCCAGCGGCAGCTGGCCGGGCGGCACGAAGTTCCCCGGGCACTTCTCGGTCTCGGACGCGGGCCTGACCAGCCGCGTGAGCATGCCGAGCCGCGGGCTGGAGGCGACGATGCCGCGCAGCACCGGGTAGGTCGGGCAGTTGATCAAGACAACGCCGCGCCGGATCGGCCCGTGCGCGTCCTGGGCCGTGAACATCGAGGTGCCGGCGTGGGTGCCCCAGGACGCCCAGAAGAGATAGGAGTCGCCCTCGCCGGGCGGCTCGTAGGCGAGCTCGTTGAAGAGCTTGTTGAGGACGCCGAAACTGCGGGTCAGTCGCGGCGGGACGGGCGCCAGGTCCTCAGCCGTGCGGCGCAGGTCGCGCACGGTCGGCTGGACGTCGCGCGCGAAGGGCCGGATCTGGTCGCGGATGATCGGCGTGGTCTCACGAAGGAAGGGACGCGTGCGGCGCAGCGCCGGGGCGAGCTCGCGAGCGAAGGGGCGCAGGCGCTCGAGCGCAGGGCCGAGCTCCGCGGCCAGTGCGCCGGTCTGCCGGAGCGCGCTCTCGGTCTGTGTCAGCGCCGGCGGGAAGAGCTGGAGCGCCTCGCGCAGGCTGGCCTCTTCGGAGGCCAGTGCCTCGAAGTTGGCGTTGGCCGAGTCCACCAGCGCGGCGAGCTGGCTGTCCTTTCGGGCGAGCTCGGTCGAGAGCAGCTGGAAGTTGTGGATCACGCGCTTGAGGTTGCTGCGGCGCTTCGCGAGCTGGTTCGTGATCCGGCGGCCATTGCGCGACAGCGGCTCGAAGCGCTTGAGCGTCTCGCGCAGGTCCTGCGACGCGGTCTGGGTGGTCTCGACCTCGACGTTCTCCGTCTCGGTCTCGGTCTCGGTCTCGTCCACCGTTACCGTCTCGTTCTCGTCGGTGAAGGCCTCGCCGCCGGCGTTCAGGAGCACCTGCAGGTAGGCGCGCGTATCGGCATCGAGCTGCGCGAGCACCTCGTCGGCGTTTATGTCCTGCAGCGTTCTGGCCACGCGCACGCGACCGCCCTCGGGCAGGTCGCCGGCGTTGGGCGTACCCGGATCAAGAGCGAGGAACATGTCCTTGAGGCCGGTCTTCGGGCGCAGCAGGATCGTGGCGTTGCGATAGATCGGGGCGAACTGGGGCTTGATCTGCATGTCGATCACGGCCTTGCCGTCCTCGAGCGTGACCGCGCCGACCTCGCCGACCTTGACCCCCGCGATGTTCACCGTCTGGCCCTGGCCGGGCACCACGGCCTGCCCGCTGGACATCTCCGCCTCGACCACGTAGAAATCGGTGCCGATCAGCGGCACCCACGCGGGAAGGTAGAAGCGCTGGTGCGACAGGATGTAGGCGCCGACCGCGAGCGCCCCGGCGAACAGGAAGACGATCGCCACGAACACCGGCGCCTGCTTCTTGATCTGCCGGATCACGGGCCGCCCCCGATGCGCGCGGCGTTCAGGTCCGGGGGATCGTTGCGGTGGCAGTCGAACTTCGGCTTGTAGGGAGCCTTGGGCGAGCGGGCGGGCCGCGTGCCGAGCGGCGCCGCGGTGGCGTTGGCGTACATCGGACCGCCGCGGCCCACGTTTCCGGTGGCCACGGGGAAGCCGCCGCCGCCGGCCATGAAGCGTGTGTAGGAGCCGTTGCCGTCGAAGTTCTGCGACTCGCCGGCGAGGCCGACCATGTCCTGCCAGAACTCCTTGTAGTTCTCGATCCCGGTCGAGAGGTTGCCGTCCTCGATCACCTGCTCGCCCGTGGGCAGCACGACCTCGTACATGCAGCGGTTGAATAGGTCGATCGCCGGCAGCAGCTCTAGCTGGCCGTTGATGAACCGAGCGAGGTCGTCCACCGCCGGGCTGAGGTCGTCCACGAGCCCGCGCAGCTCCGCCTTTGTCAGCAGCGCGCTCGTCTGCCTGATCCAGGGGAACGCCGCATCGATCGTGGCCGGCGTCTCGCGCACGCCGGGCACCATCTCGAGGGCCCAGGCGCGCGTGGAGGGGAAGGCGGCGTTCAGGTTGTCGAGCGCGGGCTGCGCGGCGTCGAGGACCTCGGGGAGCAGGCGGACGGTCTCGCGCAGGTTGTCCTGCTCGGCGGCCAGGGCGCCCATCGTGATGTTGAAGTTGGTGATGAGCCCCTTGAGCGACCCCTCGTTGTTCGAGAGCGCCGCCATGACCTTCTGTTGGCTGCCGACCAGCTTGGAGAGGTCGTGCAGCTCGGTGCCGAGGATGGCGTCGTTTACCACTGCCCCGCCTCGCAACGCGTCCGCCGAGTACTCGAGCGAGTCGTTGAGCGACTCGCCGGCGGTCTCGTCGACGGTCAAGGAATCCTGGTCGTCGTCCTCTCCCTCCTCCGGCGTGCCGTTCAGGGCCTCGCCATAGCCGATCAGCAGCTTCTGGAGGTCCTTGCGGGTGTCGGTGTTGAGCGTGCCGAGCACCTGGTCGATCTGGACAGGTGCCGAGGTCTGGCTGACCGGGAAGGTGTGCCCGCTGTCGACCACCTCGGTGCCCGGTGTGCCGGGCCGCACGTCGAGGAACAGGTTGCCCTCGAAGAAGATTCGCGGGCGCGCCTTGATGACCGTGTCCTCGTGGAGCGGGAGCGCCTCGTCCTCGAGCTTCATGGTGACCTTGACGGCGGGCGAGTCCCCGCCGACCGCCTCGACGTCGGACACCTTTCCGACGTCCACGCCGGCGATCCGCACAGCCGTCCCCTTCGCGATCGGCGGTGCGTTCTTGAACACCGCACTCACCTCGAACGCGCTCGTGAAGGGGACGTCCTTGGTGAAGGCCACGAACACGCAGATCACGAGGACCACGAGCGCGATCAGGCCCACCTGCACGGGGGTGAAGCGGCCGCCGCGCCCGGCCCGCGTCATGGGGCCACTCCCGCGCTCGCGTCATCGGCGTCCTGCCCGCTGGTGGCGGTGCCCTGGTTGCCGGGCGGGTTGCCGATCACGGTCTGCCCGGCCGCATAGCGCTCGTTGCCCGCCTCGCATTCGCGCGTCTGGCCCGGGGCGGCGGTGTTCGGGTAGGGGTTGTTGTGGACGTGGTTCTGGCGCGTCGGCCCGTTAGCCGGCGCCGCCGACGGCCCGCCCTCCCCGTTCGGGCCCTCTGGCGGGTCCACGATCATGAAGCGCTGGAAGGTGCCGTTCGAGTCGCCGTCGGAGAGCAGGCTTGCGGCGTTGCGGAAAAAGAGCGTCACGTAGTTGCAGGTGGTCTGCACGGGCACGAGGAAGTGCAGAGTCGGGCGCAGCGAGGACGCCAGGCGGGCGAGCTGGTCGATCCCCCGCTCCACCAGCGGGTCCTCGGAGAACTCGGCCAGTGCCTCGAACACGTCGGCGGTGTCCTCGTTGAGCTGCACGGTGCGCGGCAGCACGTCGGCGCCGGCCTCGAAGGCGTCCGCCAGGACCGGGGCCGAGGCCGGCAACGTGGCCACGCCCGGGGCGAGCTCGCGGAAGAGGGCCGCGTTGTTTCGCAGGAACGGCCGCTGCTTGGGGAAGTCCTCGATCGCCACCTGCTCGCTGGGCGGCCCTTCGCTGATCGTCTCCTGGAGGTACGGCCGCGCGATCCCCGCCAGCGCCGTGAAGGTGATGTCCAGGTTGACGAACAGCGCGGCCTGTTCCTCGGCCACCGGCGCCGCCTCGCCGGCGGCGTCACCCAGCTCGCGGAAGAAGCGGCCGAGCTGCGTTTGGGACGAGGAGAGATTGCGCGCCACCGGCTCCAGGTCCTCGACCAGCGGGTTCAGCGCCCCGATCGCCTCGTTGAGGTCCTGGCCGCGGCCCGCGAACCCCGTTCCCAAGCCCTGCAGGTTCTGACGTGAGCCGGTCCGGGCGGGCTCGTCGAACATGTTGAGGAACTCGTCGAGCTCCACCGGGGCCGGTGTCGACGCCGCCAGCGGGATCGTCGCCCCCGGCTGGAGGCCATTCTCGCTTTCGCCGGGCACCATCTCGAGATACTTGAGTCCCAGTGACGAGCGCGGGCGGATCACCAGGGTCGTGTCCTCGGCTACCGGCTCGACCTCCTTGTCCAGGTTCAGGGTGAGCACGGCGTAGGTGCTGCCGTCCTCGCGCCGCTTGGGCTCGATCGTGGAGATCGCGCCCACACGCGCGCCACCGATCCGGACCTCGAACCCCTCGACCAGCTGCGCGGCGTTCGGCACGTTCACCTTGATGTCGTAGGTCGGCACGAACGGCAAGCCCGAGTTCGCGTTGTAGGAGAGGAAGACCGCGACGATCGTCACCAGCACGGTCACGGCTCCGACGAGCACGGGGCTCGCGGTGAGGGCGGCGCCGGCGCCGCGACGCGGGCTCACTCGTCGCCTCCCAGCAGGTACTCGAGCGCCGGCTCCTCAGGCGGCAGCGCGGGCGAGCGGCCCTGGGCCTGATCACGCAGGCGACCCAGGTTGCGGTCGCGCTCCCGCACCTGCTCGGGCGTGGCGCCTTCGCCGAGCAGGCCGCTGAGCAGCTCGCCGGTGGGCGCCACGCTGCCGCCGCTGTCGCTCTCGGGCTCCGGCGCGTTGCGCGACTCGAGCGACGCCGACGCCGGTTCTGTGTCGGGATCGAAGAAGGTGGACCGGCAGCCGCCCGAGATCTCGAGGAAGTAGCCCGAGCAGGTGTTGGTGACCAGGCCGGCGCGCAGGTAGTGGCCGACGGCGTCGAAGCCGTTGCTCGAGAGGCCGAGATAGAAGATCAGGTCCGCGATGCGCTCCACACCGCCGGTGCGGTCGATGCTCTTCGTAAGCGAGTCGAGGTCCGACGACGCGGGCTTGATGTCCTTGGCGAAGCGCCCGAGGTTGCGGATCAGCGGCCGCGCCCGGATCAGCGCCGGGCGGCCGCGCTCCAGCGCGTCGCCGAGGCTGGGGAAGCTCACGCGCCCGGCGTCGGCCAGCTCGCCCTGCGCCTTGATCAGGCGCCCCAGCGCCGACGCCGCGGTGTTGAGGTCGCTGACGACCGGCGTGGCGTCGTCGGCGAAGCCCTCGAGATCGCGCATCAGCGGGCGCAGCTCGCGCAGGAAGGAGGGCAAAAGGTTGATGCCGCGGCGGATGTCCTCGCGCCGCTCGGCCGAGGCCTCGCCGGTCTCGTTCGCGGTGACGATCCAGTTGGACACGCGCCGGCGCTCGCGCGTGAGCGGCCCGAGTGCCTCGTCCGAGTCGCGGGCGAGCCGTGCCAACTGGCGGTTCTGGCGGGCCAGGATCAGGACCACGTCCTCGGTCTCCTGCAGCGCGGGGTTGGCCCGGTGGATGACCTCGTTGAGCTCCTCGCCGCGGCCGGCAAGGCCCGTGCCGAGCTCGCTGAGCAGGATCGCGAAGCGCTCGCGGTAGGGACGGCGCATCACGTTGTTGACCAGATCCAGGTCGACCGGCGAACTCGTACTCTCAACCGGCAACAGGTACTCGCCCTCGCCGTCACCGTCGTCGATCGTGTCGAGCTCCTCGGCGTCTGTCGTGCCCGGCTCACACTCCACGAAGCGCTCGCCGATCAGGCCCTGCAGCCGGATCACGCAACTCGCGTCCTGCTTGAACGGGGTGAACGCCTCGTCGTCGATCCGCAGCGTGACCGCGGCCTTGTTCTCCTCGGTCACGTCCATCTCGGACACCACTCCGACGGGCACCCCCGCGACCTTCACGTCCTCGCCCGCCACGAGCGTGGACGCGTTGTCGAAGACCGCGCGCACGAAGTAGTGGTCCTTGGTGTCGTCGTCTGTCGCCTCGCGCACGATGCCGATCACGATCCACGGCGCGATCGCCACGAACAGAGCGATGTAGACGAGCCGCCTCATGGGCCGGCCGGGTTGTCGGCGGGGTCGCAGCCGGACACTGCGCGCGGGCTCGAGCCGTCGGATGAGGCCTGGGTGGCCCCGCCGGGACAGCGGTTGAGATTGCCGAGGTCGAGGCCATCCAGGCGCTCGATCGGCGGGTGGGAGACGAGCGCGCCCGTCGGGTCGAGCTCGGCGGGGAAGAACGTCGGGTGCACACGCGCGTAGTGGCCGTTGGCGTCGTAGAGGGCGGCGAGCTGGCCGAACTTGGTGAACCAGGCAGCGAAGTCGGGCGTGTAGGCGCGCCCATAGTCGATCACCGGCTGTGCCCGGTCGAGCGTACGGACGGCGCGCGGGAAGACGGACGCCGTGAGCTTGGCCAGACTCGGCTGCTTGGCCGTGAGGTCGATCAAGTCGTTGTCGGGCCCGGGCCGGCGAATGAGCGTGCGCAGGTCGGCGACGGTCGGGATGGCGTCGCGCACGAGCGGGCGGAGCCGGCGGAAGAAGGGCGCGAGCTCACGCGTGGCGGGCTTGGACTCGTTGACCAGCACGTCGAGGTCGTCGAGCGTGGAGCGCAGGTTGACGAAGGTGGTGTTGGCCTTGCGGAGCGTGCCCGGCAGCAGCTCGAGGGCGCGAGTAAGGGCCACGTTCTCGTCGGCGATCGCATCCGCCGTGGTGCTCGTGTTGGTCACGAGGCCGGCGAGGTCGTCGCGGCGCTCGGCGATCGCCCCCATCGTGGCCGAGGTGTCCTTGACGAAGCGCGAGAGCAGCGCATCGTCGAGCGCGAGCTCACGGGTCAGGTCGGTGGTCGAGACGAAGAACGGAGCGACGTACTTGGTGCTCTCGGCGGCTTCCTGGGAACGCCCGGCATACCAATCGGCCTGGCCGCGGACGAAGTTGCGCAGTCCCTCGCGGGTATCCGCGTCGAGCGTGTTGAACAGGACGTCGAGGTCGACCGGCGCGGTGGTGTCGTCCGCCTCGATCCGACCGCCGTCGTCGATCTCCTCGGCGTTGTTGGGCCCGGGCTGGATCGAGACATAGCGGTTGGCGATGGCCGACAACGAGGTCGAGCGAATGGTCGCCTGGGTGCCCGTGTGCAGGGGCGCGAGCTCCTCGTTGATCTCCATCGAGACGACCGCCTGGGAGCTGTCGTCGAGCTCGATGGCCGTGATCGTTCCGATCGGCGTGCCGCCGACGCGGACCTGAGCGCCCGGGACCAGCTGGCCTGCGTTCTGGAAGACCGCCTTGACCTTGTAGGTCTCGCCGTCGCCGAACATGGCAAGCGCGATCAGCGCCACGGCGGTGACGAGCGCCGCCACGGCGATCACGCGCGCTACGGTCGAGCCGCGTTCGTCGGCGATCGGCTCCCGAAACCCAGGAGCAGCCTCCGGCGGCCGCTCATCTGTGAGCGGTTCGCGAGTCCCGTCCTCTCTAGCTTCTCTTGAGTCCAATAGCGGTCAGTCGACCGGCGGCTATTCCATCCCCAGCGGCCCCTGCGCCTCGCCGGAAAGGAACTGCCTCACGAATTGATTGTCTGAGTTGAAGAGCTCGCTGGCTGGGCCTGATTCGACGATCCGGCCCTTCCAGAGGATCGCGATGTAGTCGGCCACCCGGCGCGCGGACATGATGTCGTGCGTGATGACGCAGTACGCGCCGCCGTTTTCCTGGTGAATCTCCATGATGAGCTCGCACAGTAGGGCGGTGCGCACCGGATCGAGCCCGGAGTCGGGCTCGTCGAAGAGCACGATCCCTGGATCCAGGACGAGCGCGCGAGCGAAACCCGCGCGCTTGCGCATGCCGCCCGACAGCTCGTTCGGCATCTTGTCGGCCGCCACCGTCAGCCCAACCTCCGCCAGGCGCCGGTCCACGATCTCGCGTATCTCGTCCTCGCCCTTGTCGGTGTGCTGGCGCAGCGGGAACGCCGTGTTGTCGAAGACGTTCATCGACCCGAAGAGGGCGCCGTCCTGGAACAGGACTCCGAACTTCTTGCGCATCTCGAACAGGTCCTCGTCCGCCATGTCGGGCACCGACTCGCCGTGGACGAGCACGTCGCCCTCGTCCGGGTAGAGCAGCCCGACCATGTGCTTGATGCAGACCGACTTGCCGGTGCCCGAGGGACCGAGGATCATCGAGATCTCGTTGTCGGGCAGGCCGAGGTTCAGGCCGTTCAGCACGCGGTTGCGGCCGAAGGCCTTGACCACGTCGATGAACTCGACGGCGTCGTTGCCCCCGTGCTCGCGCGCGCGGCCCGTGTGCCACTTGTACTCGTCGGCCTCCTCCTGTGAGCCGCGCACGTGGGTCATCTCGCCCGTGCCGACGGGTGCGGCGGGCGCAGCCGGGGCCGGCGGCGCGTCCGGCGCCGGCGGGGCCTGGTCGGACGGTTCGGCATGGGGCTCCTGCTGGCCCTCGCCGCGACGCTCCTCCCAGTCCTGGGGCTCGAGCGGCCGCTCCCCCTCTTCGTGTGTGCGCTCCATGTCCTCCCCTACCCGCCTATCGGTGCTCTTGGGTTCGAGCCCCAGAAGATCTGGGTGCCCACCATGCCGACGAGGTGGACCATCACCGTGTTCAAGACCATCGACTTCGCCGTGGCCGTGCCCACTCCAACCGGTCCACCGCCGGCGTTGTAACCGTAGTAACAGCCCACCAGTACGATCACCGTAGCCATCGCCATGCCCTTGATCAGGCTGTAGATCAGGTCTGGAGGGTTCTGGAACATCCAGAAGATCAAGAAGAACCCGCCTGAGGAGACCTCCCCGATCTGCTGCACGACCGCCAGGTAGGAGGCGAAGAAGCCGGCCCCGACTGCCGAGATGTACAGGAACGGCAGCACGAGCCAGGCGGCCAGCAGCCTGGTGGCGCACAGGACCACGAGCGAGTTGATGCCCATCACCTCGAGCGCGTCGATCTCGTCGGAGATCCGCATCGCGCCGATCTCCGCCACCAGGCCGGTGCCGACCTTCGCCGACATCATGTAACCGAAGGCGTAGGGCATGATCTCGCGCAGGTCACACCAGGCGCTGAACACCCCGGCGTAGGCCGGCGTTCCCACCGATCGGTTGAAGTAGGCGCCCTCGATGCCGCATTGGAGGCCGAGGATGAACGCGAGCCCCCAGATCACCAGCGCCGAGCCCAGGATCAGGATCCCGGCCTGGCGCAGCGCCTCCCCAAAGAAGTGGAACACGCGTCCGTTGAAGACGTCCGCGACCACCCGCGCCGAGAACTTGGCGATATCGCCGAATGAGGCGATCCAGTCCTTGGGAACCGAAAGCCACGTCCTTCCCATTAGATAGTGAGCACGCGGCGCGTGCGAGCGTTCGATCTCACTTGATCACCGAGATCTCAGGGTGCGTGGCCAAGAGCGTCTGCGTGAAGACGTAGTTGAACGCGAAGATGCCGAGGAACTCGATCACCACGCCCTGGTTCACGGCCCGCCCCACCCCCTCGGCGCCACCCGAGGCCGTCATCCCCTTGTAGCAGGAGACGATCGCGATGATGGCCCCGAACAGGGTGGTTTTGACGACCGACCCCCAGAGGTCCGTGGTCGAGGCGTTGTTGAGCAGGGTGGCGAAGAACGGTCCGAGCGGGGCGTCGAAGGTGAGCGTCGCCAGCACGCCGCCGAAGATGCCGAAGATCAGCGCGTAGATGTTGAACAGGCCCGTCACCACCATGAGGGCCAGAAAGCGCGGCACGACGAGGTTCTTGATCGGGTCGACGCCGAGCACCTGAAGGGCGTCGAGCTCCTCGCGGATCTTGCGGGCGCCGAGGTCGGCCGTGATCGCCGTACCGCCGACGCCGGCGATGATGATCGCCGTCACAGTGGGGGAGAACTCGCGGATCGAGGCGAGCACGAAGAACCCCCCGAGGCGGTCGATCGCGCCGAAGAGCACCAGGAAGTTCCCCGCCTGAAGCCCCGGGGCGCCGTACCCGAACGCGATCGTGGAGATCGTCAGGGGCAACCAGCAGAGGCGCAGCATGAAGAGGAACTGCTGTACGAACTCCGTGCCGTACGGATACGGCGGGCGCAGGGCGCTCACGAGCGTCTTACCTGTGAGGATCACCATGTCGCCCACCTGCTCGAGCAGGTTCTTGGTCGGCAGGAAGACCCGATCAGCTGCGCTTCGGACCACTACAGAATTTCCTCCCCGGCGGGGAAACAGTCGATTTCCCCCGCATCACGTCCTCGGCCGAAGCCTATGCCATGTCGATAAAGGCCGCCACAGCCTCGGGCCGGTGGTATGTTCGCCAAGCTTTGGAGGCGAGGAGGAGGCACGGAGTGCTCGTCCTGGCATGCCTCGCCGTGCTTGCGGGTTGCGGTGGCGGCGAGCGCCAGGACGACAACGAGCCCGAGGGCGACTTCGCGGTGGAGGTCACCCGGGCGAGCTTCCCCAAAGAGCAGCGGCTGGCGCAGCGCTCCAACCTCGTCATCACGGTGCGAAACGCGGGCGACGAGGTCGTGCCCAACGTCGCGGTGACCGTCACGGGCTTCAATTACCGCAAGGAGGACCCCGATCTGGCCGACCCCGAGCGCCCCCAGTTCGTGGCCAACGGCGTGCCGCGCGAGATCGGCGGCTTCCCGGAGGCCAAGGACGCAACGCCGCTCGGCTGCGACACGGCCTACCTGAACACGTGGGCCTGCGGCCCGCTCGAGCCGGGCAAGGAGCGCACCTTCAGCTGGTCTGTGACCGCGGTCAGAGCGGGCGACTACGAGATCAGCTACCGCGTGGCCGCGGGGCTCGACGGAAAGGCGCGGGCGGTCGCCGTGGAGGGCGGCGAGCCCACCGAGGGCAGCTTCACGGGCACCGTGTCCGACGACATCCCGGAGGTGCGTGTGGCAAAGGACGGCAACACCGTCGTAATCGTGGGCGAGGACGGCAAGGCCGTGGTCATCGAGGGGGAGGAGCCGTGACCGGCTCGGTGCGCTCGAAGCCCGGGCAGCGTTCGACCGGCAGGCGCGGGTACTTCGGGTAGCGCTCGTCGGTCTTTGAGCGCTCACACAGCGAGAACACGCTGCCACGTGTGTTGCGAATCAGCTTCTGGTGGCGACAGGAGTCGCAGAGCCCGGCGCTCATGCCACGAAGTTAAGGGCTTCGACCCCTTAACACTTCCCCTCTGTAGCGTCAGCGCAAGTGGAGCTCCGCGCCTCGATCGTCACGCTGCGCCTGGCCGAGCGCTTCGGAATCGCGCGCGGGTCGCGCACGGAGCAGCGCGTGGTCTCGGTCGAGGTGGAGGACGACGGGGTGATCGGGCGCGGCGAAGCCGCCCCCATCTACTACCGCGGCGAGACGGCGGAATCGGCGCTCGCGTTCCTCGAACGAGTCGAGCCGCCCGACGATCCGTTCGCACTTGAAGCCGCGCTGGCCGGCGGTGCCGACGACGACGCAGCCGGGCGCTGCGCGCTCGATGGCGCCCTCCACGACTGGGTCGGGCGCAAGCTTGGCGTGCCGGTCTGGCGCCTGCTCGGGCTCTCGCGCGAGGCCACGCCGGTGACCTCCTACACGATCGGGATCGACTCGCTCGAGGGCACGCGCGGGCGGGCGCGGCGGGCGCGCGAGTTCCGGGCGTTGAAGGTCAAGGTGGGCGGGGCCGAGGACCTCGTCCGGCTGGAGGCCGTCCGCGCCGAGACCGGCGCCCCGATGCGCGTAGACGCCAACGAGGGCTGGACGCTCGAATCGGCGCGCGAGCTGCTGCCCGCCCTGGTGGAGCTGGATGTCGAGCTCGTCGAGCAGCCGTTCCCCGCCGCCGACCTGGAAAGCTTCCGCGCCCTGCGCGAAACCCAGCCGCGGCCGCCCGTGATAGTCGACGAGGGCTGCCACGACCTGGGCGACGTCGCCGCCGCAGCCGAATATGCCGATGGGATCAACATCAAGCTCGCCAAGTCCGGCGGCCTGCGCGAGGCCGTCCGCATGGTGCACGCCGCGCGTGCGCTCGGCCTGCGCGTCATGCTCGGCTGCATGATCGAGTCGCAGCTCGGGATCGCGCCGGCGGCGCAGATCGCCTCGCTCGCGGACTGGGTCGACCTGGACGGCCATCTGCTGCTGGCTGACGAGCCCTTCACCGGGCTCGAACTGGTGGATGGGCGAGTCCTCCCCGCCGATGCGCCCGGGCTTGGCGTGGAGCCGGCCGCGTGAGCGACGAGAGGCTTGCGATCTTCGCCGAAGGCCTCTTTGCCAAGCACAACGGCAAGACAGCGCATGGGGTGATCCGCTACGGGACCCGCGAGGTGGTCGCCGTCATCGACTCGACCCAGGCGGGCCGTACGACCGACGAGGTCGTTCCCTTCAGCCTGCATCCCGTGCCGATCGTCGCGACCCTGCGCGAGGCCCTCGACCGCGGCGCGACCACGGTGCTGGTGGGAGTCGCACCGACGGGCGGCAAGCTCGATCCGGCCTGGCGGGCCATGCTCGTCGAAGCGATCGGCTCCGGCCTCCATCTCGAGGCGGGGCTCCACACCCAGCTCTCCGAGGACCCGGAGCTGCGCCGGCGCGCCAGCCGCGCCGGAGTGGCCCTGCGCGACCTGCGCGCGGTTCCCTCCGATCTCACGGTCCCGGAGGGTCCCTATAGCCGTCCGGGCTATGTGAAGGTGGTCCACAGCGTCGGCTCGGACACGGTCATCGGCAAGAAGGTGGTCACGCTCGAGCTCGACCGCCTGGCGCGCGAGCGCGGCCGGCGCTCGGTCTACGTGCCTACCGGGCAGACCGGGGTGGCCATCGCCGGCTGGGGCATCGCGGTCGATCACGTCATCGCCGACTACGTCGCCGGCGCCGGCGAGCGCCTCGTGCACGAGGGCGCCGAGCGCGGCGACCTGCTCTTCGTCGAGGGCCAGGGCGCGCTCTTTCACCCCGCCTACTCGGGCGTCACGCTCGGCCTGCTTCACGGCTCGGCGCCGGACCTGCTCGTGCTCGTCCATAAGGCGGGGGCGAGCGCGGTGCGCAACTACCCCGGCCTGCCGATTCCGCCGCTGCCCGAGCTGATCGCAGCCTACGAGGGCGTCGCGCGCCGGGTGCGACCCACCAAGGTGGCGGCGATCGCGCTCAACACCGCCGATCTAGACGGCGACGAGCAGGCGCGCGACGCGATCGCGGCGGCCCAGGCCGAAACTGGCCTGGTGACCGATGACGTGGTGCGCTTCGGCGCGGGGCGGGTGCTCGACGCTGTGCTCGACGCGCTGTGATCCCCGCCGGGCGCAAGCATCCTGCTCGGCCGGATGGGCAGCGACTGCCCTCAATCGGATACGGGACCTGGCGCTTGAACGGGCGGGAGTGCGAGCACGGCGTGGCCGACGCTCTGGCCGCCGGCTACCGACACGTCGACACCGCCGCGATGTACGGGAACGAGGAGGAGGTCGGACGCGGGGTGCGGGCCGGGAGCGTCGACCGCTCCGAGGTCTGGCTGACCACGAAGGTCTGGTACGACGAGCTCGAGCCCGAGCGTCTGCGCGCCTCGCTCGAGGGCTCGCTCCGCCGCCTCACCACCGACTACGTCGACCTCCTCCTGATCCACTGGCCGAACCCCGACGTGCCGCTGGCCGCGACGATGGAGGCCATGACGAGCCTGCGCGACGAGGGCAGAACGCGCGAGATCGGCGTGTCCAACTTCCCTTCCGGCCTGTTTGGCGAAGCGATCGACCTGGCGCCGGTGATCGTCAACCAGGTCGAGTACCACGCCTTCATCGGCCAGGAGGCGGTGCTGGCGGTGTGCGCCGAGCGCGATGTGGAGCTGACCGCCTATCGGCCGCTCGGCTCCGGCCGGGTCGGCGAGGAGCCCGTGATTCGCGCGATCGCCGAGGCACACGGCAAGAGCCCGGCCCAGGTGGCCCTGCGCTGGTTGATCGAGCAGCCGCGGGTGTCGGCGGTGCCCAAGTCGGCGAGCGCCGAGCGCCGCCGCGAGAACCTCGACGTGTTCGACTTCGAGCTGACCGCGGATGAGCGCGCACGGATCGACGCGCTGCCAAAGGACCGCCGCGCCGTCGACACGGCCTGGGCGCCGGACTCGGACTGAGCGCCGTGGAGCACCCCGGCGCTCAGCGCGGCAGCGACGGCCCGATGATCCGGTAGGCCTTCAGCCCGAGGCTGAGCCGCTCGCGATCCTCGCTGCGCAGCGGGTCCAACGCGGTCAGCTCCTTCACGCGCTCTAGGCGGTAGCCGACCGTGTGGCGGTGGGCGTGGATGGCCTGCGCCGTGGCGTTCATGTTGCAGTTGTTGGCCAGGTAGGAGTCGAGAGTGGCGAGCAGGTGGGTGGCGTACTGCTCGTCGTAGCGGACGATCGGCGCGACCGTGTCCTCGAAGAAGCTGCGTACCTCGCTCGGATGGCTGACGAGAACGCGAAACAGCAGGCGGTAGGTGCCCTCGCCGATCTCCGCCCCCGGTGGGCCACCGCCCGCGGCCGTCACGCCGAGCACCAGCTCGGCCTCCTCGAGCGCGCGGCGCGCGTCGCCCGCTCCGCTGCGGTAGGACGAGATCCCGATCTCGGTCTGGCGCCCGAGCCGCGCCACGGTCCGCCGGACCAGATCCGGCGGTCCGGGCAGAAGCGCGTAGACCTTGCCGTCCAGCGTCTGCGCAAGTGCGCCCGGCAACTCGGCCGAGAGCGCGGCAATCAGCCGGCCCGGGCCGCGCCCATTCGGGTTCGCGCAGAGGCCGACGAAGCCGCCGGCCAGGTCGAAACCCAGGCGCGCGGCGCGCCGGACGATCTCGGTCTCCTCGAGCTCGGGACGGGTGAGCAGCTCCTCGATCAGCGAGCCGCGCAAGCTCTGCTCGGCCTCGTCGCGGGCCTCGGCGACCGCAACCTCGGTGAGGGCGGCGATTGCCGCCATGTGGAGGTACTCGCCCGCGTCTGCCCGGCCCTGGCCGAGCAGCAGGACCGCTCCGAGCTCGCGTCCGCCGGAGGAGATCGGCACCTCGGCGACCACCTCCGCCGGGCGCTGCGGACGCGAGCCGGCAAGCCGGGCGCCGACGTAGCGCTCGAACTTGGCCCAGCCCTCCAGCGGAACTCCGAGGCGCGGGACGATCACGGCCACGGGCGCGCCGGCGTGAGCGGAGGCGATCTCCGCCACCCGCTCGAGCCCTTCCCCAACCAGCACGGCGCCCACCATCTCCAGGTGGGCGCCGCGCGGGGTCGGGGGGACGACAGCGGGCTCAGGCACCGCCGCCATTGACGCTGACCTCGCCGTCGTGGGCCTGGAGGACTGTCTCGCCCTCCTCGCCGGTTCGGATCCGCACAGCGTCCTCCACGGGCAGCACGAACATCTTGCCGTCACCGACCGAGCCGGTGCGCGCGTGCCTGAGGATCACCTCCCGGATCACGCCGACGTCCTTGGACTCGACGACGCACTCGATCTTGAGCTTCGGGCGCAGGTGGACGGCGAGCTCCGAGCCGCGATAATGCTCGGTGATCGCCTTCTGCCTGCCGGAGCCCTTGACCTCGGTGATCGAGAGGCTCGGGAAGCCGGCGTCGAGCAGGTCCGCGCGGATCGGCTCGAACGCCTCGTGGCGGATGTACGCGACGACCATCTTCATGCCGTCACCTCCCCGGGCTGCGGCATCCTGGCTCCGTTTGGAGCGTGCGCCGGGCCCTCGGGCGGACCGCCGGCCGGGCCGCCGAAGTCCGACTGCGGGATGAACTGCTCCGGGTATCCGTACATGCCGTGCTCGACGATGTCGAGTCCGGCTTCCTCGTCCTCCTCGGAGACCCTCAGCCCAATCGTGGCCTTGATGAGCGCAAACGTCGCAAAGCTCATCCCGAACACGAAGCCAAAGGCCACGAGTACGCCAACCGCCTGCGCGATCAGCTGCGTGAACTGGCCCGAGTAGACGAGTCCGCCGTCGGGGTCGCCGAAGGCGTTGTACTGGGCGAGACGCGGCGCGGTGAAGATCCCGCATGCGAGCGTGCCCCAGATGCCCGCCAGGCCGTGCGCCGACGTCGCGCCAACCGGGTCGTCGATCTTCTTGTCGATCCAGATCACGCCGAACACGACGATCAGGCCGGCGACGAAGCCGATGATCGGCCCCGCCCACAGCTCGACGTAGCCCGATGGCGCGGTGATGGCCACCAGTCCGGCTATGGCGCCGTTCGCCACCATGCCGATGTCGATCGTCTTCTGCTTGATCTGGGTCGCGGCGAAGGCGCCGATCACACCGCCGGCGCAGCCGAGCAGCGTCACGACCGCCACTTCGGCCAGGCGCGTGTCACCGATTCCCAGCGTCGACCCCGGGTTGAAACCGAACCAGCCGACGAACAGGATGATCGTGCCCAGGCCGACGAGCGGCATCGAGTGTCCGGGGATTGCCCGCGGCTTGCCGTCGGGCCCGTACTTGCCCTTGCGGGGGCCGAGCAGGAGGAGCGCCGTCAGCGCGCCGGTGGCCCCGATCAAGTGCACCGCGGTGGAACCGGCGAAGTCCTGCATGCCGGTCGGCATCAGCCCTGTGTCGCCCATCTGCAGCCAGCCGCCGCCGAAGACCCAGTGCGAGCCGATCGGGTAGATGATCGAGGCGAAGACGATCGCGAAGATCACGTATGCGCTGTACTTGATGCGCTCGAGCGTCGAGCCCCATACGATCGCGAGGGAGACCGCGCAGAACGCGAACTGGAACAGCCACTTGACCTCGACCGTGGCGTCGGAGACCCCCATGACGGGGAAGGCCTCCTGTCCGTTGCCGGTGAATTGCAGGAAGAACCCGTTGCTGCCGATGATCGCGCTCGAGATGCCGAGCACGTCGGCGCTGCCGAACGCGAACGCGAAGCCGACCGCCCAGTAACAAATCGCGGCGATCGAGAGGTTGGTGAGGATCTTCGCGACGCCCGTACCGGCGTTCTTCGCGCGCGAGAAGCCGATTTCGAGCATCGCGAAGCCCGCCTGCATGAAGAGCACGAGAACCGCGGCGACGAACACGAACATCGTGTTGGTCGTGACCGTCTCCCCGAGCGTGCCGTCGACCGCCCGTGTGAGGTCGTCAGCGGTTGCCAGTACAAGATCCATAGGGTGAGTTGCCTCCTCGTAGAGTCCGTCGATCACCGTACGAGCGCATCGCCCCGCGGTCTTTGTCCCCGTGTCGAAGATTCGCCGCCTGTCTTTCGCCCGGCGGTCGACCGCCGCTGACCCCCAGCGGGCCGCCGCGCGTACCTCAGAGGTGAGCTTCGAAGCGTGAAAGCGCTGGTTTCAGGCGCGACCGGCTTCATTGGCGGGGGCCTGGCGGCCGCCCTGGCCGGGCACGGTCACGAGGTGCGCTGCCTCGTGCGCTCGCGCACGCGCGCGGCGGCCCTCGAGCGCGAGGGCTTCGAGCTGCATGAGGGCGACGTGCTCGACGCCGACAGCCTAGGCGGCGCCGGTGAGGGGGTCGACGTCGCCTACTACCTGGTGCATTCGATGGGGCGCGGCGGCGAGCGAAAGGGCTTCGCCGCGCGGGAGCGCAGCGCGGCCTCCAACTTCGGCGCGATGGCCCGCGAGCAGGGCGTCGGGCGGCTGGTCTACCTGGGCGGGCTCGGCGACGACCCCGGCTCCGAGCACCTGCGCAGCCGCGCCGAAACCGCGGCCGTGCTCGGGCGCGAGGGCCCGCCGCTGACCTACTTTCGCGCCGGGATGGTCATCGGCCCGGGCAGCGAGGGCTACCAAATCCTCCGCCACCTGGTTGAGCGGCTGCCCGCGATGATCGCCCCTGCCTGGCTGCGGAACCGCACCCAGCCGATCGCAATCGACGACGTGCTCGCCTATCTCGTCCAGGCCGCCGAACGCCCGCCGACCGCGGGGAAGGAGATCCAGATCGGCGGTCCGGACGTGGTCACCTACGGCGACCTGATCGCGATGATGGCCGACGTGCTCGGCGTGCGCCGGCGGCCTCAGCTGCCGGTACCGCTGCTCTCACCGCGCCTGTCCTCCCACTGGATCGGCCTGGTCACGCCGGTCGACGCCGGCGTGGCGAAGCCGCTCGTGGAGAGCCTTGCGGTCGAGACCGTGGTGAGCGACCGCTCGGGCCACGAGCTCTTCGACGTGAAGCCGACCTCCACCAGGGAGGCGCTGCGGCGCGCTCGCGAAGGGGAGCTGCGCGGTGGTGCCGCCTGAACGGGATTCGGTGCCTGAGTCGCTACTCGGGCGCGACGCGGGTCAGCCTGCCGGCGCGCAGGCTGGAAGACCAGGCGAAGCTGTCGCTGACGGCGAGCCCGTAGTTCTCCAGGCCGACGCGGTAGCCCGCGACGCGCTTGCGGGTCGCGGGATCGAGCACCGTGAGGCGGCCGGAACCCGAGCTGTTGACCCAAATGGCGCCCAACCCGAAACGAACCTCGCGTGGGCCGGGCGGCACCGCTATCTGCTCCACCTTGGATGGAGTCTGCGGGTCGAACCGAGCCAGCCGCGCCTGCTGCAGGGCCGAGACCCAGAGGTTGCCGTCGCCGAAGGCAATGCCGCGCGGCTGCCCGGGGACGTTCACGCCCTTGCCCGTCGTGTCTCCGCTCGAGGGGTCGATCTCTACCACCCGGTCCGCCTCGCTCAGCGTCACCCAGAGGTTCCCGCTGTCGGTGACCGCGAGCTGCACCGGACCCTCGCCGACGGGCTTCGTCCTCGTCGCCAGGTCATCCGGTGAGATGCGCGTGACGCTGTTGCCGAGCAGGTCGGCCACCCAGACGGCGTCGTCGGTGACAACGATGCCCTCGGGACCTGCGCCGGTCTCGATCTCATCGATGACCTCGCGGCT
Organism: Thermoleophilaceae bacterium; assembly: GCA_040509755.1. Classification (GTDB taxonomy): domain Bacteria; phylum Actinomycetota; class Thermoleophilia; order Solirubrobacterales; family Thermoleophilaceae; genus JACVRW01. The sequence goes on along the minus strand of JBEVKF010000065.1, from coordinate 3,607 downwards.
GTCGGGGTCGACCTTCGACACCGTGTTGCTCTTGGAGTTCGTTACCCAGACCGCGCCGAACCCGACGGCCACCGAGTCGGGCTCGTCGCCGACGGCGATGGGGTCGCCTACCTCGCCGCTCTCCTCGTCCACCGGGATCAGCTGATCGTTTTCCTTGTTGGCGATCCAGACCGCGCCCCCGCCCGCGCCCATTCCGTCGCTCCCCTGCGGGATCGTGAAGGCCTCGGGTGCCGCGAACGCGAGCGGGGTCTCGGTGTCGTCGGTCTGCGTCTCGGTCGTCTGCTGTCCCGTCGTTTCCGTCTCCTGCCCGCCGCCACCGTCGCCGTCACCGCCGGCGGCCAGAATCAGCACAACGGCGGCGCCCACCACCGCGGCGAGCACGACCCCGATCGCCGCGGCGCTCGGACGCCGGCGCGCCGGCGCACGTTGCGGGGAGGCCCCGGGCGGGGTGGTCGGCGGCGGCGTGGGCGGAGCGCCAGGCGGTGGCGGGGCGGTCGGCGGCGGCGGGGTTGCGCCCGCGCCGGCGCCGCGAGCGGCCGGCGTGGTGGCCGCAACATCGGGCTCGGAGATGTCCGCGGGCGGCCCGGCCTTGGCCGCCCCCAGCTCCGTGGGGGGCAGCTCGGCCGCCGGGGCGCGCTCGGTCGGCGCGAGTGGCTCCCGCGCCGGCTCGGGCTCGGTCGGCTCGAGCGGCTCCCGCGCCGGCGCGCGCTCGGTCGGCGCCGGTGGCTCGCCGGCCGGAGTCTGAGCGGGCGGCGGCTCGGTCGACGGGACAGGCTCGCCGGCCGTCTCCCGGGGCGTGACCTCGGTCGGCGGCAGCGCAACGGCCCCCGGCGGCGGCGACGAGCCGGTGCGCGGGCGCGTCGGCGCGGTGTCGGCCAGCGCCTCCTCCATCTCGGCCGCCGTCGCGAAGCGGTCGTCGGGGTCCTTGGCCATTGCCCGCTGCGCCAGCTCGTCGAGGTCGGCGGGCAGCTCGGGCCGGCGCTCGCGGGCCGAGGGCACCGGCGCGCTCATGTGCGCGTACATCTTCGCGACGTCGTTGTCGCGCTCGAAGGGCGTGGTGCCGGTCAGAGCCTCGAAGAGCACGCAGCCGAGCGCGTAGACGTCGGCGCGCCCGTCGCCGCCATCGCCCTGGATTCGCTCGGGGGCGAGGTAGTCGATCGTGCCGATGACCGCACCGGTGTGGGTCAGCCCGGACGTCGCGGCGGAATGCCGGGCGATGCCGAAGTCGGTCAGATAGGCGTGCTCACGCTCCTCCGCCGGGTCGATCAGCACGTTCGCCGGCTTGACGTCGCGGTGGATCAGGTCTCTGCGATGCGCCGCCGAGAGCGCCGCCGCAACCTGCCCCACGAGCCTGCTCGCGCGCTCGGGCTCCAGGCCGCCCTTGCGGCCGTCGATCAAGGCGCGCAGGTCCGTTCCCTCGACGTAGCGCATGATCAGGTAGAGCACGCCCTCGCCCTCACCCGCCTCGTAGACGGGGATCACGTTGGGGTGCTCGATCGACGCGGCGATGCGCGACTCGCGCTTGAAGCGCTCGCGGAAGGTCACGTCCCCGGCGAACTCTGGAGCGATCGCCTTGAGCGCCACCTGGCGGTCGAGCGAGAGCTGGGTGGCGCGGTAGACGACGCCCATCCCGCCCCTGCCAACGATCGCCTCGATCCGGCAACCCGCGACGAGAGAGCCTGTTGGAAGCTCGGCCATCGGGGCACATTCTCCCGATTCGGCGCCGAGACCCTCGCCTGGGCCTCGCCATCGGACCCGCGGTAGCTCAGTAGAACAGGTGTCCGAAGCGCCTCACCGCCTCCCAGTAAAGCTCGGCAGTGAAGCGACAGGGCGCTCGCTGGTACCAGACGCGCGTCGCGCAGTGGGCGTGCATGTCCATGCGGAAACGGCCGTCGCAGGCGGCCTGCCCGAGCCGCGCGGCGTAGCACTCGTCGTGGGCCGCGCACACGACCCCGAAGTGAAACCAAGTTCCGCGGTCGGGCACGAGGCGATCGCCCACCCCGCCGGGGCCGCAGGCGGTGGCCGCGCGGGCGTCCGCGGTGGCGGCGGGCGGCGGCGCCAGCGCCAGCGCCACCAGCGCGAGCGCCGGCGCGAGGGTGCTCCGATGCATGCGGCTCCTCCTCTCAGGACTCCGCACGCAAGCTAGCCGCGCGCGGCGCACGGATGAGCGCGCCGTGTTACAAAAGCGCCGCTAAGCCGCTACTTCGTCGGCCGAGCGCTGGGCGCCCTCGTCCTCGACGCTGCCGTCGGCGGGGTCGGCGTCGGGCGGCAGCTCGCCGCCGCGCTCGGTTCCGGCGATCAACTCGTCCGGCGCCTTGGACTTCGGGATGAAACCGGACTTCATGCCGAAGTAGACGGCCTGCGGGTGGTGGGCGACGATCGCCACCGTCGACTGCTCGGGCATCACGGCATAGCCGTCCGAGAGCGTCATGCCGATCTCCTCGAGGCCCAGCAGGCGCCACACCTTCTCGTGCTCGGACTGCTCCGGGCAGGCCGGATAGCCCCACGAGTAGCGGCGGCCCTGGTCGAGGTCGACGTCCAAGCCGCGGCGCACCTCGGCATGCAGCCACTCGGCCAGTCCCTCGGCCGCCTGCACGCCCAGGCCATGGGTGAACAGCTGCTCGGCGAACTCGCCGTCCTTCTCGAGCTGCGCCATCAGATCGGTCACCTCGGGACCGACCGTGACGCCCTGAAGCGCCACGACGTCGCGCTCGCCTGAGTCGAGCGGGCGGAAGAAGTCGGCCATGCAGATCCGGTCGTGCTGGGGCTGGCGCGGGAAGCTGAGTCGCTCGAGCTCGCGCGATGGGTCCTCGGGGTCGAACACGACCAGCTCGTTGCCATCGGCGTTGCAGGGGAAGTAGCCGAGCTTGGCGCGCGGGCGCAGGTAGTCCTGCTCGCGCCACATGCGCTCGAGCTTGGGCGCGAAGCCCTCGTCGTCGCCGTGGCCCTCGACGATCTGGCGCCACTCCTCGCCCTTCTTGCCGCGCCCGCCCCAGTGCAGCTTGAACAGCACGTGGCGGTCGAGGTACGGGTAGACGCGGTCGAGGTCGACGTCGACCTCACGCGCGCCCCAGAACGGCGGCTCGGGAACCGGGTTGTCGGTGCGCACAGCGGAGCGCACCGTGTCGTCGGTGGTCGGCGGGCCGGTGTCCTCGGCGACCGGCCGCTCGCGCAACTCGCGCGCCTCCTCGCGGATCCGCTCGACCAGCGCGCCGCGGGCCTCGGCGTCGACGAGCGTGTCGACCGTGTCGAGCCCGACGAACGCGTCCTTGCAGTAGAAGACCCCCGGCTCGTAGACCTCATCCGACTCCTTGCCGAGCGGATAGAGCGCCCGGCGGCCGAAGTCGCGGTTGATCGCGGCGCCGCCGATCAGCACCGGGAACTCGAGCCCGCGCTGGTGCAGCTCGCCGATGCAGAGGGGCATCTGCTTCGAGGTCGAGACGAGCAGCGCCGAGAGCCCGATCGCGTCGGCGCGCTGTTCGATCGCGGCGTTGATGATCTGGTCGACCGGGACCTGCTTGCCGAGGTCGACGACCGTATAGCCGTTGTTGGTCAGGATCGTGTTGACGAGCGACTTGCCGATGTCGTGGACGTCGCCGAACACGGT
>JBEVKF010000064.1:0-7984 GCA_040509755.1 Thermoleophilaceae bacterium | reverse complement strand
CCTGACCCGCCTAGAGGCGAAGCCGCGCTGGGCGCGCGTGACGACCTTCAGGCGCAGCACGCTTCCAGGCGCCATGTAGGTCCGCCGCCAGCAGGCATGGCCCGAGCGAAAGGTCGCTCTGCGAGCCCGCACGCCGAAGGGCTCGCGCGCTGGGGCCGATTACGCTTTCCTGACCGTGGCCGACGCCAAGACCTTCCGCCGCCTCGCCCTCGCCCTCCCCGACGTCGAGGAGGGCACCTCCTACGGGACACCCTCCTGGCGGGTGCGCGGCAAGTTCTTCGCGCGCCTGCGCGACGAGGAGACCGTTGGGGTCGTCAAGGTCGAAAAGGGAGAGAAGCAGCTGCTGATGGAGGCCGAGCCGGACGTCTTCTTTGAGACGCCGCACTACAAGGGCTACGGCTACTTCCTCGTCCGCCTCGAGGCGATCGGAGACGACGAGCTGGCCGAGGTGGTCGAGGACGCCTGGCGCCTGGCCGCGCCCAAGCTCCTCGTCAAGGAGCGCGACGAGGCTATGAGCTCCCGATGATCACGCCCACGGCGGCCACGATCGCGCCGCCGAGCGTGACCTGGATCAGCGAGCGCACGAGCGGCACCTGCATGAAGCGCCGGCGGATCCACGCGATCGCCATCAGCTCGATCGCGACGACCACGTAGGCGATCGTCAGCGCCCGGTCGGTGTCGCTGATCAGGAACGGGAGCGCGTGGAGCGAACCGCCTAGGAAGGTGGCGCCGCCCGTGATCAGCCCGCGGCTGAGCGAGCTCCCGCGGCCGGTGATCGAGCCGTCATCCGAGAGGCCCTCCGACAGTCCCATGCTGATTGCCGCGCCGAGCGCCGCGGCGATGCCCACGAGCAGCGCCTCTCGGGAGCCGGCGAGGTAGGCAGCGGCAAAGATCGGCGCGAGCGTGGAGATCGTGCCGTCGATCAGGCCGATCAGGCCGGGCTGCACGACCTGGAGCGCGAAGCGCCGCTCGTCGGAGCGGTGCAGGCGCGTCGCGATTCGGCCGGCAGTCGTCATGGACTTATTATTGCAAGCCAGTTAGAATAAGGGTTGCCTAATGAGCGCCACCGAGCTTCAGGAGCTGCTTCACGCGCGCGGCAACCGCGTGACCCCCCAACGCGTTCTCATCCACGAGACGCTGGTGGAGCTCGACCGCCACGCGACCGCCGAGCAGGTGCTGGAGCGCGTGTCGAAGCGCCTGCCGAACGCCTCCCTGCCCACCGTCTACGCCGCACTCGAGCTGTTCGAGGAGCTCGGCCTCGTGCGGCGGGTGGACACTGCGGGCGGCGCGGCGATATGGGACCCGCGCACCGACGGCCATCCACACTTCGTGTGCGACCGCTGCGGGGCGGTCGAGGACGTGGACGCTCCGCTGGAGGCCGCGCGCGCCCTCAGCGCGGCCCGCGCCCAGGGGCTGCACCCGAGCGGCGCCGAGCTGGTGCTGACGGGGCTCTGCCGGAGCTGCGCGCGCGCCGCGCGCTAGGGACGGCTCGCGCCGCAGGAGGGGCTCGGCGCGTCCATTGTCGACTAACCGTGCTGAGCGACCACTAACTCGACAACGGAGCTACATGCGCGGGGCCTCTACGCGTTCATTGTCGACTAACCGTGCTGGGGCACCGCTAACCCGACAACGGACGAACGTGCGCTACGAGGCCACCGTCGCCTGCGGGCGCGCCGCTGCGTCCCACCAGCGCTCGATGCGTTCCACGGCGACTCCCGGCCTGTCGGCGTACAGCCGCGCGCCGAGCGTGAACGCGTCCGCCTGGAGCGCGGCGCGGCGCTCGCTCGCGGCCTCCTCCAGCGGACCCAGGTCGGCGGCACCCGCGTGGTCGCGCGACCACGCGACCAGCACCGCGAGGTCGTGGTCGTCGCCGAGGCGGTCCGAGAGCTCGTGGGCCTCGTCGCCCAGCGCCTTCATCACGGGTTGCCAGCTCTCCTCGAGGAGGGTGCAGTGGTACCAGAGGTCCTTCGAGCTCTTGCGCCACTCGTGCAGGCGCTCGGCGGTCGGGTCCTTGCGTGCCGCGAGAAAGCGGTTGCGACCCTGGCGGTACATGCGCCGCAGGCCGTCCTCGAAGACCCCGAAGCCCTCGCCCTCGAGCGGCCAGTCGGCGACCCGCCCGCGCGCCTCGGTCAGGAGCTCGGTCGCTGCGATCGCCGCCTGCCCGCGTGCGCCGGCGGACGTCTGGAGCTTGTGCGCCTCGAGCGCTTGGCGCAGCGGCCCGCCGTCGGACGCCGGTAGCTCGAGCGACTCGAGCGTCGCCAGCATCACGTCCGCGTCGCGCACACCCGAGAGCTCGCGACCGGCGTCGCGGAAGGTTGCCATCTCGTGCCGGTAGACCTTTTCGCCGATCTCACCGCGCACCAGCCGGAGCAGCGCGCGCAGCTTCTTCATGTCCTTGCGCGCACCGTGCACGGCATCCTCGGGAGAGCTCTCGGTGGCGCCGCTCAGCTCGTCGAGCGCGTCGTCGATGCGCCCGCGTGCGATCCGCGCGATCTCGTTCGGGACCGGTTCTCCGATCTCCAGGGAATACGCGCGAGCGGACATTGAACGAGCCTATCCGCTGGCATGCAAAAGTCGGCGCACTCTTGCGCGACGGTCGCGCCTCACTCGCCGGCCTGCTCGAGCAGCTTCGTGGCGGCGCTGGCGGGGTCGAGCCTGCGCGCCACCACCTCGTCCAACAACTCCTTTACCGACTCATCATCGTGCACCTTGGTCTCGAGCTGTCGTCTCAGCCGCCCGGCCGCAAGGGCCAGCACCTCGTTCATCAGGTTGCGCCGCCGGCGCTCCGCCAGCGTTCCCTGCTCGGTGATCCAGGCGTGGTGCTCCGAGATCTTCTCGGCAAGCTCGTCGATGCCCTCGCCTCGGCTCGCCTCGGTCTTGAGGATCGGCACGCGCCAGCCCTGCTGGGGGCCGAGCGAGAGCACGCCGCGGATCTCGCGGACCATCGTGTCGGTCAGCGGGTGATCGCACTTGTTGACCGCGATCACGTCCGGGATCTCCATCACCCCGGCTTTGAGCGCCTGGATCGAATCCCCGCTGCCCGGCATCAGTACGAGCACGACCGTGTCGGCGTGGTCGATGATGTCCACCTCGGCCTGGCCCACCCCCACCGTCTCGAGAAACACATCGTCCTTGCCGCTCGCGTCCATCAACAGCGCGGTCTGGAGCGCGGCCTCGGAGAGCCCGCCGAGCGAGCCGCGGCTGGCCATCGAGCGGATGAACACGCCGGGGTCGAGGAAGTGATCGGCTAGCCGGATGCGGTCGCCGAGCAGGGCGCCCTTGGTGAAGGGCGAGCTCGGATCGATCGACAGGACCGCGATCTCTCGCTCGGCGGCACGCCCGTTCTCGATCAGGCGGCCGATCAGCGTGGACTTGCCCACCCCGGGCGGCCCGGTGAAGCCCACCACCCTTGCGCGTCCGGTCTTCGGATAGACCTCACGCACGAGCTCCCAGCCCTCGGGATCGTCGTTTTCGACGAGCGAGATGGCGCGCGCGAGCGCGCGCTTGTCGCCGGCGAGCAGCGGCCCGGAGAGGTCTGCGGCGGTGCGGCTCCTCGTCACTCGTACGCGAGAGCTTGGAGCACGTCGAGCTTCGCGGCGCGGCGGGCGGGCCAGATGGCCGCCAGCACGCCCGCCAGGGCCGCCAGCGCCAGCAGCGCGATCAGCACGCCGAACGGGTAGGCCAGCTCGAAGCCCTCGTCGGCGAGCGGCCGGGACACGAGCGCGGCGAAGATGACTCCGAGGATCGTCCCGAGCACGGCGCCGATCAAGGCCGTGATGACCGCCTCGTAGCGCACCATCCTGCGCACCTGGCGGCGCGACATCCCCACGGCGCGCAGCATCCCGAGCTCGCGGGTGCGCTCATGGATCGAGAGCATCAGCGTGGTGACGATCCCGAGCAGCGAGATCACGATTGCCAGGGCGAGCAGCACGTAGAAGAACGAGACCAGGCCGTTGATCTGCTCCTCGGACTTCTCCTTGAGCTCCTGCTGGTTGAGCACCTCCACGGTGGGAAACGACGCGCTGAGCGTCTCGTCGATCTCGTTCTTGACCGCATCGGCGTCAGCGCCGGGCGCCAAGGTCAACAGAGTGAGGCTGGGGGCCACTGTGCCGAAGTCCCGGCGCAGCGCCTCCTCGCTGATCAGGACGTTGCCGAGCAGGTCGGCGTTGTCCTCGACCGAGCCGGTCACTGTGAAGCTCACTCGCTTCTCGAGAGGCGTGATGGCCCTGACCTTGTCGCCCACCTCGATCCCCTGGCCGTCGGCCCAGGCGTCGTCCACCACGGCGTTCGAATTGCCAAGCTCGCCGAGCAGCGCCTGCGAGCCATCCTTCCAGTCGAGCGAAAGCACCTGGTCGGCGGTGGCCGGGTCGACGCCCGCGAAGCGCACGTCCTTGCCATCTCGCTCGGCGCCCGCGTAGGACAGTGACGAGACCGTCTCCACGCCGTCGACCAGGCCGGCCTCCTCTGCCGCCTCGGCGGCGATGGGCGAGAAGCCGTCGGTGTTCTGAAGGATCACGTCGCCCTGGAAGTTGCGGTCGATGGTCTTGCCGATCGACTCCGAGATGCCGGCTGCGAAGACGGTCACGAACACCACCACCGCCAGCCCGATCATTAGCGCCGCCGCGGTGGTGGCGGTCCGGCCCGGCTTGCGAACGGTGTTCTCGCGCGCCAGGCGCCCGGTCACACCGGCCACGCGCTCGAGCGGCCAGCCGGCCACCGAAGCGAGCGGCTTGACGAGCCGCGGGCTGAACAGCGATACCCCGAACATGGTCATCACCGCGCCACCGCCCACGAGTATCGCCGCCGCGCTCGAGGACGCGCCGCCGAACAGGCCGCCCACCATCAGGCCGAGGCCGATCACCCCCAGCAGCACCGCCACCACGGTCACTACGCGGCCGCGCCGGCGGCTCTCGGGCAGCTCGGCCTCCTGCAGGGCGGCCATCGGCGACACGCGCGTGGCGCGCAGCGCCGGGGTCAGCGCCGACACGAGCGTGACGATGATGCCGACCAGGAGTCCCACGATGATCGTGCGCGGCTCGATCACGGTGCCCGTGTTGGGCAGGTCGATGCCAAATGCCTTGAAGATCGCGTTCAGCGCGGCGGCGAAGCCGATGCCGCCGATCACTCCGAGCACCGAGCCGACCACGCCGATCACCGCCGCCTCGAGCACGACCGATCGCAGCACCTGGCCCCGCGTCGCTCCGAGCGTCCGCAGCAGCCCGAGCTCGCGAATTCGCTGCGCCACGGTGATGTTGAAGATGTTGAAGATCAGGAACGAGCCGACCAGCAGCGTCACGCCGCCGAACACGAGCAGCACGATCGTGAAGAACGAGAGGTCGGACTTGATGTCGTCCGACTGGCGCGCGGCGGCCTCCTGGCCGGTCTCGACCTGGACCTGCGGCGGGAGCGCACGGTCGATCCGGGCCCGGAGCTGGCGCGCGGAGACGCCTTCCACGGCAGACGCCTGGATGCCGTCCAGCTTGCCGCGCTTGTCGGTCACGCGCTGTGCCTCCGGGAGCGTCAGCGCGGCGGTGCTGGCGCCGCCGGAGTCGGTATCCCCCAGCCGCTGCAGCCCGACGATCTTGTAGGCGGTGACGGCGCGGTCGCCGGCGATGCGGAAGGTGTCCCCGATCTTGAGGTTCTCATTGTCCGCGGTGCTGGTGTCGATCGCGACCTCCCCCGCGGTGCGCGGCGGGCGCCCCTCGACATAGGTCAGCGTCTCGAACGGCTCGGGGGTGGCCGACGCGATGAAGTTCGGAGCAAAGCCGCGGGTGAGCGGGTCGCCCTTCTCGTCGACGAAGCGCCCGACCGAAAAGATGCCGCCCTCCGCGGCCTTCACGCCATCGACGGCACGCACGCGGTCGAGGAACTCCTCCGGGAATGGGGGTGCCTGGATGTCGTCCGCGTTGCCGCGGGTGGTCGGGGAAACCGAGACGTCGGTGCCCACGAAGGCATCGCCCAGGATCTCGTCGAACGACGCATTGATCGTGTCCGTGAGCACGTAGCCGCCGGCGATGAACGCCACGCCTAGGAACACGGCCAGGGTGGTGACCAGGGCGCGCAGCTTGCGCTGCGCGAAGCCGCGGAGGGTGACGCGGGTCACGCCGCCTCTTGGGTGCGGTCGCTTTCCACCAGGCCGTCGCGGATCACGACGAGGCGGTCCGCGAAGGAGGCGGAGTGATCGTCGTGGGTGACCATCACCACGGTCTGTCCCAGCTCGTCGACCGAGCGGCGCAGCATGGCCAGCACATCGTCGCTCGACTTGGAGTCGAGGTTGCCGGTCGGCTCGTCGGCGAACACCACGGCCGGCTTCGACACCAGGGCGCGGGCGACCGCCACACGCTGCTGCTGGCCGCCCGAGAGCTCGGCGGGACGGTGTGTCAGGCGGTCACCCAGTCCCACGGTCTCGATGAGCTGGTCGAGGTAGCCGTCGTCGGGCTTGCGGCCGGCGATCGAGAGCGGCAGAACGATGTTCTCGCGGGCCGTGAGCACCGGGATCAGGTTGAAGAACTGGAAGATGAAGCCGAGCTTGTCGCGGCGCAGCCTCGTGAGGTCGCCGTCGTCGAGCCCCGTGATCTCGGTCCCGTCGAGTGTCACCGAGCCCCCGGTGGGACGGTCGAGGCCGGCGAGGATGTGCATCAGCGTCGACTTCCCCGAGCCCGACGGGCCCATGATCGCGCTGAAGCGGCCGCGCTCGAACGAGACGGTCACACCCGCCAGCGCGTCGACGGCGGCGGCGCCCTCGCCGTAGCGGCGGCGGACGTCGGTGGCGGTGACGATCGAATCCATGCCACGGCAGCTTGCCAAACCGGGAATTTGCACGCGGTACGGATAACCGGCATGCTGTCGTCCGCTTTGGATCCGAAGACCATGTGGGGCGCCGGCAATTACGCCGCCGTCGCGGACAAGATCGGCGAGGTCGGCGAGGCCTGCCTGGAGCGAGCGGGCGTCGGCCCGGGCATGGATGTGCTCGACGTGGCCTGCGGCACCGGCAACGCAACGATCCCCGCTGCGCGCCTGGGCGCGCGCGTCACCGGCCTGGACTTTTCGCCCGGCCTGCTCGCCATCGCGCGCGAGCGCGCCGCCGACGCCATGGTCGAAGTCGAGTGGATCGAGGGCGATGCGCAGGAGCTGCCGTTCGCAGACGGCAGCTTCGACCGCGTGGTCTCGACCTTCGGGCACATGTTCGCGCCCGACCAGGCCCGCACGGCCGCCGAGATGAAGCGCGTGGTGCGGCCGGATGGGCGGATCGGGATCTGCTGCTGGACTCCCGACGGCTCCATCGGCCGGATGTTCCGCGCGATCGCCGCGCTGGTGCCCCCTCCGCCCGGTGGCGCCTCGCCGCTCCTTTGGGGAACCGAGGAGCACGTGCGCGAGCTCCTCGGCGAGGCCGAGTTCGAGCGCCGCGAGGTGGAGTGGCGGGACGCCTCGGTCGAGTCCTATGCCGACTTCATGCTCGAGAGCTTCGGACCGCTGCTGAACGCCCAGGAGGTGCTGGGCGAGCGCAAGGGCGAGCTGCGCGCGGCGTACATCGGCTTTCTCAACGAGGTGAACAGCGAGAGCGACGGGAGCCTTCGCTTCCGCGGCGAGTACCTGATCTCTGTGGTCAAGCCGTAAGCGCCCGGCTCGGCCGGGCGCACGGATCTTCTTAAAGCGCCGCGCGCTCGAGCACGTCGATCTCCTCGAGCGCGTGGCCCGCGCCGAGCACCACACAGGTGAGCGGGTCGTCGGCAATCGACACCGACACGTGGGTCTCAATCTGCAGCCGCTCGGCAAAGCCCCGCAGCAGCGCGCCTCCCCCGGCGAGCAGGATGCCGCGCCGGGTCAGGTCGGCGGCGAGCTCGGGCGGGGTGTTCTCGAGCGCGTCCTTGACCGCGTCGATGATGTCCACCGCCAGCGGCTCGAGTGCCGTGCGCATCTCCGCGCTCGTCACCTGCGCCTCGCGCGGTAGCCCGCTGGCCGGGTCGCGGCCGCGAACCTGGAA
>JBEVKF010000063.1:0-25203 GCA_040509755.1 Thermoleophilaceae bacterium | reverse complement strand
ACAGCTCGTCGACCGAGTCGCGGCGGCGCTGGGTCAGGCGGGCAAGCGCGAGGCCGCGGTCGACCGCCTCGCGCACGTCGGGCACGCGATAGAGGCGGGCGAACACGGCCAGGTTGTCCTCGACCGAGACGTCAACATCGAGGTTGTCGAGCTGCGGGACCACGCCCATGTGCGACCGCGCCGCCTTGGACTCCCCGGGCAGCTCGTAGCCGAGCACGTGCAGGCTCCCAGAGTCGGCGATCGCCTGTCCGGTGAGCAGCCGCATGGTCGTCGACTTGCCTGCCCCGTTGGGACCAAGCAGACCGAGGCAGGTGCCCTCGGATACCTCCAGGTCGATCCCGTCGACCGCGGTGATCGCGCCAAAGGTCTTGACCACTCCGCTGAGCTCGATGGCAGCCGCCACGGATCTCGACGTTAGAGGACCGCTCCGGCCTGCTCGAAGCGCACGCCGGTGATCTCCTCCGAGACCTCCCAGAGCCGGCGAGCGACCTGCTCGTCGCGCGCCGCGGAGCTCGGCTTGACCGGCTCCGGGTGCCCGCGCTGCTCGCCAAGGCCGTCGGGCCCGACGTAGGTTCCGCCCTCTGCGCCCGGCTCGGTGGCCGCGTAGAGCGTGGGCAGCGCGCCCATCTCGTCGCTCTGGGCGATCAAGTGGTTGGGCACCGCCATCAGCAGCTCGTCGAGCTTGCCCGGTCCCGTGTGCTGGAGATTGGTGGCCGCCCAGCCGGGATGGGCCGCCAGGCTTCTTGTCGCCGACCCCGCCGCGCGCAGGCGGCGATCGAGCTCGAGCGCGAAGAGCAGGTTGGCGAGCTTCGACTGTCCATAGGCGCGCCACCGGAAGTAGCGCCGCTCGCCGCCCAGGTTGTCGAAGGCGATGCGCCCGACCTTGTGCATGCCGCTCGACAGCGTGACGACGCGCGACTCCTCACGTCCCTCGAGCCTGTCGATCAGCAACCCCGTGAGGGCGAAGTGGCCGAGGTGGTTCGTGCCGAACTGAAGCTCGAAGCCGTCGGCCGTCTGGCGCCGCGGGGTGGCCATCACGCCGGCGTTGTTGATCAGCAGGTCGAGCGCGTCGTGGTCGGCGCGCATGCGTTCGGCAAACGAGCGCACCGAGTCGAGGCTCGCGAGGTCGAGCTTCTCCACCACGAGCTCCGCGCTCGGGGCGACGTCCTCGATCGAGCGCCTGGCCGCGTCGCCCTTGGCCGTGCTGCGACACGCGAGCACCACGCGGGCGCCCTTTCGCGCGAGCTCCCGGGCCGTCACGAGGCCGAGTCCGCTGTTGGCGCCGGTCACGATCGCCAGGCGTCCGGTCTGGTCGGGGATCTGATCTGTTGTCCACTTGCCGCTCACCGCGCGGTCTCCATTTCGCTGGGGGTCCGACCGTACCGACCCGGAGCGCTCGACCGAGCGGAGCAATGCCGCCGCCGAACGTTGTACATGTGTACAAAGGCACGGCCGCCGGTCGTCACTACCGTCGGTCCGACTCGCATCCGGGAGAAAGCACGCATCCATGCCCAAAGTCCGTCAGAACAACGTCACCGCCGCCCGCTGGAGCCCCAACGGTGGAGCGCTCGGTGCGGTCGACCTGACCGAGCCGTTCAGCTACCCCTACGGGGAGAACGTCTTCTCACAGGCGGTCCAGCGCCACCGCCTGCCCAGGGAGACCTACAAGCGCCTCCAGCAGGCGCTCGAAGAGGGCCAGACCCTCGATGCCTCGCTTGCCGACGCGGTCGCCCTGGCCATGAAGGAGTGGGCGCTCGAGCACGGGGCGACCCACTACACCCACGTCTTCCAGCCGCTCACGGGGCTGACCGCGGAGAAGCACGACTCGTTCTTCGGCCCCACCAGCGACGGCCTCTCGCTGGCCGAGTTCTCCGGCAGCGAGCTGATCCAGGGCGAGCCCGACGCCTCATCGTTTCCGACAGGCGGCGTCCGCGCCACCTTCGAGGCGCGCGGCTACACGGCCTGGGACCCCACGAGCCCGGCCTTCATCCTCGAGAACCCCAACGGGGCGCTGCTCTGCATCCCGACGGCGTTCGCGTCCTGGACCGGTGAGGCGCTCGACGCCAAGATCCCGCTGCTTCGCTCGATGGACGCGCTCTCGCACTCGGCCGTCAGGGCCCTTCGCCTGCTGGGCGACGACAGGTCCTCGCGCGTATTCACCACGGTCGGCCCCGAGCAGGAGTACTTCCTGATCGACGAGCAGTACTACTTCGAGCGGCCCGACCTGATCAACACCGGCAGGACGCTGTTCGGCGCCAAGCCGGCCAAGGGCCACGAGCTCGACGACCACTACTTCGGCTCGATACCGGAGCGCGTGCTCGCGTTCATGATGGACTCGGAGCGCGAGCTGGCCAAGCTGGGCGTGCCCGTCAAGACCCGCCACAACGAGGTGGCGCCGGCTCAGTACGAGATCGCACCGATCTTCGAGAACTCGAACGTCGGCTCCGATCACCAGCAGCTCACGATGCAGGTGCTCCAGCGGGTCGCGCGCAAGTACGGCCTCGTGTGCCTGCTGCACGAGAAGCCCTTCGCGGGCGTGAACGGCTCGGGCAAGCACAACAACTGGTCGATGAGCACCGACACGGGGCACAACCTGATCGAGCCCGGTGAGACCCCGGCGGACAACATCAGCTTCCTGTTCTTCTGCGCGGCCGTGATCAAGGCGGTCGACAAGCACCAGGGCCTCCTGCGGGCCTCGGTCGCGAGCATCGGGCAGGACCACCGCCTCGGCGCCAACGAGGCGCCGCCGGCGATCATCTCGATCTTCCTTGGCGCCGAGCTGGAGAAGGTCTTCGGGGCGATCGAGGCGGGTGAGGGCGACCCGCACACCCCGGCCGCGGTGCTGGGGCTCGGCACGCCGGTGCTTCCGCCGCTGCCGATGCACGGCGGCGACCGCAACCGCACCTCGCCGTTCGCCTTCACCGGCAACAAGTTCGAGTTCCGTGCGCTCGGGTCAAGCCAGTCGCTCGCGTTCCCGAACACGGTGCTCAACACGGTGGTTGCGGAGGCGATCGACGAGCTGGCCGACCAGCTCGAGGAGAAGCTCTCGAGCGGCGACCTCGACGAGGCGGTCAACGCTGTCGTCAAGGACGCCTATGCCGCCAGCAAGCGGATCATCTTCGCCGGTGACAACTACACCGACGAGTGGCACGCCGAAGCCGAGGCACGTGGGCTAAAGAACCTCCACACGACGCCCGACGCCCTGCCCGAGGTGCTGAGCGACACGAGCGTGGCCGCCTTCGAGAAGTACGGGGTGCTCTCGCACCGCGAGCTCGACTCGCGCTACGAGGTTTGGCTCGAGCAGTACACGTTGCGGGCGAACATCGAGGCGGAGACCGGTGCGTCGATGGCAAAGACGCTGCTGCTGCCCGCCGCACTGCGCCATCTGACGCTGGTCGAGGCCGCGGGCATGGACAACATGGCTGCCGGGGTCCGCACCCTGGTGGAGGACTTCGTGGAGGCGATCTCAGAGCTCGAGACGGCGAACATCCACCCGGACGGCGTCGAAGGGCTCGACCTCGCCCTGCACGCCCGCGACCGGCAACTCACCGCGCTCGCCCGGGTACGCAAGCTGGGCGACGAGCTCGAGAAGGTGGTGGCCGACGACCTCTGGCCGCTGGCCAAGTACTCGGAGATCCTCTTCATCAAGTAGCGAAGCGGACCGGTGTGGCGCAACCGCTACCTGCGGTTGCGCCCGCCGTGACGCCCGCGAACGGACTTCTTGGGGCGCGCTGTCTGCGCCGCGGCGTGCGGGCGGCCGTTCGCCCCGTTCAGCCCGCTCTGGGCGAACTGGGCGTGCAGTCGCAGCTGGGAGGCGATCTTGCCGACGACCATGGCCTGCTCGCGGGTCACGAGCGTGATGCCGACCCCGCGGCGCCCGGCGCGCCCGGTGCGCCCGACGCGGTGGACGTAGGCGTCGCGGTCCTCGGGAGCGTCGAAGTTGATGACGTGGGTCACGTCGTCGACGTCGATCCCGCGGGCGGCGACGTCGGTGGCCACGAGCGTGTCCACCGATCCTGTGTGGAAGCGGCCGAGCGCCTTCTCGCGCTGGGCCTGCGAGCGGTTGCCGTGGATGGCGGCCGCGCTGATCCCGTGCCTGCCGAGGCGCTTGACCAGGCGGTCGGCGCCGCGCTTGGTCCGAACGAAGATGAGCGTGCGGCCGCGCTCGCCGTCGGTCAGCTCGCGCACGAGCGAGTCGAGCTTGTCCTCGTGGGCGACTCCCAGGAAGCGGTGGTCGACCCTCCCCTTGGCCTGCTCGGTGGCGAGCTCCTCGTGGACGCGCGGGTTGTGCGTGTAGGTCCTGGCGACGCGCCCGGCGTCACCCTCCAGCGTGGCCGATAGGAAGAGCGTCTGGCGATCGGAGGGCGTCTGCGCCACGATCCGGTCGACGGCCGGCCGGAAGCCCATGTCGAGCATGCGGTCGGCCTCGTCGAGCACCAGCACGCGCACGCGATCGAGCCGAACGGCCCCGCGGGCGATCAGGTCCTCAAGCCGCCCGGGCGTGGCGACGATGATGTGCGCCTTGCGGGCGAGCTTGCTCTGGCGCTCGATCCCCACTCCGCCGTATACGGTGGCGAGCGACAGCGCGCGAGCGCGAGCGACCTCGGTCAGGTCCTCGGTGACCTGACTCGCGAGCTCGCGCGTCGGGACCAGAATGAGCGCGGCTGCGCGGGCGTCGGTCGCCTCGAGGCGCTCGACCATCGGCACTCCGAACGCGAGCGTCTTGCCCGAGCCCGTCGGCGACTTGACGAGCACGTCGTGTCCGTCGAGGGCGTCCGGAATGACCAGGTGCTGGACGGGGAAGGGGGTGGTGACGCCGCGTGCTGCGAGTGCGCGCGCGACGGCGTCGGATACGCCGAGATCGGCGAAGGACTGCTTGGACATCGTTGCTCCTTGCGAGCGGCCGCCGTGTGCGGCGGCCGAAAGATCTGGGAGATTCAGCTGACCCAGATCGCTATGCGCTCGGAGACGAGAACCTCGCGGGCAGCGACGCCACCCACCCGAAAGACCCTAGCAGCAGGGCTTTTTGTCAGCGATCAGGGTGCGATTCAGGGTCCGGTTCAGGGCGCTGGCCCGATGTTTTCCGGCCCTCTCGACAGCAACATCGCCGGTGTTCAAATCAACCACCTGAAGGGGGAGTTGTGCAAGCACCGAGCAACATCACGGCAAGGATTGGGCGCTGGAGCGTCCAGCATCGTAAGAAGGCCATCCTCGGGTGGCTGGCGTTCGTACTCGTCTCCGTGGCGGTGGGCTTCAACGTGCTGCCTCAGAAGGAGATCGAGCCGAACGCTTCGGGTCCGGGCGAGTCCGGTCAGGCCGCCGAGCTCCTGAACGGCGCGTTCGAGGACAAGGCCGGCGAGCAGGTGCTCGTCCAGAGCAAGCAGCTCAGGGCGGGCGACGCCGAGTTCCGGGCGGGCGTAGCCGAGGTTGTCGAGCGCCTGGGCCAGACCGAGGGCGTGGACAACGTCGTCGGACCCTATGAGCGCGGCGGGCAGGTCTCGTCCGACGGGCATTCCTCGCTCGTGACGTTCGAGCTGCCGGGCGACACCAAGACGTCCGAAGAGTCCGTCGTGCGTTCGCTGGCGGCCGTCGATGCGGCCGCGGAGCGCCATCCGCAGCTCCGGATCGAAGAGGCGGGCGACGCCTCGATCAGCAAGGCGACGCTCGACAAGAGCAACGAGGAGATGGGCAAGTCAACGATGCTCACGATCCCGCTCACGCTGCTCATCCTGGTGTTCACGTTCGGCGCGCTGGTCGCGGCGGGGATCCCCGTGCTGCTTGCGCTCACGAGCGTGCTCGCGACGCTGGGCCTGCTCGGCCCGGTCAGCCAGCTCGCGCCGGTCGACCCCTCGGTGATGCATGTTGTCCTGCTCGTCGGTATGGCCGTCGGTGTGGACTACAGCCTGTTCTACCTCAAGCGCGAGCGCGAGGAGCGGGCCGCCGGACGTGAGAAGGATGCCGCCATCGAGGCGGCAGCCGCGACCTCCGGTCGTGCGGTGGTCATTTCCGGCCTGACCGTGATGGTCGCCATGGCCGGCATGTATCTGGGCGGGATCTCGAATTTCGCCTCCTTTGCGACCGGCACGATCATGGTGGTCGCAGTTGCCGTCGCCGGATCCCTGACCGTCCTGCCCGCCGTGCTCTCGAAGCTCGGCGACCGGGTGGAGAGGGGCCGCGTCCCGCTGGTGGGGCGCATCAAGAACCGGGCCGGCGGGGCCGGCCTGTGGTCGCGTTTCCTCGACCGGGTGCTGCGTCGCCCGCTGCTCTCGGCGCTCGTGTCCGCCGGCGTGCTGGTCGCGCTCGCGGTGCCGGCGCTCGGGATGCAGACGTCGCTGGGTGGCACCGAGGACTACTCGCGTGACCTCCCGGTGATGCAGACCTACGACCGCATCCAGGCCGCCTTCCCCTCAGAGGGCAGCGCGGAGATGGTCGTGGTCGGAGCCGACGACGTGACCTCCCCGGAGGTGGTGTCGGCCATCAACTCGCTCGAGACCCAGGCCGCGGAGCGTCCGGGCCTGTTCGAGGGCGAGGCCACGGTCGAGCTCAGCTCAGACCAGACTGTGGCGATCGTGACGCTGCCCACTACGGGCACCGGCACCGACGCCCGCTCCAACCAGGCCGTTGACGCCCTGCGCAACGACCTGGTGCCCTCCACGCTCGGCGAGCTGGACGGTGTCGAGGCCTACACGACCGGTGAGGCCGCCATGACCGGCGACTTCAACGACGCGATGATCGGACACCTGCCGTACGTGTTCGCGTTCGTGCTGTCCGCGGCGTTCCTGCTGTTGCTGGTGACGTTCCGCTCGCTGGTGATCCCGATCAAGGCGATCGTGCTCAACCTGCTGTCCGTCGGCGCCGCCTACGGGCTGCTGGTTCTGGTGTTCCAGAACGAGTGGGCCGAGGGCCTGCTCGGGTTCGAGGGCAACGGGGCCATCGCGGCCTGGCTGCCGCTGTTCCTGTTCGTGATCCTGTTCGGGCTCTCGATGGACTACCACGTGTTCATCCTCAGCCGCATCCGCGAGGCGTTCGATCGCGGCATGACAACCGAGGACGCCGTCGCGCACGGCATCAAGAGCACCGCGGGCGTGGTCACGAGCGCAGCGATCGTGATGGTCGCCGTGTTCTCGATGTTCGCGCTCAGCTCGGAGCTGCAGATGAAGCAGATGGGCATCGGCCTCGCCGCCGCCGTCCTGATCGACGCCACGATCATCCGCGGCGTGCTGCTGCCGTCGGCGATGAAGCTGCTCGGCGACCGCAACTGGTGGCTGCCCGAGCGCCTCGGCTGGATCCCCACGCTCAAGCACGAGCCGGAGGTGATGCCCGCCGCCGCATAGCCAACGAACGACAATCACACCGCACCCGGCGCCCGCCCTTGGCGGGCGCCGGCCGTTGTGGGGGGCTTCAGCGCACCTGCTCGCGGGCCCGCTCGACCACCTGCGCCACGTCCCGTCGCGAGGAGACGCCGAGCTTGAAGAAGACGTTACGCAGGTGGGACTCGATCGTCTTGACGCTCAGGTAGAGCTCCTTGGCGATCTCGGGGTTGGTCTTGTGTCGGCTGACCAGTTCCGCCACCTCCCGCTCGCGACCGGAAAGGGCGCCGAGACCCGTCTCCTCGGCCGGGCCCGGGCCTCGCGGCTCCGCACGCGCACCGAGCTTGCGCAGCTCGCGGCGCGCTTCGTTGCGGGGGTGGAGCGCACCGCAGTCGGACAACTCGGCTTCGGCCGCGCGCAGCAGCTCGATCGCCTGGGACCTGTCCCCCGCCGCGGCGCACGCCCGCCCCGCCAGCGTGCGTGAGCGCGCGGCCTCCACCCGGGCCCCCCTGGCCGAGCCGGCCTCCTCGGACGCGCGCGCGAGCTCGAGGGCCTGCTGCTCGTCACCCTGAGCCAGCGCCACCGCCGCCTGTGCGCGCTGTGCGATCGCGGCGCTCACGGGCAGCGCGAGCTCCTGCGCGCCGAGGTCGGCCAGACGCGCGAACTCCGCCGCCTGGTCGACGTCGCCTCCACCGAGCTCGGTCCGGACCAGGGCCTCGAGGTGACGGACCCTCCACACCGCCGGCAGCCGCTCGAGCGTCCACCCCCCGAGCGGCTCCACGAGCTGCGCGGCCTCGGCGGCGGACCGGCCGGCCTCCCGCATGGTCAGCGCCAGACCCGCCCGGGCCACCGAGAGGACATGACCCTCGGCTTCCGGGCCGAGGATGTCCACGCTCTCTTCACCGGCGCGTAACGCGGTTTCCAGATCGCCCTGGAGCAGAGCGATGCTTGCGGTCGTACTCAGGATCCCGCAGGTCACGTAGTCGTTTCCGAGCAGGCGCGCGGCCTCGACCGCCGCGTCCTGGGCCTCTTTTGCCTGCGCGAGGCGCCCGAGCATGAGCGCGCTCTGTGCGAGCGTGCTGCGGAGCACGGGGGTCGCCTCGCCGCGCCCCGTCCGGGTGCAGACGTCGATCGCGCGCTCGGCGATGCGGACCGCGTCCTCGTAGAGCTCGAGGTGAAGCGAGGCCCGGCTGAGGGCGTGCATGGCGTTGAGGTGCAGTGCGAGATCGTGGTCTGGGAGCGCTTCGAGAAGCGCGGACGCCTCGGCCTGGGACTCCATGCCGAGCGCCACGTCGCCCCGGACGGTCGCGACGTGGGCCAGCGATGCGGCCGCTTCTCCGATCAAACCGGGGTCGGCCACGGCCCGGGCTGCCGCCAGCCCGCGCTTGGCCAGCTCCCGCCCGCGTTCGGGATCGCTTGTGAACAGCGCGACGGTCGTTTGAGCGACCAGGACCCGAACGCCCGGCGGCGACTCTTCCTCCGGAAGCTGACTGGCAACGGCGGCGAGGCGGCGCTGCGCCTGATCATGGCGGCCGAGGAAGACCTCCGCTGCCGCCAACTGGGCGGTCAGGTCCACGCGCAGGTAGTTGTCCCCGGGCGCCACCAGCTCCACGGCCTCGGCGAGCGTGTCGCAGCAGCGGTCGTTCGCGCCCACGGCGCGTTGGGCCGCGGCCAGCGCGATGAGGACCTCCAGGCGAGCCTGGGTGTCCGCGGGCGGCATGAGCCGCAGCGCGGCCGCATACCAGCGGGCGGCGCCGGCGGGCGAGCGCGCCTTGGCGGTCTCGGCCGCCTCGAGCAGCAGAGCGACGGCTTCGGCGTCGCCCGTGGCCGCCGACTGCTCGACGTGGTGGGCGCGCGCCGTTGCCGGTGCCCCCTGCACGCCCAGCAGCGCGGCGGCGCGGGAGTGGGCGGTCAGCCGCCAGCCCGCGCGTGTCGACTCGTAAACCGCGCGGCGCACGAGCGGGTGCCGGAACGCGAAGCGGCGAGGCAGCTCGGTGTCGTGCAGGAGCCCGGTCTCGAGCAGCTCGTCGAGCGACTCCATGCCGGCCTCCGGCGACAGCTCCGCTATCCGGTTGGCCAGGTCCAGATCGAACGGGTCGCCCGCGATCGCGGCCGCCTCGATGAGCGCCCGCGCCGGGTCGCTCACCGCGGCCAGTTCGACCATCAGAGCGTCGGCCAACCCGGCCGGGACGCCGGCCACCCCGTTGGACGAACGCGGGGCCGACTCGCGGGCCGGAAGCGCGGCCGCGCGCGCCAGCTGGAGCGTGTAGAACGGGTTGCCGGCGCTCTCCCTCACGATCGCCCCGAGCTCAGAGCCCGTGATCGAGTCACCGATCAGCTCGGCAGACTCGCCCTGGCTCAGCCGAGTCAGCTCGATGTGCGTGGCTTCGGCCGAGTAGAGCGCAGCCCGTAGCTTCGCCGACCCCTGGCCGGAGCGCAGCGCGAGCGCCAGCAGGACGGGCCCGTCGAGCTCGCGGCGCAGCAGGGCGCCGATCAGCTCGACCGACGCCGCATCGGCCCAGTGAAGGTCGTCGAGGATCAGCACCAGCGGTTTGTCGGCCGCGAGGAGCTCGAGCAGCCGGCGAACGGCTCGATGCGCCTGAAAGCGCTCCTCGGCGATCAGCTCGCGCCGGCCTCCCGACCCGTCGCGGAGAGAGGGGAGCACCGCCGGCAGGGAGCTCAGGAGGGGATCCCCGCCGCCGATCTCTCGCGAGGAGGCGACGTAGGCGTCCAGGGCGTCCACCCAGACGCCGAAGGGCACATCCCGCTCGAACTCCTCGACCGAGCCCGTCAGGACGAGGTGACCCTGCTCATCGCCCCGCACCCGAAGCTCGCGGAGCAGGCGCGTCTTGCCGATTCCCGGCTCGCCCTGAATCGCGACGCATCCCGGCGCGCCGTCGTCGAGCCGCGCGAGCAGCGCGTCGAGCTCCCCGAGCTCCTTCTCGCGCCCGATCGTCTGTCCCAAGCCCGAAGACACGGCTTCGCGACCCTATCGCCTAGATGATTGATTCCCAATCCGTGTGCCTCCGGGGGCGTGCCAGACCAAGCTGGGCGACGCACGCGGACGCGTGCCCAGCCGCAAGCACGCGGCTCGGCCGAGTGCGCGCGGATCCGGATAGTGAATGAACTATCGGCGAGGACGCGGGTGGCGAGCCAGCGCGGGTATGGCGCGTCAGCCGGAGGTGCAGGGACTTGGAATCAGTCATCTAGGGGCAAATCTCAGGGTATTGCGGGGGTCGATTCAGGGTGACCGCCCGATGATCGCGGAGCGGATGAGGAGCACCATCGACCCATGTCCGCAATCGAGATGCAATCCCAGCTTCAGGAGCTCCAGATCGAGCGCGCGCTTGCGTCGCTCGAGGGGCTCGCCGACCAAGACTCCTACATGGCCGATCTCGACCACGAGATCGCCAGCACGCGCTTCGCATACATCGGAGCGGCCGTGACCGAGATCGCGAGCTTCAGGGCCCAGCTGTCCGGGCCCCAGGTGGGATGAGGACAGATCCGATGACCTACGCAGCAGCTTTCCAGCCCGGCCGTCCGCACCCCTACGTCACCAGGGCACCCCGGCGTCGCGCTTCTCTGCGCCCCCGCGACCGGCGCACGCTGCGCCACCTGGCGGGCCACGTCCGCGCCTTCGCCCGATGAGCACGGCCGTCGCAACACCGCCAGCGGCTCAGCCGAAGCGGTCTAGCCGCGTTGGCGAGACGCTGCTGTTTCGAGGCAGCACCGCCCTGATCGGGCTGCATGTGCTCGACGACAACTTCATCCAGCCCCAGCCCGGCACCTCGATCGCCGACCACCTGGTCAGCGGGCTCGTCTTGGTCGCGCTGCTCGCGCTGGCGGCCTGGGCCTACCCGCTGCTGCGTCCCGGCAACCGGGGCCTGCTCGCCCTCGTGATGGCCTTCCCGGCGCTGCTCAGCGGAGTCGAGGCGATTCACTACGGTCGCGAGGTCGGCCTGTCCGGCGATGACTTCACCGGCCTGCTGGCGATGGGCACCGCCCCACTGCTGCTCGGCCTTGGCGCCGTGACGTTGTGGCGCTCGCGTCGCACCGGTGACAGGCTCTACCGCCGCTACTCGCGGCGCTTGCTCAAGTTCGCGGCCGCGGTGGTGGTTGCACCGCTGATCGCCATGCCGGTCGCAATCGCCTACGTGGGCACCCACGCGGCGCGGACCGAGGTGCCGCCGGCGCAGCTCGGCACGGCCTACGAGGACGTGACGCTGCAGACCAGCGACGGCCTCGAGCTCGAGGGCTGGTACGTGCCGTCGCAAAACGGCGCGGCGGTGATCGTCTTCCCCGGTCGCAGCGGAACGCGGAAGCAGGCCCGCATGCTCGCCGACAACGGCTACGGCGTGCTGCTCTACGACCGCCGCGGCGAGGGCGCCAGCGAGGGCGACCCGAACGGCTGGGGCTGGGACTTCGACAAGGACATCAAGGCCGGAATCGCCTTCCTCCAGCAGCGCGAGGACGTGGAGCCCAGCCGGATCGGCGGCCTGGGCCTGTCGGTCGGGGGCGAGATGCTGCTGCAGACCGCAGCCGATGACACCGACCTCGCGGCCGTCGTGTCCGAGGGCGCCGGCGCACGCACCGTCGCCGAGGAGGTCAGCAACGCCGAGGGGCTGGAGAAGGCCTCGACCTTCGTGACCTACCTCGCCCGCGATGCCGCGAACGCGGTCTTCTCGAACCAGGCGCCGCCGCAGCACCTGAAGGAGCTGATCCCGAAGATCGCGCCCCGGCCGGTCCTTCTCATCCACGCCGGCAGCCGCGACGTGGGAACCCTCACCCCCGACTACTACCGGGCCGCGCGCGAACCCAAGCGGATCTGGCGGGTGCCCGCCGGCGGCCACACCGACGGAATCGACGTACGACCGAACGAGTACGAGCGCCGCGTCGTCGCCTTCCTCGACGACGCGCTGCTCGGCCAATAGAGGAGAGAAACATGCCGTCCTTCCTCCTACACCACGCACACGACGCCCACGAGTGCGCCGCGGCGTTCGCCGCCTGGCAGGGCTTCGACAGCCCCCTGCGGCACCGCCGCGCGCCCTCCACCTGCCTGGCGGGCGGCCACGCGCTTTGGTGGCGGGTGGAGGCCTCGGATCGACGCGCGGCGCTCGAGCTGCTGCCCAGGTTCGTGGCCGAGCGGACCACGCCCATCGCGATCCGAGAGGTGCAGATCCCATGAGCGCGCGGACTCCTTCCCGGCCGCGCAAGCACGAGCGCCGGGTGACCGGCTTCTTGGGCCGGGCGACGGGCGCCGGGGGACGCGCCTTACGTTGAGCACAATTATTGTCTTCAACGTCAGTCGCGTGGCGGCGGGGGGTCGCACGGCGGACCATGACGACCTAGCCGCTTCGCTCCGAAGCGCGGAGCGGAGCGTTCCGACTAGCCGCGCGGCTCGGGCTCGGCGACGCCGAGCGCCCGGCGCGGTGCCCCCTGGCGCTCGCGCTGGACCTGCCGCTCCGGCGCGATCCGCACCACGTTGCGGGCCAAGCCGACCTTCTCGAGCCCCGCAATCAGGACCGCGGAGGGGTCGAGCAGGCTCTCCCACCGGCGCAGACCGTGTGAGGCCGAGCGCGGGAAGGCGTGGTGGTTGTGGTGCCAGGACTCACCGAGCGAAGGCAGCGACAGCCAGGCCACGTTGGTGGAATGGTCGTCGGTCTCGAAGCGGCGCGATCCGAGGAAATGGCAAACCGAGTTGACGCTCCAGGTGATGTGGTGCACGAGGAAGATCCGCACCAGGCCGCCCCAGAGCAAGCCGGTCGCGGCGCCGGCGAGCGTGCCGCCGCTGAGCACCCAGCCCGCGAACGCCGGGATCGCCAGGCTGAGCAGCACGAACAGCGGGAAGCGGCGGTTGATCACCCTCATGCCGCGGTCCTCGAAGAGATCCTTGGCGTACTGGCGCGGGTGCGCCCGCCCCTGATTGGAGAACAGCCAGCCGGTGTGCGCGTGCCAGAGGCCGCGCAGCACGCCGGCGGCACCGTCGCCGTGGCCGACGTGCGGGCTGTGTGGGTCGCCCTCCTCGTCGGCATGGGCATGGTGCTTTCGGTGGTCGGCAACCCAAGCCATCACAGGGCCCTGCACCGCCATCGAGCCGAGGATGGCGAAGCCGTACTCGAGCGGCTTCGGGACTACGAAGGACCGGTGGGTCAGCATCCGGTGGAAGCCGACGGTTATGCCGAGGCCCGTGATGACGTACATCACCGCCAGGATCACCAGGTCGTTCATGGACACCGCGCTGTTCCAGAGCAGCACCACTGCTGCAAGGAAAGCCGCGAACGGAATTATCACTGCGCCGAGGTTGAAGCGCTTTTCAAGACTGGTCATTACTCGTAGTCTTCCCTATGCCGAGCATGTTGAATTGGCTTCTGTGCATCACTTCACACGACGTTTTACTCACCTGAATGCCAAAAGCACACTCATCTGAGCCCTGGCGGGCCCTGCCGCCGGAGATCGCCGACCTGCTCGAGCCCGAGCTCGAGGCGATCGCCGACGAGATCCTGGCCACGATCGCCGCTGAGGTGCCGGCCTACGCTCGCCCATTCGAGGGCTCGTTCGGACGCGGGGTGCGCACCGGGGTCACCGAGGCGCTCCGCCAGTTCCTCGAGCTGATTCGAAGTCCCTCAGGCGCACGCCCCGGCCGCGAGATCTACGTCGGGCTCGGGCGCGGTGAGCTGCGGCAGGGCCGCACGCTGGATGCCCTGCAGTCCGCCTATCGGGTGGGTGCGCGCGTGGCCTGGAGGCGGCTGGCCGAGGCCGCCCGCCGCGCGGACGTCGACCCGGAGGTGCTGAGTCTGCTCGCTGAGTCGATCTTCGCCTACATCGAGGAGCTCTCGGCGGATTCGGTCGAGGGCTACGCCGAGGCGCGTTCGCGGCTCGAGGGCGAGCGGCGCCGCCGGCGGCGCGCCCTGGTCGCGCTGCTGCTGCGCGATCCGCCGGCCGAGGAGCAGGACCTGCGCGCGGCGGCGGCCGCCGCGGGCTGGCGGGTGCCGCGCCTCGCAGCCACGCTCGCCTGCCCCGAGGACCAGATGGATCGGCTCGCCTCGCGGCTTGCGCACGAAACGCTCGCGGCGCCGCTCGACGGAATCGGCTGCCTT
Organism: Thermoleophilaceae bacterium; assembly: GCA_040509755.1. Classification (GTDB taxonomy): domain Bacteria; phylum Actinomycetota; class Thermoleophilia; order Solirubrobacterales; family Thermoleophilaceae; genus JACVRW01. The sequence continues at coordinate 10,796 of JBEVKF010000063.1, read as the reverse complement.
GTGGTGTCCGACCCCGACGGCCCGGGCCGCCGCGGCGAGATCGAGCGTTCCATCGGCCGAAGTCGCGTGGCACTCGGGCCGTCCACCTCGATCTCGGCGCTCGCGGCCTCGTGGTCGCTGGCGCGGGCGGCATTGCAGGGAATCGAGGCGGGGGCGCTCGACGGGACCGGCTTGGTGCGGGTAGACGAGGCGCTCACCGAGCTGCTGCTCTTCCAAAACAGCGGACTCGTTGCGCGGATCGGGGCCCGGCGCCTGGCCCCGCTCGAGGACCTCAGCCCGAAGGCGCGCCTACGCATGGAGGAGACCGCGCTCGCCTACGTGCAGCACCAGGGCAACGCCGCCGCCATGGCCCGTGTGCTCGACCTGCACGCGCAGACGGCCCGCTACCGCCTCGGCCGCCTGCGCGAACTGCTCGGTGACATGCTGGACGACCCGGACGCGCGCCTCGAGCTCGAGCTCGCGCTGCGCGCGCGGGCGCTCAGCCCTTCTTGAAGCTGATCAGCTCCTCGCGGTCGCTGCCGCCCGACACGCCCACGGCGAGCACCACGCCGACGCCCTTGGCGTAGAGCTTGTACTCGAGGACCTTCGGCTCGAGCGGGTTGAACTCCTTGGTCATCAGGACGCGCCGGTAGTGCCCGGCCGGCACCTCGGCCTGGTCGTCGCGGCTGAGCACGCGCGCCTTGTCCTCCGCGTGGCCCTTGTACAGCTCCTGGCTGTACTGCATGCCCGGACGCGGCCTTGCGAGCATGGCGATCCCCGGCTTGGCGCCGTCCACTCCGGCCTCGAACGAGCCCTCGGTCGAGACCACCTTGCCGTTCTCGTAGTCCTTCGTGTCCTCGCCCAGGTACCAGACGTTGCCCTTGCGGTCCTGGGCATACCAGTCGAACGTGTCCTCGACCAGCGCGCCCTTCTCGCTCACGGTGTCGCGGACCACACGAGCCGTGACCCCGTTGGCGATCAGCTTGGTCTGGTTGGTCACGGTGACCACGACCTTCTGCTTGGTCCCCTCGCTGTCAGTCTCGCGATAGACCCAGCGGCTGCCCGGCTTGAGCGGCATGTAGGGGTTGTCGATCTTGGTGGTGAAGCTCGCCGGCCCAGGCTCACGGGGCGCTGCGAGCGCCGCCGTGGGGACGAGCAGTGCGACGAGGCTTCCGGCTAGCAGCATGCGTTTCATGCAGCCAACCTACGGACCCCCGCTGAGAGCCGGCTGAGGGGGCTGCGGTCCCGAACGTCACCGTTCGGTGCGCGGCTTGGCGGTCTCGTTCAGTGTCGCCTTGGCGGCCTCGTTCAGGGCGGGCCTGGCGGCCTCCTTCAGGGCCGGCGGGCCGGCGTCGGTCTCGGCCGGCGCGCCGGTCTCGCCCTTCTCGAGCAACGGGCGGATCAGGTCGAGCGGGATCGGGAACACGATCGTCGATCCCTCGTTGCCGCTGATCTCCGTGAGCGCCTGCAGGTAGCGAAGCTGGAGCGTGACCGGGTTCGGCTGGATGACGCCGGCCGCCTCGGCGAGCTTTGCCGCGGCCTGGAATTCGCCTTCGGCGTTGATCACCTTCGCGCGCCGGTTTCGCTCGGCCTCGGCCTGGCGGGCCAGCGCCTGTTGCATGGTGCCGGGAATCTCCACGTCCTTGATCTCGACGACCGAGACCTTGATCCCCCACGGCTCGGTGTGCTCGTCGATGATCTTCTGAAGGTTCTCGTTGAGGCGCTCGCGCTCGGACAGCAGGGTGTCGAGTTCGGCCTTGCCGAGCACCGAGCGCAGGGTGGTCTGGGCGATCTGGAGCGTCGCGTTGACGTGGTCCTCGACCTCGACCACGGACCTCGTCGGGTCGATCACGCGGAAGTACACGACCGCCGCGACCTTCACGGGGACGTTGTCGCGCGTGATCACCTCCTGGTGGGGGATGCGCAGGGTCACGGTGCGCAGGCTCATCCGCACCATGCGGTCCACCGCGGGGATCAGCAGGATCAGCCCCGGGCCCTTCTGATCGATGATGCGGCCGAGCCGGAACACCACCCCCCGCTCGTACTCGCGCAGGACGCGGATCGACGTGCCGGCCAGGATCACCGCCGCCAGCGCGACGACCACCAGCACGATCAGCACGACCTCGATCACGGTTCCTCCCACTCCTCGGCTTTGCGGACCGCGAGGGTCAGGCCGCGGACGTTTTCGACGACCACCGGATCGCCCTCGCCTAGTTGCTCCTCCTCGTCATCGTCGACCGGACTGCGCCGCGCTCGCCAGAGCGCGCCGTCGACGTAGACCTGCCCGCCGGTCGCGTCCCAGTTGCGGACGACTCCCATTCGCCCGCCCAGCGCCTCGCGTCCCGATGAGGCGCGCCGCCCGCCGGCCGCAAGCGCCTTACGGGTAACCACGGCAAGCCACAGCGCGGTGATGATGCAGGTCGCCAGGACGGCCGCGATTATGGCCGCGGCGCCGGCGCCGGCGCCCGAGAGGGCCAGGGCGGCTCCGGCCGCGAGCGTGACGCCGCCGGCCGCGCCGATGACACCGGCCGGCACGTGCGCTTCGACCACCAAGAGGGCGGCTCCCACCAGGACGAGCGCCACGCCGAGTTCGACCATAGGAATCTGACGTCGATGGTAGCCAAACGCAAGGGCGGGCCCTCCAGATTGGGGGCCCGCCTGAGAGAACTGCGGTCCTTGGAGCGGCGCCGGCGATCAGTCGTCGCCCGAGCCGTCCTCCTCGCCGCCGCTGTCGTTGTCGCCGACCTGGCTCAGCACGTTGAAGTCGCTGTCGAGGTGCACGTCGACCTGGCTGCCGTCGTCGCGGGTCACCTCGACCTCGTAAGCGCCCTCCTCATCGCCAACCTCGGTCTCCGTGACCTTGCCGCCGCCGGTCTCGGCGAGCGCGGCCGCGCTGGCGCGGTCGAGGGCCTGGCCGCTGATGGCCTTGTCGCTCCCATCGTCGTCGCCGCCGGCGGCTCCGGCAATGGCCGCTGCGCCGAGAGCGAGCGCCACGATGGCCGCCGCCGCGATTACCGCGCCCTTGATCTTGTTTCTCATTGTTTCGCCTCCTCGTGCTGGTCAATTCCCTGTGATCGAGAAGGTATGTCGCCAATCTGAGATGACCCTGAGGGGCGTTCCGGCGCTCGAGGAAGCCAGATCCGCACCGTCGCCCGGCCCCCGCTGACGATCTCGGCGCGGCCGTCGTGTGCCTCGGCGATCGCCCGCACTATCGACAGGCCCAGCCCGGTGCCGTCGTGGGTTCGCGCGCTGTCGCCGCGGGCAAAGCGCTCGAAGGCGCGCTCGGCGATGTCAGCGCCGAAGCCGGGACCCCCGTCGGCGACCTCGAGCGCCACCCCGCCGCCCGGCGCGCCGCGTGCGCCCAGCACGATCGCGCCCTCACCGTGGCGCAGCGCATTGTCGACGAGGTTGCCGAGCGCCTGGCGCATGCGCAGCCCGTCCGCCTCGACCAGGAGCCCCTCGGGCGCCTCGACGCGGATCTCCCGCCCACGCTCGTGCGCCCGGTCGACAAAGCGCTCGCGCAGACCGTGAAGCAGCTCGCCGACGTCAACTGCCTCGGGCCGGATCGGGAGCTTGCCCTCACCCGTCCGGGCCACGACCAGCAGGTCCTCGGCGAGCTGGGCCAGGTTGTCGCACTCCTCGACCGCGGCCACCAGCGCCTCGCGCACCTGTGGGTCGTGCCCCCCGGCGCGCAGCGCACCCTCAACCTCCGCCTTGATCACGGCCACCGGCGTGCGCAGCTCGTGGCTCGCGTCGGCCACGAAGCGCCGCTCGCGCTCGAAGGAGCGGCGCAGGCGATCGAGCATCTCGTTGAGCGTCTCGCCGAGGCGCCGCACCTCGTCCTGCGCGGCCGGCAGCGGCAGCCGCGCGTCGCCGCTTGCGAGCGACACCTCCGCGGCCCGCCTGCGCATCGCCTCCACGGGGCGCAGTCCGGCCGCGCTCAGCGCGTATCCCAGCAGCGACGCGAGCACCACCGCGATCGGCCCGCCGACCGCAAACGACGCCACGAGTCCCGCCAGGGTCTCGTCGCGGTCGTCGAGCGACTGCCCGACCACCACGACCTGCTCCCCGCCGCCATCCGGCCTCGCCAGGACGCGGGCCGTGCCCTCGATGCCTGCCACCCTGCGCTCGACGAGCAGCTCCTCGCCTCCGGCGGCCTGCTGCAGCTCGGCCGCGCTCAGCGCGCCCCCGCGCACGCCCCCCGCGCTGTCGACCACGGTGCCGTCGGCGGCGACGAGCTGCGCAAAGCCCTCCTCGCCCTCGCCCGCCGCGCCCGCCGACGCCGCTCCGGCGCTCGCGACGGCGCCCGCGCGCGTCTCGAGACCGGCCGTCACGCTTTCGTTGAGGTCGTCCTCAAGCCGGACGTAGACGAACAGGCCGGCGGCCACCAGTACGAGCACCATCGCCAGCGCGAATGCCGCCGTGAGGCGTACTCGGATCGGCACTCGGCTCACTCGTCCACGCCCCCGTCCTTTCGCAGCCGGTAGCCCATCCCGCGCACCGTCTCGATCGACGCCAGCCCGAACGGCCGGTCGATCTTCTCGCGGAGGTAGCGCACGTACACCTCGACCACGTTCGAGCGCTGCTCGTAGCCGAGATCCCAGGCGGCCTCGAGCAGCTGGAGCTGGGTGAACACCTGGCCGGGCCGGCGCATGAACGTCTCGAGCAGGGCGAACTCCCGCGCCGAGAGCACGATCTCCTCGCCGCCGCGCCGCACCTCCCGCGTCGCCGGGTCGAGCTGCAGGTCTCCCACCTCGATCACGGTGGGCCGCTCGGCGGGCCCGCGCCGGACGAGCGCCCGCAGGCGCGCCAAGAGCTCGGCCAGGGAGAACGGCTTGGTCATGTAGTCGTCGGCCCCGCCGTCGAGGCCGCGCACCCGGTCCTCTACCGCGTCGCGCGCGGTCAGCATCAATACCGGCGCCCAGACCCCGTCGGCGCGCAGGCGACGGCAGGTCTCAAAGCCGTCGAGGCCCGGCATCATCACGTCGAGCACGATGGCGTCGTACTCGCTCGCCCCGGCCTTGCGAAGCGCCTCCTCGCCCCCGCCGGCGATGTCAGCCACGAGGCCCTCGAAGCGCAGGCCGCGGCGGATGGCGGCGGCCATCCGGGCATCGTCTTCCACCACGAGAATCCTCACCCCATCAATAATGGGCCTCAACCTGAGAGGAAGCTGAGATGCGAGCGCTACAGATCACGAATTTGTCCGGGCCGAGATCGGCGCTCGAGCCGGCCGACCTCCCGGAACCCGAGCCGTCGCACCCGCTCACGCCGGGAACCGGCGTGGTGGTCGAGGTCCACGCCGCCGGCGTGTCGTTTCCGGAAGTGCTCCAGACCCGGGGCGAGTATCAGCTCAAGCCGCCGCTTCCCTTCGTGCCCGGCAGCGAGGTCGGCGGAGTGGTTCGCAGCGCCCCCGAGGGCAGCGGGCTGTCGGAGGGCGACCGCGTGGCCGCGCTCTGCATGCTCGGAGGCTTCGCCGAGACCGCGGTGGCGCCCGAGTACCTCACCTTCGCGCTCCCCGATGGGTTCGACTACGCACAGGGCGCCGCCCTGATCCTCAACTACCACACCGCCTACTTCGCGCTGAAGCTGCGCGGCCGCCTGGCCGTGGGCGAGACCGTGCTCGTTCACGGCGCGGCCGGCGGCGTGGGCACGGCCGCCCTGCAGGTCGCCAAGGGCCTGGGCGCGCGCACGGTGGGCGTCGTGTCGAGCGACGAGAAGGAGGCGGTTGCCCGCGCGGCCGGAGCCGACGAGGTCGTGCGGTCCGACGCTCCGTGGAAGGACCAGGTAAAGGAGCTCGGCGGGGCGGACTTGGTCATCGATCCCGTCGGCGGCGACCGCTTCACCGACAGCCTGCGCTCCCTACGCGAGAACGGGCGCTGCGTGGTCGTCGGCTTCACCGGCGGCTCGATTCCGGAGGTCAAGGTAAACCGGCTCCTGCTCAACAACATCGACGTCGTCGGAGCCGGCTGGGGCACCTATGTGATGGGCAAGCCGGATGTCAACCGCGAGATCGGCGCCGCCGTCGGCCGGCTGGTCGAGGAGGGCTTCGTGAGCCCGCTCGTCGGCGCCCGCTTCCCACTCGAGCAGGCGGCGGACGCCCTCGAGCTGATCGACGGTCGCGGGGCGACCGGCAAGGTGGTGTTGGACGTGCGAGCCGAGTAGAGGCCGACGTTCGGGACAAATGCAGGCGGCGATCTTTCGACGGAAGTACATGGCAAGCCGCGCATGCCATGCGAGGCTTACCGGGTGAGCTATGAGCCGCTGACCGCGGTTTTCGACGAGGCGTTCTCCGCCGACGGCTGCGTACGTCCCGTCTATGCCGAGGTCGTGGGCGCACTGGGCGAGCTCGACCTCGCTGTCCTGGCCGAGGCGGTGACGGAGGAGGCGGCGCAGCGCGGCGTGTCGTTCGTGCTCGACCGAGTGCACGAGGCGTTCAGCCTCGACCCGGTGCCGCGCCTGATCGCCGCCGGCGAATGGTCGCTGCTCTCGCGCGGGCTGGCCCAGCGGGTCCGCGCGCTCGACCTCTTCGTTGCCGACGTCTACGCCGAGCAGCGGATCGTGGCCGCCGGCGTGCTGCCCAAGCGCGCGCTCGAGAGCTGCGATCACTTCGAGCCGCGGCTCGTTGGGACTCCGCCGCCCCCGGTCCGGATCGGTGTGGCCGGGCTCGACCTGGTGCGCGGAGTGCGCGGGCGCTTCGGCGTCCTCGAGGACAACGTGCGGACGCCGTCGGGGTTGGCGTACGCCCTCGCGGCGCGCGAGTGCCTCGACGCGCGCCTGCCCTCCCACCTTGCCGACGGCCGGCAGCCGCTCGAGGGCGCGGTCGACATGCTCGCGAGCGCGCTGCGCATGTCCGCGCCCGAGGGTGTGAGCGACCCCACCATCGTGGTGCTGAGCGACGGTCCCGGAAGCAGCGCCTGGTACGAGCACCAGCGCATCGCGCGGATGCTCGACGTCCCGGTCGTGCGGCTCGCCGACCTCTCGGTCGCAGACGGCCGGCTCGAGGCGCGCGCCGCCGGCACCCGTCTGCGCGTCGACGTGGTCTACCGCCGCACCGACGAGGACCGCCTGACCGACGCGAGCGGCGAGCTGACCGAGGTCGGAGCCAAGCTCTGCGAGCCGATCGAGAAGGGCGTGCTCAGCTGCGTGAACGCGTTCGGCACCGGCGTGGCGGACGACAAGCTGGTCCACGCCTACGTCGAGAGCATCGTTCGCTTCTACCTGCGGGAAGAGCCGTTACTGCCTTCCGTCACGACCTATGACCCGGACATACCCGAGCAGCGCGAAGAGGTCCTCCTGCGCATCGGCGAGCTGGTCATAAAGCCGCGCTCGGGCCAAGGCGGCCACGGGGTGGTCGTGGCGCCGCACGCCGAGGACGAGGACGTCCGCGCAGTCGCGGAAGCTTTGGATGCCGACCCCGCCTCCTTCATTGCCCAGGAGACCGTGATGATCTCCACCCACCCAACCGTCATCGGCGATCGCCTCGAACCGCGTCACGTCGATCTGCGCCCGTTCGTCTTCCTGGCCGGGGACGAGGAGCTCGTCGTCCCCGGCGGGCTTACGCGAGTCGCCCTCGACCGGGGCGCGCTGGTCGTCAACAGCTCTCAGAGTGGAGGCGGCAAGGACACCTGGGTGATGACGTGAGCCGCCAGCCGCTGATCGGCATCTCCACATCGGAGGTGCGGCGCCGCGAGGAGCATCGCACCGTGCCGCAGGGCGAGCCGCCGCGCAGCGAGCTCGCTCTCGGCGAGCGCTACCTCGAGGCGGTCCGCGGCGCCGGCGGGCTCCCGGTGATCCTCGCGCCCATTCGCACCGGCGCGGTCGATGCCCTGCTCGACCGCCTCGATGCCGTCTGCCTGTCGGGCGGCCCCGACCTGCACCCCCACCACTACGGCGCGCCCGAGCACCCCGAGCTCGGCCCGACCGAGCCCGAGCTCGACCGTTTCGAGCTCGCGCTGGCTCGCCGGGCGATCGCCTGCGGGCTGCCGGTTCTGGCCATCTGCCGGGGCATGCAGGTGATGAACGTCGCCCGCGGCGGCACCCTGTGCCAGCACCTGCCCGACCTCGGCGGTGAGGTGGGGCATCGCCAGGAGGAGGTTGGCTCGGCGGTCACCCACGAGGTCGAGCTGACGGCCGGCAGCCGCCTGGCGAAGCTGATGGGCCGCACGCACCTCGAGGTCAACTCGTACCACCATCAGGGGATCGACGAGCTGGGCGACGGACTGCGTGTCGCCGGCCACGCGCCGGACGGAGTGGCGGAGGCGATCGAGTGCACCGCCGAGGGCTTCGCGTACGGCGTCCAGTGGCACGCCGAGGCCCTCATCGACCGCCCCGAGCAGCTGGCGCTGTTCGAGGGCCTCGTACGCGCCGGCGCCGAGCGCGCCCAGCGCGCGCCGGAGGCGGTATGAGGCGCGGCATCTCGCTGCCCGACTGGGCGCACTGGAACTCGGACCCGGGGCGGCCGGCCTGGACGGTCGGACTCGAGGAGGAGGTGATGCTGCTCGACCCCGCGGACTGGTCGCTCGCCCACCGCATCGACGATCTGATGCCGGCGCTCACGCCCGACCTGGCCGAGCACGTGACGCCCGAGACGCACGCCTGCACGCTCGAGCTGGCCACCGGTGTTCACGCGACGGTCGCGGAGGCCACCGCCGAGTTGTCTTCGCTCCGCGCCGCGCTCGCCACCCAGTTGGGCAAGCTCGGGCTGCGCCCGGCCGTGGCGGGCACCCATCCGTCGGCGTCGACGGAACGCACCCAGGTGTCAGGAGGCGCCCGCTACCAGATGCTCGAGCAGGGCCTGCGCGACCTCGCCCGGCGTGAGCCCACCTTCGCGTTGCACGTGCATGTCGGCGTGCCGCTGCCGGAGCTCGCCATCGCCGCCTTCGACCGCATCCGCGGCCATCTCCCGCTCATCCTCGCGCTCTCGGCCAACTCGCCGTACTGGCGCGGGCGCGACAGTGGCATGGCGTCCATGCGAACCCCGCTCTTCCAGGCCTTCCCGCGCTCGGGGATCCCACGGCGGTTCGGCAGCTACCCGGCATACGTCGAGGCGATCGACGTGCTCCTGCGCGCCGGCGCCTTCCCTGAGCCGACCTTCATTTGGTGGGACGTGCGCCTGCAGCCGCGCTTCGGCACGATCGAGGTGCGGATCGCCGACGCCCAGACGAAGGTGGCCGACGTTGCGGCGCTGGCGGCGCTGATACAGGTGCTGGTTCGCCTGGAGGCCACCGAGCCGCTCACCCCGGACCAGCTGCTGGACGCGCCCGAGGTGCTCGCCGAGAACCGCTTCCTCGCCGCCCGCGACGGGATGAAGGGCCGCCAGATCGACGCGCTGGGCTCGGCGCAGGTGCCCGTCGAGCACCTGCTCGACGGGGCCGTGGCCGCCGGCCAGGCACACGCCAAGGACCTCGGATGCGTGCGAGAGCTGGCTTCCGTCCCCGCGCTTGCGCGCCTCCCGGGCGCGGCGCGACAGCGTGCCCTCGCCGAGGAGCGAGGCCTCGCTCCCATGCTGGCGGAGCTGGCGGAGCTCTTCCTGGAGCCCGCGACGCTTACGCCGGAAGCGCTTGTCTCTCGCCCGGGCGCATCAGGTTAGAGCCGAACGACACCCTCAGCAGCGCCCCGCCGCCGGGCGCGTTGGCCGCCTCGACGCTCCCGCCGTGGGCCTCGGCGGCCTGGCGCACGATCGCCAGGCCGAGGCCCGAGCCGGGCAGCGCGCGCGCGTCCTCGGCGCGGTAGAAGCGCTCGAAGACGTGCGGGAGGTCGCGCTCGGCGAATCCCGGCCCGTGGTCGCGGACGGTCAGCTCGCCGGCGGCAAGCCCGAGCTCGATCCTCCCGCCGGGGCGGCTCCATTTGACCGCGTTGTCGATCAGGTTCGAGACCGCGCGATGGATGCGCGCGGGCTCGCCGCGGATCAGCGTGGGCTCGCTGCTCACCTCGAAGCTCACGTGCTCGAGCGCTCGCGCCCGCGCGCGATCGACGACCGCGGCAACGATCTCGTCCAGCCTCACGTCGTCGGCCATCTCGCCGCGCTTTGCGCCGCGCGCGAGCTCGACGATGTCTGCTACGAGCGCGGTCAGCTCGTCGAGCTCGCCGACGATGTCCGCGCGCAGCGCCCGACTCTCGTCGGCCGGTAGGCGGTCCGCGTGCTCGAGCGTCTGGATGTTCGCGCGCAGGCTGGCGATGGGCGTCCGCAGCTCGTGGCTTGCGTCCGCCACCAGGTGACGCTGGGCCTCCACCGAGCGCTCCAGGGCGTCGAGCGTGGTGTTGAAGCTGCCCGCGAGGCGCGCCAGCTCGTCGCTCCCGCTCACCTCCATGCGCCGCGAGGGGTCGGGGTCTGCCGCCAGCTCCTCGGTCCGCCGGGTGAATCTGGCGACCGGCGCCAGCGCCGTGCGCGCCACGAGCGCGCCGAGCCCGGCGCCGAGCGCCACGCCGGCGGCCCCGACGAGCACCAGCACGAGCACGACGCGGTCGAGCTGGCGGTCGATCTCGTCGACCGGACGGGCTACCTGCAGCGCGCCGCGCCCGCCGGGCAGCGCCGTCGTGAGCACCCGCACATGCACGCCTCCGGCGGTCAGGTCGGTGAGGTCCTCGCCCTCCCCGCTGCGGGCGATCTCGAGCGCGCGCGAGTCGACCGTGAGCTGCTCGTTTGCGCTGGCGGGGCGCAGCACCCGCCCCCCGGGCAGGACGAGCTGGACGTAGCCCTCGGGTCCGCCGAACGGCTCCGGGCGGCCCTCGGGCGGCAGATCGAACCCCGGCGGCCCGCCGCCGTCCTGAGGCGGCCCCGGCCCGCCGCCGCCCTGACCCAGCGCGGCGCCGCGATC
>JBEVKF010000062.1:0-28312 GCA_040509755.1 Thermoleophilaceae bacterium | reverse complement strand
GAGCTCAACTGGCTGGGCGTCGTGCTCAACATCGCCGACATGCGTCTCATCCACGCGCGCGAGGCGCAGGCCTCGCTGCGCGAGCGCTTCGGCGACAAGCTGCTCGACAGCCTGATCCGGCGCAGCGTTCGCTACGCCGAGTCGGCCGAGCGCGGGGTATCGATCCTCGACTACGCCCCGGACCTCGGGGCCGACTACCTGGCGCTGGCCGCCGAGGTGCTTGCACGCGCCGGCGGCTTCGACGCCCAGCGTGAGCGCCTTGCAGCGATGCGAGCGGAGCTCGCGCCCGCGTAGGTCGCGAGCGACCGTCCATGTCCGACGAGCTGCTCTTCAAGTCCGCCTTCGAGCTCGCCGAGCTGGTGCGCAGCGGTGAGCTTCGCTCGCGTGAGCTTGTCGAGGCCTCGCTCGCTCAGATCGAGGCGCTTCAACCCGAGCTGAACGCCTTCGTCCACCTCGACGCCGAGGGCGCCCTGCATAACGCGGACGCCGTGGAGGCCGGCGACGAGCGCCCCTTCGCGGGAGTGCCGATCGCAATCAAGGACACCGCACCCGTCAAGGACATGCCGCTCACGATGGGGTCGGACCTCTTCGGCGACTTCATCTCGCCCCACGACGCATTCGTGGTGCGGCGCCTGAGGGAGGCGGGCTTCGTCATCGTCGGCAAGACCAACATGCCGGAGTTCGGGATCCTGCCGGTCTCGGAGCCGCGTCGCTTCGGGCCCGCCCGCAACCCGTGGGACACCGATCGCACCCCGGGCGGCTCGTCCGGCGGCGCCGCGGCCGCGGTGGCCGCCGGGATGGTGCCGCTCGCGCACGGAAGCGACGGCGGCGGCTCGCTGCGAATCCCGGCGGCATGCTGCGGCCTGGTGGGGCTGAAGCCGAGCCGCGGCCGGGTCTCGCGCGGGCCAGACCAGGGCGACGACTTCCTCGTCCAGGACGGGGTGCTGACGAGAACGGTCGCGGAGACCGCCGCGCTCCTCGACGTGATCTCGGGCTACGAGCCGGGCGACGCCACGTGGGCGCCGCCGCCGAGCGAGCCCTTCGCGATCACAGCCGCGCGTGAGCCCGGACGGCTGCGTATCGCCGTGACCGTCGACTCGCCGCTCGAGGCCGAGGTTGACCAGGCCTCCCGGCGGGCCGTGAGCGATGGCGCCGACCTTCTCGCCGAGCTCGGCCACGAGGTCTCTGAGGTCGAGGTCCCCTGGAAGTCCCAAGACCTGCTGCGCACATTCACGCTCGTCTTCGGCGCGCCGATCGCCCTCGCCCTCTTCTTCGGGGGGCTGGTGTCCGGGCGCGAGCCCGCCGAAGAGCTGGTCGAGCCGCTCTCCTGGACTATGTGGAACGGGATTCGCGAGCGCAATCCGGTCGACTACCTGGCCGCGCGCGCCCAGCTCAACGGGGCCTCGCGCGGAATCGTCGCGCTCTGGGAGGACTACGACGCCGTGCTCATGCCGTCGCTCGGTCAGCGCCCGTTGCGGATCGGCGAGCTCGACTCCTGCTCGGACGACCCGTGGGAGGACTTCCGGCGCTCTGGTGAGTTCACCCCCTTCACCGCTCTCTTCAACGTCACCGGCCAGCCGGCGATCTCGCTACCGCTCTTCCACGGCGACGACGGCCTGCCGCTCGGCATCCAGCTGGCGGGCCGGCCCGCCGGTGAGGGCGAGCTCCTGGCGCTGGCCGCGCAGATCGAGGCGGCGCGGCCGTGGACGCAGCGGCGGCCCGAGCGCGCGGCGGCCTGAGCGCTCAGACTCCCGCGGCGCCGAGCACGTCGCGGTCGCGCTCGTAGCTGAGCAGCCCGAACGCCTGGGCCGGCTCGAGCCAGCGGACCTCGTCCACCTCGTCGTTGTCGGCGAGCGGGGTCTCCGACTCCACCTCCATCAACCAGTAGCGCACGACCTTCGGGCGCCCGCGCACCGGATACTCGACGGCCGGCAGCTCGCGCACGAGCCGGCAGCGCAGCCCGGTTTCCTCGAAGACCTCGCGCAGCGCGGCGTCCTCGAAGGACTCGCCCGGATCGAGCTTGCCCTTGGGCAGCGTCCAATCGTCATAGCGTGGTCGATGGACGAGCGCGACGAGCCCGCCGCGCGCGATCACTCCACCGGCTGCCTCGACGTTGTCCATCCGCGCGGCAAGCTACCGAAAGGTTCGTTTTTTTCGGAATGGGTAGGACAGGAAGGTTTGAACGTTCAAACCATGGAGGGGAATTCATGACAGGTCGGGGTATGAGTGCCGCGCTCGCGGTAGTGCTCTCCCTTGCTCTTGCAGCCTCGGCATCGGCGTCGAGTGGGCTCAACGCCTACTCCGTCAAGCTGTCCGGCGCGAAGCAGCTACGGACTCTGAAGGCACAGGGTTACGACATCAACGAGGGACGGCGCGCCCGGACGATCGAGGTCATCGGCACCCGCAGCCAGATCGCGAAGCTGCGCAAGGCCGGCGTCAAGGCCAAGCTGTTGCGCAACCGCCGCGGCCGTACCGCCAGGCAGGTTGCAGCCGCGCAGGCGGCCGACGGGTGGCAGGTCTGGCGCCCGTACGCGCGCACCGACATCGCGGTCTCCGGCTCGGCCGGCAACCCCACCGCAAACCTGAAGACGCAGCTTGAGCGCCTCGCGCGCCGCTACTCCCACATCGCGAAGCTGGAGACCATCGGCGAGACGCTGAACGGCGTCCCGATCTACGCGATGAAGGTGACGAAGGACGCTACGAAGGTCCGCGACGGCAAGCGGCCCGCGGTCCTCTACTCGTCCGTCCAGCACGCTCGTGAATGGCTCGCCGGCGAGACCGGCCGCCGCACGCTGCGCATGTTCCTGGACAACTACGGGCGCGAGGGCACGGCCATCGGCACCGACGACGAGCCCATCGAGGGCGTTTCGTCCAAGGAGCTCACGCGGCTCGTCAAGACCCGCGAGCTGTGGTTCGTCCTGATCGCCAACCCCGACGGGTACGACTACACCTTCGACCCCGAGAACCGCCTCTGGCGCAAGAACCTGCGCGACAACAACGGCGACGGGGAGTTCTCGGCGGCCGACGGCGTCGACCTCAACCGCAACTTCCCGACCCGCTGGCGCTACGACAACGAGGGCTCGAGCACCGAGCAGTCCAGCGAGACCTACCGCGGGACCGAAGCGGCCTCAGAGCCCGAGACGCAGGCGATGGTGGGCCTGACCGAGAAGGTCCGGTTCGCGTACAACAAGAACGACCACACCTTCGGGCGGCTGCTGCTGTGGCCCCCCGGATGGCAGGTCGACACGCGCTACGCGGACGAGCCGCTCATGACAACTCTCGCCGGCGACGACGAGAACCCCGGCATCCCGCTGTTCGATCCGGACGTCGGCGCCGAGCTGTACACCACGAACGGCGATACCAACGACGACCTCTACGCCAGGACCAAGACGATCTCCTACACGCCCGAGGGCAGTCCGGGGGTCGGCACCGGGAGCGGGTTCATCTTCCAGGACGTCGAGGCAGACGTTCAGGAGGAGTTCGAGCGCCACGCGCAGTTCGCGCTCGATCTGGCTCGCTCGGCGGATGACGTGACCCGTCCGAACAGCCACCTCGGCAACAAGGCCCCGAACTTCGTCGAGGACACATTCGACGTGTCCTTCGGGAACCCGCAGACGGTGCAGGTCAACGCGCGCCGTGACCTCGGCCGCATCAGGCTGAAGTACCAAATCAACGGCGGCCGGGTGCGGACGCGTTCCACGAACGAGTGGGACGGCGGCATGCGCTACGGCGAGGAGGGCGACTACTGGTATCACCGCGTTCGCGGCGTGGTCAGAGGGACCGACGAGGGCGATAGCGTCAAGGTCTGGTTCGTGTCGCGGAAGAACGGCAAGAAGAGCGAGCCGTTCACCTACGAGGTGCGGTCTGACTCGGGCAATCGCGTGCTGGTCCTCGCTGCCGAGGACTACACGGGCAACTCGGCGTCGCCGCCTTACGCCGACACAACCGCTCCGAACTACCTCAGCTACTACGCGGACGCGCTCGAGGCGAATGGCGTCGAGTTCGACGTGTGGGACTACGACGCCGAGGGACGCAAGGCACCCGATCCGCTCGGGGTGCTGAGCCACTACGACGGCATCATCTGGTACACGGGCAACGACAACGTCACCCGTGCAGAGGCCACGCCGGACGTGGCCGACCTCGAGGCGCACAGGACCATCATCTCCGTGCGCGACTTCGTGAACGAAGGCGGCCGAGTGGCGCTCACCGGCGTCAACGCCGGCCGTCAGTACGACCTCGTCGAGTACCCGCAGGAGGGCTTCCCGGCGACGCAGTGCGACGGCGACCTGGTCACGACCGACGACGGCAAGTGCCAGCCGCTGAGCAACGATTTCGCCCAGTACTACCTGGGCTCGTATCTGCGCAGCGACGGCGGAGGCCTGGACGCGGAGGGGACCGTCCTCCCTGTGACCGGCCTGGCAGCCCCGCTGGACGGCTGGAATGCGACGCTCAACGATCCCGCCGAGAGCGCCGGCAACCACTTTGCCGCCGGCTTCGAGACGGGCTCGCATGTCGTGACGTCGAGCGTCCTCGATCCCTCCATCTATCCGCAGTTCGCCAGCGAGCAGGCCGCGGATTGGGTGTCGGGAGGCCAGTCGCCGCTGGATCCGCATACGGGCAGCTGGTACATGTACTCCCAGAACATCGACCAGGCGTACAAGCGCCTGACTCGAACGATCGACCTGACGAGCGCAGCCGCGGGACAGCTCTCGTTCTGGACGTCGTACAACACAGAAGCGAGCTGGGACCACGTGTTCGTCGAGGCCCACACCGTCAACGCCGACGGCACCGGCAACGACGACTGGACCACCCTGCGCGAGGGCCTCGACCCCGCGGGTGAGTCGCACACAACGCAGGAGACCGGGGACAGCTGCGCCGGCGGTTGGTCGGATCAGCTGCACAACCACCTCAACCACTACGTCACGTTCGACCCGGCCGGCGACGGCTCATGCACCCCGACCGGCACGACCGGGACGTGGTGGGCCGCCTCCGGCAACTCGGGCGGCTGGCAGCAGTGGCAGTTCGACCTGAGCGCCTACGCCGGCAAGCAGGTCGAGTTGTCGATCGTGTACGCCACCGACTGGGGCACTCTGACGGTGCCGGGGATGCTCGTGGACGACACGACCGTCACCGTCGACGGCGCGGTCACCGCCGAGACGTCCTTCGAGACGGAGGACCTGGGCGGCTGGACGGTTCCCGGAGCCCACCCGGCCGGTCCGTCCGAGAACCTGAACGACTGGATCCGCTCGGAGCGGATCTTCGAGGACGCCGCCGTCACCAAGACGCAGTTCGGCCTCATGTTCGGGTTCGGGTTCGAGGGCGTCAATACCGCCGCGAACCGAGCCGACCTAGCCGGACGGACGGTTGACTACCTGCTCGAAGACTGAGCGGGGCTACAAACGATGTTCACTGCGGGCCGCCTTCGGGCGGCCCGCAGTCGTTGATCGCGGCGGGCGGCGCTACCATGTGGCGTCGCAATTAGCCGGTCTGGCTCATGTCAGACATCTTCATCAGTTACCGCCGTGGCACCGCGTCGCCATATGCGCGGGGAATCTACGAGCGCCTCGGGCGGCAATTCGGCGCGGAGCGGGTCTTCATGGACATCGACACCATGGAGCCCGGCGTCGACTTCGTCGAGTACATCAAGACCGCCGTCGGCTCCTGCCGGGTTCTGATCGTCGTAATCGGGCCCGATTGGGTCGCGACCGCGGACGACAGCGGACGGCGCCGGCTCGACGACCCTGACGATTTCGTCCGGGTCGAGGTGACCGCCGCCTTCGAGCGAGGCGACGTCCGGGTCATCCCCGTGCTAGTCGGAGGAGCGCCACCGCCGAAGAAGGACGACCTGCCGCCTGACCTGTCCCCGCTGACCCGGCGCCACGCGCTCGAGGTCACCGACGGGCGCTGGGATTACGACCTCGGCGTCCTCGTGAAGACCATCACGAGGGTCTTCGCCGCCCCCGAGCCGCCCGCGCGAGAGGTCGAGGTCACCCCGACGGAGCCGCCCGCGCGAGAGGTCGAGGTCACCCCGACGGAGCCCCCCGCCACCGAGGCGACCAGGTCGAGGCGCAACGCGCGAGTCCCGGTCGTGGTCGCGGTCGCGGGGGTGACCTTGGCGGTGGTGGCGGTCGCTGTCGTTCTCCTCGTGTCCGGAGGCGACGACGGCGGCACCACATCGCAGTCAGCGGCCTTTCCAAAGGCATGCGAGCCGGTGGACGGATGGATGATCACCGAGGGCGCCCAAAAGCAATGTGAGTTCGAGACGAGCACGCCTCCCGGCAATCTCGAGTCCACAGTGACCTATGGCCTGTTCGCAAGCGCCGACAGGGCGCGCAAGGAATACGACCTCGATCTGGACTACGAGTACGAGCAAGGGGCCAAGCGGTGTTCTCAGAGCGTCCTGCGCTACATGAAAGAAGAGATCCTGAGTGAAGGTGCCAGCTCGTGCTTCCTCGCAGCCAACGGCGAGCACCTCGACATCTGGTGGAACGAGAACGGGTCACGGCGGTTCGGCTTAGTCCAGTTCGACCCTTCAACGAAGCCGGAGGACGCGGTACAAGCTTGGGACCAGATCCTGTCGAGGGGTTAGAACAGCCTTAGAGCTCGCGCACGTCCGCGCCGCCCGGCGCGAACGTCACGCGGCGCACCTCGCAGTCGCCGGCCTCGCCCCGCAGCCGCTCGACGAGCGCTCCGGTCTGCTGCCACGGACACCAGAACAGCACGGTCGGGCCGGCGCCCGAGATCGTCGCGCCCACGGCCCCGAGCTCCACGGCGCGCTCGACGAGCTCCATCGACTGCGGATAGAGCGCCCGGCGGCGCGGTTGGTGCAGCCGGTCTCGCAGGCCCCGGCCGATCAGCGAGAAGTCGTCCCTCGCGAGCCCGAGCACCAGCAGCGACGCCCGTCCCACGTTGTGCACCGCGTCGGAGAGCGGCACCTCGGCGGGCATCGCGGCGCGCGCCGCGCTCGTCGCGACCTCGCCCGCGGGGATCACGAGGACGCCCTCAAGGCCGGCCGGCGGATCGAGGCGCGCCGGTTCCTCGGTGCCTGCGCAGATGACGAAGCCCCCAAGCAGCGCTGCCGCAACGTTGTCGGGATGGCCCTCCAGCTCGGCGGCATGCTCGAACAGCGGCGCGTCGAGCTCATACATGTGGTCGGCGGCGCACAGACCGGCCACGATCGCCGCGGCGCTCGAGCCCAGGCCGGCGGCGGAGGGGATGGCCGAGCGAATGCGAAAGCGGATGCCGTCGGCCGGGTGCAGGCGCTCGAAGGCACGGACGCAGAGGTTCGCCTTGCCGAGCGGAACGCCCGGCACGTCGCACTCGACCGCGAAGTCGCCGGTCTCCTCGACCTCCAGCTCGAGCTCCATCCCAAGCGCCGCTGCCAGCACGTCGTACCCCGGCCCCAGGTTCGCCGTGGACGCGGGAACGCGCACGAGGCGGCGGCGGTTCACCGCCGCCTCAACCCAGCACCGCCCGCTCCACGCTGTCGATGTCCGGCTCGCACGGCACCACCGATGCGGCGCGGTTCATGGCGGTCTGAGGGTCCTTCAGCCCGTGCCCGGTGAGTACGCAGACCACGACCCCCTCCGCGCCGTACTTGAGCAACCCGGCCACCGACGCCGCGGAGGCGGGCTCGCAGAAGACTCCCTCGCGGGCGCCGAGCAGCGAATAGGCGTCGAGGATTTCGGCATCTGAGACCGCCCTCACCTCCCCGCGCGAGGAGGTCAACGCGCTCATCGCATCCTCCCAGCGGGCGGGATTGCCGATCCTGATCGCCGATGCCACCGTCTCCGGCTCCTCGACCGGAGCCCCGAACACGAGCGGAGCCGCCCCCTCGGCCTGGTAGCCGTGCAGCCGCGGCGCCTGCTCGTACTCCTGAAAGCCCTTCCACCACGAGGTGATGTTGCCGGCGTTCCCGACCGGGATGCAGAGCACGTCGGGCGCCTCGCCGAGGTCGTCGCAGACCTCGAACGCCGCGGTCTTCTGACCCTCGATGCGATAGTCGTTGACCGAGTTGACGAGCGAGATCGGATGGCGTGACGCCAGGTCGCGCACCAGCGCCAGCGCCTCGTCGAAATTCCCCCGCAGGGCGATCACGCGCGCCCCGTGCATCAGCGCCTGCGCCAGCTTGCCGGTTGCGATCTTGCCCTCCGGAACGATCACCGCACCGCGCATCCCGCCGCGCGCCGCATAGGCGGCGGCGCTCGCCGCGGTATTGCCGGTCGAGGCGCACACCACGGTCTCGGCCCCCTCGGCCTTGGCGGCCGACACCGCGACCGTCATGCCGCGGTCCTTGAACGACCCGGTGGGGTTGGCGCCCTCAAGCTTCAGCCAGACGTCGCAGCCCGTCAGCCCGGACAGGTGCTCGGCGCGAACGAGCGGGGTGTCACCCTCCCCCATCGTCACGAGCGGGTCCACCGGGAGCCGGTCCCGGTAGCGCCACAGGCTCACTGGAAGGTCTCTTCGATCACCCGGATCACGCGGGGCGGCTCGCGCACGAAGCCGAGCCGCGAGATCAGCCCGACCGCCGCCCGGAACTTCGACTCGAGCACCGGGTGCATGACCATGACCAGCCGCGCCTCGTGGCCGAGCCCCTTCTGCACCACCGACCGGATCGACACCCCCTGCAGACCGAGGATCTCGGCCACCTGCGCGAGCACGCCGGGATGGTCGGCCACCTCGAGGTGCAGGTAGAACGAGAATTCGACGTCGGTGACCACCGGCAGCGACACAGCCGGCGCCGGCAGCGAAGGCGGCGGGATCATGGCCGAGACGACGTCGCCGAGCACGGCGCTCGCGGTTTGCACCCCGCCCGCTCCCGGCCCACTGAGTGTGATCTCGGTGATGGCCGGCGACTCGATCGTCACCGCGTTGAAGGCGCCGTTGACACTCGCCAGCGGGTGGTCTGCGTATAGGAACGCCGGGTAGACGTGCACCGCGATCCCGCCCCCGATTCGCTCCGCCGAGCCCACGAGCTTGAGGGCCAGCCCGAGCTCCCGCGCGTAGCCGATGTCGTCGGGCGTGATCCGCTCGATGCCCTCGAAGCTCACCTGGTCGAGCCGCACGGAGACGTTGAAGGCGAGGCGCGCCAGGATCGCCATCTTGGCGGCGGCGTCCTTGCCGGTCACGTCCTCGGTCGGGTCTGCCTCGGCGTAGCCCATCGCCTGTGCCTCGCGCAGCGCCTCCTGGTAGGACGCGCCGGTCGCCGTCATCTGGGTCAGGATGTAGTTGGTCGTCCCGTTGACGATTCCGTGAACGCGCTCGATGTGAGCCGCGGCCAGCGACTCGGCCATCACCCGGATTGCCGGCACCACGCCGGCCACCGCCCCCTCGAAGCGCAGCTGCACACCGCCCCGGCGAGCCGCGTCGAACACCTCCTCGCCGTGCTGTGAGAGCAACTGCTTGTTGGCCGTGACGACGTGGCGCCCGGCCTCCATCGCGCGCATCACGTAGTCCCGCGTGGGGTCGATTCCGCCCATCAGCTCCACCACGAGGTCGCTGCGTTCGAGGATGTCGTCGAACTCGCCGCGGCTGCGAGTCAGCACCCCCGACAGCTCGGGCCGCAGCCCGACCTCGGCCTCGATCGCGTCAGCGCGCTCGGCGAGCAGCGCCTCGAACGCGCCGCCGACGGTGCCATGACCGAGCAGGCCGATCCGGAACGGCCGGGCGGCGTCAGGCATCGCGCGCCGTCAGGTCGTCGAGGGTCTCACGCCGCACGACCACGCGGGCGTTCCCGTCACGGCAGAAGACGACCGGCGGACGCAGCAGCGCGTTGTAGTTGTTGGCCATCGCGTGCCCGTAGGCGCCGGTGGCGGGCATCACGAGCACGTCGCCGGGCCGCGGGTCGTCGAGGAGGGCGTCGCGGACGAGGATGTCGCCCGACTCGCAGTGCATGCCGGCGACCGTGCACTGATCCGAGCCGCCAAAGCGGTCCGCGATCTCCGCCTCGTAGCGAGCGCCGTAGAGCATCGGGCGCAGGTTGTCCGACATGCCCCCGTCCACCGCCACGTAGGTGCGGATCCCCGGGATGCGCTTGACGGTTCCCACCGTGTAGATCGTGACCCCCGCACTGCCCACGAGCGAGCGGCCGGGCTCGCACTGCACGGTCACGCCCGGCGGCGCGTGGCGCATCAGCGCCTCCGCATACTCGTCGATCGAGGGCGGCTTGTCGGCCGCGGTGTATGCGATGCCGAGCCCGCCGCCGAGGTTGAGCAGCGGCCACTCCCCCAGCCCGCTCAGCACGTCGGCGAGCCTCTCGAACGCCTCGAGGTCGAATACCTGCGAGCCGATGTGGGCGTGCAGCCCGCGCAGCTCGAGCCCGGCGTCCGAACAGGCGGCGACCGCTCGCGGCACGTCGTCGAGCCCAAAGCCGAACTTCGAGTCAGCCTGCCCCGTCTGGATGTAGGAATGGGTGGAGGGCTCGATGCCGGGCGTGACCCGCAGCAGCACGCGCGGGCCGCGCCCGCGCAGGCGCCCGATCTCGTCAAAGGAGTCGACCACGATGTGGCCAACGCCGGCCTCGAGGGCATACTCGAGGTCGGCCGGGGTCTTGTTGTTGCCGTGCATGTAGATGCGGGCCGGGTCGAAGCCGCCGGCCAGCGCCAGGTGCAGCTCGCCCGCGCTCGCCACGTCGCAGGAGAGCCCCTCGCCGGCAAGGAGCCGGTAGACGGCGGTGCAGGGAAACGCCTTGCTCGCGTAGATGACCTCGAAACGATCGGTCCGCGCGCGGAAGGCCTCGAGGTAGGAGCGCGCCCGGGCACGGATGTCGTCCTCGGCGTAGGCGTACGCAGGGGTACCGAACTCGCGCGCGAGCTCGATCACATCGCACCCGCCCACCTCGAGATGGCCGCGCTCGTCGAGCCGGGAACCGAGGGGATAGACGTGGGAGACGGCCACCGCAGCCATGCGGCGGCGATTATGAAGGACACCATGGAGCAGCCGGTGCCCACCCCGCCCGAGCTCGGCGAGCACGAGGGGCTTTCCTATGCCCTGTTCGTGCCCGAGGGCGGGGCCGAGGTGGGTGTGGTGATCCTGCACGGCGCGGGCTCGGCGAAGGAATCGCACTTCGACTTCGCCCGCGGATGCCGGGCGGATGGGATGGCGGCTCTCGCCTACGATGCCCGCGGGCATGGCCGCTCCCGCGGCGCGTTCGGTCCCGGCGCTATCGAGGATGCGCTTGCCATGGTCGGGCTGCTGGGCAGGCAGGTGGGACAGGTAGCGCTCAGGGGGTCGAGCATGGGCGGCTTTCAGGCGATTCACGCCGCCGCCCGCGAGCCGTCGCTGTGCGCGGTCGTGGCCATCTGCCCGGCGCCCGACGACCTGCTGCTGCGCAGCATCCGCGCTCGCGAGCCGCTGCGCTTCGAGTGCGATGTTCCGGCCATGGAGACGTGGCTCGAGTCCATGAACGTGTACGAAGCGGTCGGCCGGCTGGGCCCGCGCACGGCATTGCTGCTCCTCCATGCGCGCGGCGACGAGCAGATTCCCTGGACGGTCAGCGAGGAGCTTTACGCCGCAGCACATGACCCCAAGCGGCTGCTCCTGCTGCCCGGGGGCCACCACCGCTCACTGCAGCACGACCTGGAGCTGCAGGCGGTGTCGCGCCGATGGATCTCAGAGGCTGCGCGCGGCTAGGGAAGCGCGTCGGTGACGTCGCCGACCGCGCTGCCAACGGGATCCGGGAGGGCGTCGGCAACGCCTTCGGATGTGCCGTCCACGGTCTCGGTGACGCCGCCGACCGTCTCGTCGGCTGCGGAGGGCAGGCCGCTCGGCAGGTCGGGGGCCGTCTCGGTAACGCCACCGACGGTCTCATTAACGGTACCGCCGACCCCGTCGACAACCCCGTCGACCGTCTCGCCGGCCGCGGAGGGCAGGCCGCTCGGCAGGTCGAGGAGCGACTCGGTGACGCCGCTCACGGTCCCATCGACGGTATCGCCGACCGCGTCGACAACCCCGTCGACCGTCTCGCCGGCCGCGTAGGGCAGGCCGCTCGGCAGGTCGGGAAGCGAGTCGGTAGCGCCGCCGACTGTCTCATCGACGGTCTCGCCGACCCCGTCGACAACCCCGTCGACGGTCTCGCCCGTGTCTTCGACGGTGTCGCCCAAGCCCGGAGACACGCCGTCGACCACTTCACCGACGCCGTCTGTCGCGCCCTCGACAGTATCGCCGAGGCCGTCCGTCACTCCACCCACCGGGGGCAACCCGCCGCCGCCACCCGTCGCTCCGGGCTGGCCGCTGTTACGGCCTCCGCCCGAGCCGGGATCGGAGCCGCCGTCGCCTGTGGTGCCGTTCCCGCCGGCGCCGTTCCCGCCGGCGCCATTGTCCGCACCGCCCGCGCCGCCATCCGCGCCATCGGCGCTGCCGCCGCCGATGCCGCCGGCGTGCGCCTTGCCCGAGCCGCGCCTGCCGGTGCGGCTTGCGCCGGTCGCGCCGCGGCGCGCCCCGCGGGCCCGGGCGCGGGCGCGCGAGCGGTCGCTGCCGCGGCTCGCTCGCGCCGAGGACCTGGCCAGCTCGCTCTTCGTACCACCCTCCTGAACGTCGAGGCGATCGAGGCCACTGCTGGAGGCCTCGCCCGGCGCGCCCTTGAACGCGACGATTGCGCTCACGATCACCAGGACCACGATGAAGGAAGCAATGAGGACCCCGGTCGTGCCGAGGCTGGCTATGTACGCCCGGGAGTTCTTCACAGAGTGGGTGGGGCCGAGGTATCGGGTGCCGGCCCAACGAACCGACGTCTGGTTGTACCCAGCATGCGCCAAGACAGAACCCGCTTGGGGCTTTTGAGAATCATTCTCGTTTAGCCTGTGCGTGCGATGCCCTCGCCGCTCGACCTCGCCGATCTGCCTTTCATGCGCGAGGCACTGGTCGAGGTTCTGCTCCTCGGCGCCGCCGGCGGGCTGCTGAGCGCGTGGATCGTCCTTCGTCGCCTCGCCTTCTTCTCGCATGCCGCCGGCTCGGCCACGTTCCCGGGCCTCGTGGCTGCCGACGCCTCGGGAGTCAGTCCTACGCTCGCGGGCCTGGCGGTCGCGCTCGGCTACGCGGGGGGCGTGCAGAGGGTGGGCCGCGCCGGACGTGAGCCCGGAGAGGGAACCGCGCTCCTGCTCGTCGGCGCGCTCGCCGGAGGAGTCGTGCTCGCGAGCGACGTCTTCGAGTCCGGCGCCACCGTCGATCGCCTGTTGTTCGGCACCCTGCTCGGCCTCGGGCCCGCCGATCTCGTCCTGTCCGGGGTTGCTGCGGCGCTTGCCGGCGCCGGGTCGCTCATGCTCGGGCGCGCGTGGTCGGCGGTCGCGTTCGACCCCGACGGCGCCTCCGCGCTCGGCCTCCCCTCGGCCACGGTGGACTTCCTCCTGCTTGCGCTGGTGGCGCTCGCGGCCGTGGCGGCGATCCCGGCAGTGGGCGCGCTCCTGGTGGCAGCGGTCTACGTGCTGCCGGGCGCGGCGGCCCGCCTCGTCACCAGCACGATCGGCGCCCTGCTGGCGTGCTCGGTCGTGCTGGCGCTTGGCGAGGGCGTGCTCGGTCTCTACACCGCGTACTGGCTAGACCTCCCGCCCGGGCCTCCGGTGGCCGTGATCGGAGCGCTCGTGTACGCGCTGCTCTCGACCGCGACGCGGGCCTCGGCATGAGCGGCGCCGCGGTCTGGGCCGAGGGCCTCGCGACGGGCTATGGGGCCAAAGTCGTGCTGAGCGGGGTCAGCTTCGCCGCCGAACCGGGCGTAACGGTTTGCGTGCTCGGACCGAACGGTGGTGGCAAGACGACCCTCTTCCGGGCCCTGACCGGGGAACTCGAGCCGGCAGCCGGCCGCGTGCAGGTAACCGGGCGGCCGGCGTACGTCGCCCAGACCGAACGCACGCGCCTCGACTTCCCGGTCAGCGCCCTCGACGTGGCGCTCATGGGCGCGCTCGCAAACGGGCGCTGGTGGCTGCCCCCGCGCCGCGATGAGCGAGCCGCCGCGCACGGCGCGCTCGAAAGGGTCGGCCTCGCCGAGCAGGCCGACACGAACTTCGGCGAGCTGTCGGGCGGCCAGCGCCAGCGCGCCCTGCTCGCGCGCGCCCTGGTGCAGGACGCCCGGGTGCTCCTGCTCGACGAGCCGCTCTCCGGGGTGGATCCCGCCAGCGCCCAGCTGATCGAGGCGCTGTTTGGCGAGCTGCGCGCCGAGGGCCGGACGCTGCTTGTGTCGAGCCACGACGTCGAGCGAGCGCGCGCATTCGATCTCGTGATCTGCCTCAACGGCCGCCAGGTCGCGTTCGGCCCGCCGGCGGCGACGCTCGACCGTGAGACGCTCGAGGAGACCTACGGCGGCGAGCTGATCGTCCTGGACGAGGCGGGCTCCGCGCGGGCGATCACGATCCACCACCACGAGCACGCCCATGGAGGCAGCTCGTCGTGAGCGGAATCGAGCTCCGCGCGATGCTCGAGCTCGTACTCGCCGGAGGGTTCTGCGGCGCTCTCGGCTTCTGGGTCGTGAGCGAGCGCCTGACCTACGCCGCTGAGTCGCTCTCGCACGGCCTGCTGCCCGGCCTGGTGCTGGCTGGGCTGGCCGGGGTGCCGCTGCTGCTCGGCGCCGCGGGCGGGGCGATCGTCGCGGCCGCGCTGATCGCACTCGCCGCGCGCGACGCGAACGTCGCCCCCGACACCGGGACAGCCGTCGCGGTCACCGGGCTCGTCGGCCTCGGGTCGCTGCTCGCCCTCGCTCCCGACGCACCGCAACGCCTTGAGGAGCTGTTGTTCGGCAATCCGCTCGGGGTTACCGGCGGCGACCTCGTGGCCGCGGCGGTGCTCGTGGCCGTCGGTGGCGGAACGCTCATGGCGCTCCGGCGACCGCTCACCGCCACCGCGTTCGATCCCGCCGGCGCGTCCGCCCTCGGGCTGCGGCCGTCCCTCCTGCGGCTCGCCCTGCTCGTCCTGCTCGCCGCGGCCGTGGCCGTGACCGTTCAGGGTCTGGGCGCTCTGCTCGTGCTGGCCGCACTGGTGGCCCCGCCCATTGCGGTCCGCCGCCACGTGCCGACCCCGGCCCGGGCGATGCTGGCCGCGGCGGCGGTGGCCGGGCTCGCGGGCATCGTAGGCATCCAGATCTCGTCGCTGGCGGGCATTGCCGCGGGAGGATCCGTGGCCCTCGTGCTCTGCGCGATGGCCGCCCTGGGCGCTGCGCTCCCCGCCCTTCGGCTTAGGTAATTGGGCTTCGTTGTCGAGTTAGCGGTCCCAGCAACCGCTAACTCGACAATGACGCGGGCGTGGAGCGCGTTTCCAGGCGCCCAGCCGGTCTGGCTCGCCCCGAAGGCGATCGGATTCGCAACTGATCTACGCGACGGCCGTCGCCTGCGGCGCGTTGCGCCGGGCAGCGACGATCGCTCCGCCCAGCGCGAGCAACACGAGGCTGAGCAGTTGGGGCTGTGTCAGCCCGGCCACAACGGAGTCGTTACGGCGAATCAACTCGACCAGGAAGCGCTCCACCCCCGCGAAGATCAGGTAGAGGCCGAACAGCACCCCCGGCGCGAAGCGGTCGCGCAGCCGCCACAGCACCAGCGTCGCGAGACCCATGCTGAGCGTCTCGTAGATCGGCGTCGGATGCACCTCCTGGTCGGTGGGCACCGTGCCGTCGGGATAGGCCATCGCCCAGGGCAGGTCGGACTCGACGCCGTAGTCGCCGTCTCCCGACAGCTGGCAGCCGAGCCGTCCCACGGTGTAGCCGATTGCGATCGGCGCGGCGGAGGCATCGAGCAGCGGCCAGCCGAGAAAGCCGCGCCAGCGTGCCCAGAGAACCACCCCGATCGCTCCCCCTAAGAGGCCGCCGAAGAACACCAGGCCCGACCCCGAGAAGATGTTGCCGAGCAGGTCGCCCGACACCTCGTCCCAGTTTTGGATGACGAAGTTGAGGCGCGCACCGACCAGGCCCCCGATCAGAGCCGCGAAGACAGCCTCGTAGGTCCAGTCGGGCGGCTTGCCGAGCTCCTCAAGGCGCCGGCCGAAGAGGGCGCCCGAGCAAAGGAAGGCGAACGCGAAGCAGATCCCGAAGGTCTGGAGGTCGATCGGGCCGAGGCTGATCTCCGGGTACATGAGCGGCGCAGGGTAGGCGATTCGGCGTTTTTGTCCCCTACGATGGGAAGCGATGCGAAGAGCGGTGCTCGCGATGGTGCTCTGCGCGGTGCCCCTTCTGTGCGCGTCCGCGGATGCATCCCAGGATCTTCTCGATCGCCGGCTCCTGCGCGACGCCCTGCGCGTCAAGGCCGGCCCGGCCGGGCCCGGCACCGTCGTGGCGCTGCCCCTGCCGGAGCCGGCCGAAGTCCGCGCGTCCGCGAGCGCCGCGGGCGAGTTGACGCGGATTGCCCGCGGCCGAGGCCCGCAGCATGTGCTCGTCGGGGTCCGCACGCACAGGCATGTCCCCGGTGTGGCGCGCGTGCTTAGGTCGCTCGGCGCCCAGCCCGAGTCCTTTACGACGATTGCCGTGGTCGCCGCGACGGTGCCCTCCGGTGCGGCCCTGGCCGGCGCGCTGGGGGCGGACCCGCGCGTGGCGTACGTCGAGCGCGACACCGAGATGCGGATCGCAGCCGACCCCTTCGACGCGCCCGACCCCGCGCACGGCAACCTCAAGTTCACCTGGTTCTTCGACGACGTCCGCGCGGGCGAGGCCCTGGCCGCAGCGGGCGGCGGCTCGAGCCGTACCGTCGCCGTGCTCGACACCGGCCTCGACACGAGCCATCCGGAGCTCGCGGGCCGCGTCGAGCGTGTCTATGACACCCAGGCCGGCGGCAGCGACGTGACCGATTTCGTCGGCCACGGCACGTTCGTGAGCGGGCTGATCGCCGCCATCGACGGCAACGGCCTCGGCGGGAAGGGAGTGGCCGGTAACACGAGGATCCTCGCCATCCGCGCCTCCCGCGACGGCACCTTCACCGAGCGCGACGTGCTGCGCGGCACCGAGTTCGCCGTCCGTCACGGCGCCGATGTGCTCAACCTCAGCCTCGCCGGCGACGTCATCGACGCCAGCGTGGCGCGGGCGCTCGGGGCCGCCTTCGTCAACGACGTCCTGCCCGTGGCCGCGTCCGGCAACCGGGGACTCGCGGGCAACCCCGTTCAGTTTCCGGCCGCCGTGCTCGGGGGCCAGCGAGGAGCTCCCGGGATTGGCCTGTCGGTGGGGGCCACCCGCCCGAACGGCACGGTGGCGGAGTTCTCGACCCACAACGACTTCGTCAGCCTGGCCGGCCCCGGCGCGAGCGCAAGCGATTGCCGCTTCGGCGTCCTCTCGACGCTGCCCGCGGCGGCGGTCACCGCCTGGGACAGCGTCGAGTCGTGCTCCAATGTCTTCTCCCAAGGCGGCGCCCGCTACGCCTACGGCCAGGGCACGAGCTTCGCGGCGCCGATCGTCTCCGGGATCGCCGCGCTGGTCTGGCAGGTGGAGCGCCGGCTGGCATCCGAGCAGGTGGCCGAGGTCCTGATCCGCTCGGCCCGCCAGACCCTGGGCAGCGGCTGGAACGAGTTCACCGGCGCCGGGATCGTCGACGGAGCTGCCGCGACGGCACTCGCGCGCGTCTACGACGTGCGCGCGCCGCGCGCCAAGGCCGGCGTAAGGCGCCGCGGCGGACGCGTGAGGGTGCGCCTGGTGAAGACCCGAGACCGCACCGACGCCGGCCGCGAGCTTGCCGGAGCGGTGACCTACGGCCTGCTCGTATCGCGCAACGGCGGACGCAGCTTCAGCATCGTCCGCCGCCGGCCCCGGCCCTTCAAGCACACCGTCAGGCTGCGCGGCCGGCGCGTAAACGTGCTTGTCGCGAGCGCCTGCGACGGCAACGGGAACTGCGACTTCAAGCGCCTGGGCCGGTTCAGGCGCGGCTAGAGGTAGCCCATCGGGTCGACCGGCGACCCGTTGATGCGCGTCTCGAAATGCAGGTGGTCGCCGAAGCAATGCCCGGTGCAGCCCGTGTAGCCGATCACCTGACCCTGTGAGACGTTCGCGCCGTTGGACGTCGCGAAGCTCGACTGGTGGGCGTAGCAAGTGGAGAGGCTGGCGTTGTGCTGGATGCAGGTGTAGTTGCCGTAGCCGCCCACCCAGCCCATCAGCACGACCCTTCCGGAGTCGGCCGCGCGGATGGCGGTGCCGCTGCCGACGGCGATGTCGAGCCCCGCGTGCAGGCGGCCCCAGCGCATGCCGAACGGAGAGACGACCGGCCCGTTGACGGGCCAGATCAGCTGGCCACTGCCGGCCTGGATCGGGCCGGGCGCCGCAACCCCGGTCAGCGCGGCCTGGACGCGCGCCTGCTCGGCCTCGAGCGCCTTGAGGTCGCCCTCGAGCGCCACGCGGCTGTCGTGTACCTGCGCGAGCGCGCCGGCCTTGCCGGCCCTGGCCGAGGCGAGCTCGTCGCGCGAGGAGAGCAGTTGGTTTTGCGCCGAGGCGATCTGGTCGCGCTCGCGCAGGATGCGCTCGGCCGCGAGCTGCTCGCGCTGCTCCAGGTCGGCCAGCTCGATGGCCTGGTCTCGGGCCTGGTCACGCAGCACGCGCACGTCGTCGGTGATCTCGCGATCCTGGTCTGAGATGCGTTCGAGGAACTCGGCGCGCTCGAGCAGATCCCCGAAGCCGTCGGCCTCGAGCACGACCGTGAGGGCGTCCGGGGCGTCGGCTTTGTAGATCTCGACCAGCCGTGCCGCGAGTACCTTGCGCGCGGTGGCCAGCTCGCTCCGCAGGCGCTCGAGGCGGTCGCGCGACTCCTCGAGCTGGTCGCGGACCTCGCGCAGCTCGGCCTTCGGGCGGTCGAGGCTCGACGGGGCCCGGTCGAGCCGGTTCTGCGTGGCATTGATCTCGCCCTGAAGGCTCTCAATTCGCGTGCTGAACTGCGCGATGTCGGTGGAGAGCACGCCCTCCTTCTGCTTGGCGGCGTCGATCTGCTCGCGCGTCTTGTCGATGCGCTGTGAGAGCGGCGCGGACAGGCCGGGCAGCGGAAGCACGAGGTAGGCCACGAGGGCCAGGGTTATGGGCGCCCAGAAGCTCTTCTTCATAGTGCGGAGCGCCGGTAGCCGTCAACCGCGTTTACCACCATTATGCAGGGGCTTTCGGCGCTGCGAGGGCGTGACAGTAGCAGGGCTCGTCGCGGCGCAGGCGCGAATTCCCGCTCCTGCAAGAGGGCGTGCACGCCAGCTTCATCGCGGGTTTAGGCGGCTCACTAGACTTCCGCTCATGGCGGCACAGCAGCGCGCGATCTTCCCCCGAGACACCGGCCTTCAGGTCCGGATGCTCTTCACGCTGTTCCTGCTCGGTTTGCTCTACGTGGCGCTCGTGGGCGCCCTTCTGGCGGCCGGCACCGGGATCGTCCTGATGGTCGTGATCATCGGCGCCCTGTCCTTCGGCCAGCTCTTCTTCTCGGACAAGCTGGCGCTGTCTGCGATGGGCGCCAAGGAGGTCTCCCCCGAGGAGGCGCCCGGCCTTCACGCGATGATCGAGCGGCTGTGCATTCAGGCAGATCTGCCGAAGCCCAGGATCGCCGTGGCGGACATCGAGGTTCCCAACGCGTTCGCGATGGGCCGCTCGCAGAAGAGCGCGACGGTGTGCTGCACCACCGGCATCATGCGCACGCTCTCGCCCAGCGAGCTCGAGGGCGTGATGGCCCACGAGCTCTCCCACGTCAAGCACCGCGACGTGCTGATAATGACCATCGCCAGCTTCTTCGCCTCGATCGCGGCGATCATCCTGCAGTTCGGCTTCTTCTTCGGCGGCGGCGGTGACAGCGACGACAACCCGAGCATCATCGTGGTCCTCCTGGTCTCGTTCGTGGTGTACATCGTGTCCTTCTTCCTGATGCTCGCGCTGTCGCGCTACCGAGAGTTCGCGGCCGACCGCGGCGCGGCAGTGATCACCGGCCGCCCGAGCGCGCTGTCGTCGGCCCTCGTGAAGATCTCCGGGGCTATGCAGACCGTGCCGACCAAGGACCTCCGCGAGGTCGAGCGCATGAACGCCTTCTTCATAGTGCCGGCGAGCGTCAAGGGCGCGATCCAGTCGATCTTCTCGACTCACCCGCCAATGGAGAAGCGCATCCAGCGCCTGCAGACGCTCGAGGCGCAACTGCAGGGCACCGCCTAGCAGCGTGGGCTTCCTCGACGCGCTCCTCGGCGGTAAGAACAAGAAGGTCGCGCTGCCGGCGCCTGACCGTCTGTTCGCGATGACGACCGCACAGATCACCCTCGAGACCTCGCTCGGCCTCCAGCACCGCAAGACCGCCGGCATCGTCTTCCAGCCGCTCGGCACCGCCGACTTCGAGGGGATCCTGACCGAGACCGAGGAACTGCTTCGCGGCACCGCAGAGGAGACCGGCACCGACGTCAGCTCCTCCGAGGACGAGTTCGGCTACCGCTGGCTCATCCTCAAAGACGACGACTTCGAGGATCTCGTGGTGTCGCTCAACACGATCTCCGTGCAGCTTCAGGGCAGCGGCTACGGCGACCGCCTGCTGTGCGCGGTGTTCGCCTTCGAGGAGAAGGGCAAGCCGGTCTACTTCATCTACAACTTCAAGCGCGGCGCCTACTACCCGTTCGTGCCCGCCCCGGGCGAGCAGGCACGGAACTCCGAGCGCGAACTGCGCATAAAGGCGCAGATCGGGGCCGAGCTACCCTTCGAGGAGGACATCGCCCGCTGGTTCCCGCTTTGGGAAATCCCGCTGTAGGGCCGGTTCCAGCCGAAAATCCAAGGCCCGATCAAGGTCGCCTCGAGCGTAAAGGCGGCGAGGCCCTCGATCGCGAGCGGCGCACCGAAGACGTTGCCCTCGAATTCCGCGTACACGGACCAGTCCATCCCGAACTGGAACTCCTGACGAGACCGGTGGCGACGCCGATCGCGAATTGATCAGCAGCAGCGTGCCGAAGAAGCGCGTCAGCCGCAGCCACTGCTCGTCGCGCTTGCGGTACCAGAGCGTCTGCGAACACGACGGCCACGCCCGCGCCGGTCGCGAGGCCGACCCACGCGCCCTTCTGCGTTGGTTTCTCGGTCTCGGTGACCTGTACCTTGCCGTCGCTACGGTGAACGATGACCGCCGAGTCATACGACCCGATGGCCCCGCCTCGTGCAGGGACTTGATCGCGTCATAGTCGGCGTCGGCGACGGTTGTCGTAGACGCCGGTGCCCGGTGTTCATCACCCGAACCGGGCGATTGCCGTCGGGTTTGAGGCGGTTGGTCGCGGATCGGGACGACCCGGCCTCCCGCAGGGAGGTGGCTCGCGGGGGCGAGACGCAGCAAACAACGTCCGGTTAGCCGCCCGCGAGGACAGCTGCGCCCACCGCGCCCGAAAGGTCGCCGAGCTCGGTGCGGAGCACCACCGGAGGGTTGTCGGGCACGAAGAGGTGAGGTGTCATGTGCGCGACGATGCGATCGACGAACGGCTGGCCGAGGCGGTCGCCGAGGCCGCCGCCCACGATGATCGCCTCTAGGTCGAGAAGGTTCTGAGCCGATGCAAGACCGATGCCCAGCGCCCGGGTCGCGTCCTCGATCAGCTCCTTGGCCATACGGTCGTCACCCGTCAGGGCCCTCGCATAGACGCCGGAGCTCAGGCGCTGCCGGCCGCGCTTCTTCATGATGCGGAAGAGGCTCGTCTTGTGGCCGCGCTTGACAAGCCGTCGTGCCCGCCTCTCCATGCTCACCCGCCCCGCGTACGCTTCGACACAGCCGCGGCGCCCGCACGAGCAGCGCCGACCTCCGGGGTTCACCACCATGTGGCCGAACTCGCCCGCCGCCCCTCTCCCGTCGTGGAGGACGCCGTCAAGGATGACGCCTCCGCCAACACCGGTTCCGACCCAGACTCCGAGGAGGTTCTCGTACGGTCGACCGGCCCCCCGGTGGTACTCGCCGAGAACGCCCACTCTGACATCGTTGTCGACAGTTACCGTTGTCCCGTCCAGCGCCGCGGAGACGAGCGGTCCCAGTTCGACGCGGTCGGAGAAACCGGGGACATTCGCCGCTAGCAGCACCGCGCCTGCGTCCGGTTCGATCTCCCCCGGGGTGCCGATGCCGATGCCCCCGAGATTTGCCTCTGTCACGGCTGCGGCCTCGAGTGACGTACGGATCGTGCCGACGATCGCGTCGATCACGTCCGAGGGCCTCCCGGTTTGAGGAGTAAGCACCCGGGAGCTGCCCACGACCTCCTCGCCGCTCAGAACGACGGTCTGGATCTTCGTTCCCCCGAGGTCGACGCCTGCCGTCGGCGTCTTGGTCGCCACGCGCTTCGTCGCCATGCTCACAACCCCCCGCTCGCGGTCACCGCGAGCATTCCGGCCAGTGTGCCGATCGAGCGCGGTGATTCCGCGCGAGCACGGCAGGCGGCCCGGTAGGTTGTCCTTTCGTGAGCATCGACCGGGAGAAGCAGCTCGCCGGCGAGGCGGCGGCTGAGCTCGTCGAGGACGGGATGCTCGTCGGGCTCGGAACCGGCTCGACTGTCGCGTTCCTGCTTCCGGCACTCGCGGGGCGCAAGCTCGACCTGCGGTGCGTCTCCACGTCGCCGGCGACCGCGCACGCCGCGCGAGAGCTCGGCATGCGGGTCGACCCGTTCGGCGGGGTCGAGGCTCACGCACGGCTGGACATCGCCATCGATGGGGCCGACCAAGTCGCGCCGGACGGGTGGCTCGTCAAGGGTGGCGGAGCGGCTCACACGCGCGAGAAGGCGGTGGCTGCGGCGGCGGACCGCTTCGTCGTGATCGACTCCTCCGACAAGCTTGTCGAGCGGCTGTCGCCTCCCGTCCCTCTCGAGTTGCTCGAGTACGGGCTTCACGCGACGGTTCGCCGGCTCGGCACGGTGCGGCTTCGTGACGTCCCGCTCAGTCCCGACGGCGGCGTCATCGCCGACTTTACGGGCGAGTTCGACGACCCCGAAGTGCTGGCCGCCCGGCTCTCCGCGACGGTCGGCGTCGTCGAGCACGGGTTGTTCCCCCCTTCGATGGTCGCCACGGTGGTCACCGCGCGGGGAGAGCAGGTCGAGATCCGCGAACTGCACTAGCCGATCAATCTCCCGCGGCCGCTGCGTCGGCGATGACGAGGGCGCTCGCCGCCTCGACCCGCCCCGCGGGGATAGAGCGGTCACCGGCTCGCAGGCGCCGAAGGGCGTCAATCTTGTCCTCACCGGCCACGAGCCAGAGCACCAGGCGTGCCTTGTTGAGCGTCGGATAGGTCAGCGTCATGCGACGCCTGCCCTGGTAGACGTCGGTGATGGCGACGTCGCGATCCAAGACGTTCAAGACGGCGTCGCCGGGGACGAGCGAGGCGGTGTGGCCGTCCGGCCCCAAACCCAGATGGATGAGATCGAAGCTGTCCGGCAGCGAGCGAGCGTAGTCCGCCGCCGCTCCCTCGAGTTCGTGCGCGCCCACCGGCATGGCCCGGACGTCGGCCGCTCCTCCGGGAGGGAGACTCGCGCGAAGGTGTGTGAGGTTGCGATCGGGGTCGCCTTCGGGCGCGACTCGCTCGTCGACCTGATAGATCGACACCTTCTCCCAGGGCATCTTCGCTGCCAGGTGGGCGAACATCGCCCACGGCGTATGCCCGCCGCTGACCGCGAACGTCAACCGACCATGGTCGGCGACCGCCGCCTCAGCCTGTTCGGCGACGAACGCTGCCGCCCGCTCGGCGACGGCGTCGGCGTCGGGGAGGACCTCCAGCTGCAGGGCCGTCATCCTGCCTTCTCGTCGTGTCCGCCGAACTCCTTGCGCATCGCCGAGAGCAGCTTGTCGGCGAAGTCATCGAGACCGCGGGAGCCGAAGCGCGAATATAGCGCCGTCGTGAGGACGGGGGCCGGGACGCCCACGTCGATGGCGGCGATCGATGTCCATCGGCCCTCCCCGGAGTCGGATACGCGACCGGCGAATCCCTCGAGTTTCGGCGACGCCCACAGCGCCTCGGCCGTCAGGTCAAGCAGCCAGGAGCCGACGACGCTGCCGCGCCGCCAGACCTCAGCCACCTCGGTCGTGTCGATCTCGTACTGGTAGAGCTCGGGAGCCTCAAGCGGGGCGGTCTCGGCGTCCATCTCCCGCTGCCGCTTGCCCGCATCGGCGTTCTTGATGATGTTCAGACCCTCCGCGTACGCGGCCATGAGCCCGTACTCGACCCCGTTGTGCACCATCTTCACGAAGTGGCCGGCGCCGTTCGGACCGCAGTGGTAATACCCATGCTCGGCAGGGGTTGGCTGTCCGTTCCTTCCCGGTGTGCGCGGAGCAGAGTCGACGCCCGGGGCGATCGAGGCGAAGATCGGGCCGAGCCGCTCGACGACGTCCTTCTCCCCGCCGATCATCAAGCAGAATCCGCGCTCGAAACCCCAGACGCCGCCGCTTGTCCCGACGTCGACGTGGTGAATGCCCTTCTCCCGGAGCGTGGCCGCGTGACGGAGGTCGTCGTGGTAGTAGGTGTTGCCGCCGTCGATGACGGTGTCTCCCGGCTCGAGCACCGCGGCCAACGAGGCGATCGTCTTGTCCGTGATCTCTCCGGCCGGGACCATCACCCAGGCCGTCCGCGGCTTCTCGAGCTTGGATGCGAAGTCCTCCAAGGATTCCGCGCCGTCGGCGCCGTCGGCTTCGAGGCTCTTGACCGCGTCCGGGAAGACGTCGTAGCCGACGCAGCGGTGTCCGTCGCGCATGAGCCGCCGGACGAGGCCGGCGCCCATTCGGCCCAGGCCGACCATTCCGAGTTGCATGGGGGTCTTGGTAGCCACTCTTAGTTCCTTTCCGCTGATTCCATTTGACTCACGACGCCCGCAGGATGAACCGCTCGACGGCGTTCGCGAAGCCGTCCTCGTCGTTCGACGTCGTCACGCGCCGCGCCGCGCGATGAACCTCGCGGCCGCTCTGGCCCATGGCGATCGAGAGGCCGGAGTGGGCGAACATCAGCACGTCGTTGGGCATGTCGCCGATCGTCGCGATCTCCTCCAGCGCGGTCCCGTACTTCGCCGACAGGAACTTGACGATGCCGCCCTTGTTTGCCTGCGGATGCGTGACGTCCACGTAGTAGCGCTGGGAGCGGGCGGCGGAGACGTGATCCTGGTCCATGGTGACGAGCGTCCCGTCGACGTCGGAGGGCAGCAGTCGGATCGGCGAGGCAGCGTCGCTCATCTGATGGCTCGATAGCGCCGGATCAGCGCGTTCGTCGAGCTGTCGTGCTGCAGGTCGGGCTCCTCCCCTGACTCGAGCTCGGGGATGATCCGCTTGGCCAGCACCTTGCCGAGCTCGACTCCCCACTGGTCGAAGGAGTCGATCCCCCAGACGGTGCCCTGGGTGAAGACGCTGTGCTCATATAGCGCAACCAGGGCTCCGAGTGTGTGTGGGGTCAGCTTCTCGGCCAGGATCACGTTAGTAGGGCGATTCCCCTCGAACACGCGGTGGGGGACGACCGCGTCGGCCGTCCCCTCGGCTCGGACCTCCTCCTCCGTCTTCCCGAACGCGAGCGCCTCGGCCTGCGCGAAGACGTTCGACATGAGGATGTCGTGGTGGTCGCGAAGCGGGTTCAGCGTCTTTCCGAACCCGATCAGGTCGACGGGAATGAGCTTCGTACCCTGGTGGATGAGCTGGTAGAAGCTGTGCTGGCCATTTGTCCCAGGCTCGCCCCAGAAGACGGCGCCGGTCTGGTAGTCGACGCCGCGGCCGTCGAGCGTGACGTGCTTCCCGTTCGACTCCATCGTCAGCTGCTGGAGGTAGGCGGGGAAGCGTTTGAGGTATTGGCTGTACGGCATGACACCCATGGTCTGGGCGCCGAAGAAGTCCCCGTACCAAACCGCGAGCAGGCCCATGAGGACGGGCAGGTTGCGCTCGAACGGCGTCGTACGGAAGTGCTCGTCCATCGCGTGGAAGCCGGCGAGCAGCTCACGGAAGCCGTCGGGCCCGACGGCGAGCATGGTCGAGAGGCCGATCGCGGAGTCCATCGAGTAGCGGCCGCCGACCCAGTCCCAGAATCCGAACATGTTGTCCGTGTCGATGCCGAACTTCGCGACCTCGTCGGCGTTCGTGGAGACGGCGACGAAGTGCTTCGCGATCGCGGTCTCGTCACCGAGTGC
The DNA here is from genome assembly GCA_040509755.1 of Thermoleophilaceae bacterium. Classification (GTDB taxonomy): domain Bacteria; phylum Actinomycetota; class Thermoleophilia; order Solirubrobacterales; family Thermoleophilaceae; genus JACVRW01. The sequence continues at coordinate 2,314 of JBEVKF010000062.1, read as the reverse complement.
GGCGAGGGACCACTCCCGCGCCGAGTGCGCGTTCGTCATCGTCTCGAGGGTCGTGAACGTCTTCGACGAGACGATGAAGAGCGTCTCTTCGGCCGCGAGGTCGCGGGTCGCTTCGGCGAAGTCGGTCGAGTCGACGTTCGAAACGAAGCGGAACGTGAGGTCGCGCCGCGTGTAGTTGCGCAGCGCCTCGTACGCCATCACCGGCCCCAGATCGGAGCCGCCAATGCCGATGTTGACGACGTTCCGGATCGGCTTGCCCGTTTGGCCCTTCCACTCGCCCGAGCGCACGCGGTCTGCGAAGGCCGCCATCCGGTCGAGCACGTCGTGCACGTTCGCGAGCACGTCCACCCCGTCGACGACGAGCGACGCCCCCTTCGGCATGCGCAGGGCGACGTGGAGCACAGAGCGGTTCTCGGAGACGTTGATCCGATCGCCACGGAACATGGCAGCGGTCCGCTCGGCGAGCCCTGATTCTGCTGCCAGCTCGAGGAGGAGGCGGATCGTCTCGTCCGTGATCCGGTTCTTCGAGTAGTCGAGGTAGAGGCCGGCGCCTTCGGCGGCGAGGCGCTCGCCCCGGGCTGTGTCCTCCGCGAAGAGCCCGCGAAAGTGGAGGTCGCGAACATCCGCGTAGTGCTTCTCGAGGGCCGCCCAAGCAGCCCGTTCGCGGAGCGGCGTCGTGTTTGTCTCGGTGATCGTCATCGGGTCCTCCAGGCTCACGCGGTGAGCGCGGCGCATTGCTTGTCGATGATCGACATGAGGTCGTTCCAGGACTTGACGAAGCTCGCGGCCGCGTCCGTCTGCAACTTCGCGGCCACCGCGTCGACATCGATGCCGGCGGCTGCGTGGGCGGCGAGCGTCTCGTCGGCGTTCCCGCCGTGCGTCGGCATCGGCTTCCCCGCGTGGCCGTGGTCGAAGAACGCCCGGAGCGTCGCCTCGGGGATCGTGTTGATCGTGAAGGGCGCGCCGAGGCAGTGGACGTAGAGCGTGTCGGGAGCCTTGGGGTCCTTCGTGCTCGTCGAGGCCCAGAGCAGTCGCTGCATCCGGGTGCCGGAGTTCTCCAGGCGCTGCCAGCGGTCCGAGTCCATGAGCTCGCGATACGCCTGGTAGATCTTGAGGCCGACGGCGAGCGCGAGCGTGTCCTTCAGCCCGTCGGGCACCTCGTCGATGACGGCGACGTCCCAGCGGGACATGAACACGGAGGCGACCGAGCCGACGACCGGGTTGAGGCCGGCGTCGATCCGTCTCTCGACCCCGCGCATGTACGCGTCGGCGGCGGCCAGGTAGTGCTCCGCGGAGAACAGGAGGGTGACGTTCACCGGCACGCCGGCGAAGATCGCCTCCTCGATTGCCGGCAGGCCCTCCGTGGTTCCGGGGATCTTGATGAAGAGGTTGTGCCGCCCGGCCTGCTCGTGCAGCGTCTTCGCGGCCTCGACAGTGCTCTTCGCGTCGTAGGCGAGGAGCGGCGAGACCTCGAGCGAGACCCAGCCGTCGACGCCGTCCGTGCGTTCGTGGATGGCACCGAACATGTCGGCGGCGCGCCGGAGGTCCTCGATCGCGAGCTCGAAGAAGAGCGCCTCGCGATCCACCCCGGTCGACGACTTCTCGTGAATTGCGTCGTCGTATCCGCCCCCGGCGATCGCCTTGTCGAAGATCGACGGATTCGACGTCAGCCCGGTGACGGAGTAGTCGTCGATGTACGTCTGGAGCTGCCCGGACTCGAGCAGCTCTCGGGTGATGTTGTCGAGCCAGAGGCTCTGCCCCAACTCGTGCAGCGTTTCGGTGGCGGGCATGTGCTCCTCCTTAGTTGTCTCGGGCAGCGGCGACGCGCTCGCGCGCGATCTGCGCCACCGCGTCAGGTGTGAACCCGAACTTCTCGACGAGCATCTTCAGCGGCGCCGAAGCGCCGAACGTGTGCATGCCGACGATCGCTCCGCCGTCGCCGACGTAGCGGTGCCAGCCGAGCGTCGACGCCTGCTCGATCGCGACGCGCGCCTTGACCGAGGGCGGCAGCACCTCGTCGCGGTACGCTTGCGGCTGCCGGTCGAAGAGCTCCGAGCACGGCATGCTGACGACGCGTGCCCCGATGCCTGCTCCGGCGAGCTCCTCACGCGCGGAGACCGCGAGGCCGACCTCCGAGCCGGTGGCGATCAGGATCACGTCCAGCTCGTCCTCTGCATCGATGAGGACGTAGGCACCCTTCGCGACCTCGGACGCAGGGGCCATGGACGACCGGTCGACCGTCGGCAACGCTTGTCGCGAGAGGGCGAGCACCGCAGGCTCCTGCTTGAGCTGGGCGACGTAGCGCCATGTCTCC
>JBEVKF010000061.1:0-8683 GCA_040509755.1 Thermoleophilaceae bacterium | reverse complement strand
AGGTGGGACCTTCCCAGCACGAGATCGACATGCGCTACGCGGACGCGCTCAAGATGGCCGACGACTGCATGACCTACCGCATCACGGTCAAGGAATACGCCATGAAGTACGGCTGGCACGCCACCTTCATGCCGAAGCCCCTGTTCGGCGAGAACGGCTCGGGCATGCACACCCACCAGTCGCTGTTCAAGGACACCCGCAACGCCTTCTATGACGAGAACGATCAGTACTTCCTCTCCGATATCGGCAAGGCCTTCATCGCGGGGCAGCTCAAGCACGCCCGCGAGATCACGTCGGTCTTCGCGCAGTGGGTCAACTCCTACAAGCGGCTCGTGCCCGGCTACGAGGCGCCGGTCTACTGCGCGTGGTCGCGCCGCAACCGCTCGGCGCTCGTGCGAGTGCCGCTCTACCACCCCGGCAAGGAGCAGGCCACACGGATGGAGCTGCGCTGCCCCGACCCCGCGTGCAATCCCTACCTGACCTTCGCGGCGCTGCTGCAGGCGGGGCTCGAGGGGATCGAGAAGGGCTACGAGCTGCCGGAGCCGATGGACAAGAACCTGTACCACATCAGCCCCGAGGAACGGAAGCGGCTCGGGATCGAGCAGCTGCCGGAGACGCTCGGCGAGGCGATCGAGCTGACGGCCGGATCGGAGCTCATGCTGCGCACCTTCGGCGAGCACATCTTCAACCGCTACGTCGAGATCAAGCGCCAGGAGTGGGAGGACTACAGGGTCCAGGTCTCCCAGTGGGAGCTCGACCGCTACCTCGCGGTGCTCTGACCCGATCCCCGGCCCCGGCCCGTGTCCTTGAGCGCGTCCGCCTTCGCGCGTGCCAGCTCGGCGGCCTCTTCGAGGAAACGCACGGCGGCGTCACGCTCGGCGGCCGAGAGGCCCTTCGCGGCGGCGGTCATGTCCCCCAGGAGGCTCGCGTACATCCGCTCCGCGGCGCTCGTCTTCTTCGCCCGCTTGACGATGATCGAGCGGCGGTCGGTCGGGTGGCGCTCGCGCGTCACCCACCCGAGGCGCTCGAGGCGGTCGATCATCGCCGTCACCGCTCCCGTGGTGAGCGCGAGGCGGTCGGCGAGCTGGCCCGGCGTCAGCTCTCCGGCTTCGTGCAGATGGTCCATGGCCTTGAACTCGACCGGCGGCGCAGCGAGCCGACGCCCAACCATCGCGTCCAAGCGATCGTTCTCCAAGCCGAAGCGCCGCAGCGCCGTAACAAGGTCAGCCGGTGTTGCCATGGCAGGTCACGCAATCTTAACGAGTAAGTATCTTGACGCGCAAGCCTTTCTTCGATAGAAGGACCCTCCTATGAGCTCCGAACGCCGCTCGATCTTCGCCATCGCCGCCGGACGCCGCGCCAAGTGGGTCGTCTTCCTCGTGTGGATGGTCGTCATGTTCATCACCTTCGGGACGAACCTGCCCGGCGAGTTCACCGACGCCGAGGACAACGAGTCGACCTCGTTCCTGCCTGGCGATGCAGAGTCGACCAAGGTGCTGACGGCTGCAGAAGAGCTCCAGGGCGGCGAGCTTGCGCCGGCGGTGATCGTCTACTACCGCGAGTCCGGGCTGACCGCGGCCGATCGCCAGAAGATCGCCGACGACGCGGGCAAGCTGACCGAGAAGCGCTTCCCGGGCGTTGTCGCCGACGGCTCGACCGCCGCCTCCGGAGGCTCATCCGGCGGGGCGACCGAAGGCCCCGCGGCCGGCGGCGGAGGCACGCAGGCGCCCGGCGAGGGCGCAACGGCGGATGGCTGCGGCGGACCGACCACCCCGCTTCCCAATCAGCCGGCGGACTACGCGCCGTTTGTGGGGCCGATCTGCTCCGACGACGGCAAGGCCGCCATCGTGACGGCCTACCTGGTCGGCAACGGCCAGTCCGAGACGATTCTCGACCCGGTGGACTTCTGGCGCGACACCGTGTCCGATCCGGGCGGCGGGCTCGAGGTGAAGATCACGGGCGGCGCCGGCTATGCCGCGGACGCGATCAAGGTCTTCGAGAACATCAACGGCACCCTGTTGCTGGCGGCGGTCTCGCTCGTGATCGTCCTGCTGATCCTGATCTACCGCTCGCCGATGTTCTTCTTCATCCCGCTGGTGGCGGTGATCTTCGCGGAGATCCTGTCGCGCGCCATCGGTTACGGCATCTCCGAGCTGGGGGTGACGATCAACGGCCAGTCCAGCTCGATCATGTCGATCATCGTGCTCGGCGCCGGGACGGACTACGCGCTCCTGATCGTGGCCAGATACAGGGAGGAGCTCCATTCCCTCGCCGACCGCCACGAGGCCATGCGCAACGCGATGGCGTCGGCCGGGCCGGCGGTGTTCGCATCGGCGGCCACGGTGATCGCCGCGTTGCTCTGCCTCTCGATCGCCAAGGTCAACGGCACGTCGGGAATGGGGCCGTTCGCGGCGATGGGAGTCGCGTGCGCGGCGCTCTCGATGCTCACGCTGCTGCCGGCGCTGCTGACGATCTTCGGCCGGCGCGCCTTCTGGCCCTTCGTGCCCCACACCCCCGACTGGCCGGGCGCACTGCGCGAGCCGAGCGGGGCGCTGGGACAGCGGATCGTCGCGGGCTCCCGCATGGGCGCCCTGCTGCCCGTGATCGGCGGGGTGCTGCTCGCGATGGTGCTGCTGCCGCTTGTGATCTTGAACTGGTTGGTGCGCGTGCTCGGGTCGGCGCTGACCGGCGGGCGACTGAAGGTGCCGTCGCTGATCGTGGGGCCGCTCGACCGGGCGATCTTCCAGCCCTACGAGTTGAGGCGCGTCCGTCACGAGCACGCGGCGGACGCCACCCACGGCTTCTGGAAGCGCGTCGGCGAGCGGGTCGCGGCCCGGCCGATGCGTGTGGTCATCGGCTCGACCGCGGTGCTGCTGGTGATGTGCCTCGGGCTGGCCTTCTTCTCCACCGACCTCACGACGAACGAGAGCTACCGCACGGAGGTCGAGTCGGTCGAGGGCCAGGAGCTGCTGGCTCGTAGCTTCCCCGCCGGGGCGAGCGTGCCGACGGACGTGATCATTCCGCCCGGCGGCGACGTCGAGGCGGTCACGAGCGCGCTCGAGGAGACGGACGGCATCGATGCGGTGTCGCCGCCGGTTGCCGAGGGCGAGCAGGGAGTGCTCGTGCAGGCGACGCTCGAACCGACGCCCTACTCCACCGAGGCCTTCGACCTGATCGAGCCGATTCGAGACGCCGCCAGTGGGGCGGTCGCCGGAACCCTCGTGGGTGGCGCGACGGCCGTCGAATTCGACGTGCGTGAGGCCGCCGCCTGGGACTCGAAGGTGATTCCGCCGGTGGTGCTCGTGGTGGTGTTCCTGATCCTCGTGCTGCTGTTGCGCGCTGTGATCGCCCCGCTCGTGCTGATCGCGACGGTGATCCTGAGCTTCCTCGCGGCGCTGGGAGTCGGCTACTTCGTCTTCGACGTGTTCTTCGACTTCCCGGGATCGGACCCGTCGCTGCCGCTGTTCGCGTTCGTGTTCCTGGTGGCGCTGGGCGTGGACTACAACATCTTCCTGGTCGCCCGAGCGCGGGAGGAGACCGAGAAGCATGGCCACACCGAGGGCATGCTGCGAGCGCTGGCGGTGACCGGCGGAGTGATCACGAGCGCGGGCATCGTGCTCGCTGGGACGTTCTCGGTGCTTGCGGCGCTGCCGCTCGTGTTCCTCACCGAGATCGGCTTCGTGGTCGCATTCGGGGTGCTGCTGGACACCTTCCTCGTCCGCAGCGTGCTCGTACCGGCGCTGATGATCGAGATCGGGCCGAGGGCCTGGTGGCCCTCGGCCCTCGCCAAGCGCGCAAAGGATCTCGCCGTGCGCTGATGTTCGACCCGAGCGAGTACGAGCGAGCGGCCGGGATCGCGGTAGCCGCGCTGTCTGGGTACGTCGCCCGCAGCCAGGCCGGCGAGGGTCCGGCCGTCTCGGCGCCCCCGCTCGCCGAGGTGTCAGAGGAGCTGGACCTGCGACGCCTGATCCGCGAGGGGGGCCTCGACGTGGGGTCCTTCGAGCCCTGGCTGGCGGCGGTGCTCGAGCGGACCACGCGCCTGCACCATCCCGGCGAGCTCGCTCACCAGGTCGCCGCGCCCGACGTTCCGTCGGCCGTCGCCGACCTGATCCACGGCGTCATCAACCAGCCCGTGTCGATCTACGAGATGGGTGCGGCGACGGGCGCGATGGAGGCAGCGATCGTCGAGTGGATGACCGAGCGGATCGGGTGGGACGCCGAGGCCGGCGGGGTGCTCACGCACGGCGGCTCGCTTGCCAACTTGACGGGCCTGCTCGCGGCCCGGGCGGCCGCGGCACCGGACGCCTGGCGCGAGGGTGTGGACGGCACGCTCGCCGTGCTCGCGCCGCCCTCGGCCCACTACTCGGTCAAGCGCAGCGTGGCGATGCTCGGGCTGGGCGAGCGCTCCGTGATCGCGCTCGACGTCGACCGCCACGAGCGCATCGTGCCGGGCGCACTCGAGGCCGCGCTCGAACGCGCCCAAGCGGCCGGCCTGCGGCCGATGGCGCTCACGGCGGCGGCGTGCGCCACCAGCACCGGGCTCCACGACGACCTCGAGGCGATCGGCCGTTTCTGCGCCGACCACGGCATCTGGTTCCATGTCGACGCCGCGCATGGGGCCTCGGCGCTGCTTTCTGACGCCCACCGCCACCTGCTGAGCGGGATCCACCACGCTGACTCGGTGGTCTGGGACGCCCACAAGATGATGCGGGCCGCCAGCGTCTGTGCCGCGATCCTGGTGCGCGACGCGCGCCGCCTCGACGCGGCCTTTCAGCAGAAGGCGAGCTATCTCATCTACGAGGAGGCCGAGACGGCGGGCCCGGACCTGCTGGGCCGCCAGGTCGAGTGCACGAAGGCGCCGCTCGGGCTGAAGATCTTCCTCAACCTGGCGTTCCGCGGCGAGCGCGGGCTCGGCGAGTACGTCGGCGGCCAGTACGACAAGACCCTGCGCTTCTGGGAGCTCATCTCGGCGCGCGACGGGTTTGAGTGTCTGTGCCGGCCGGAGAGCAACATCCTCTGCTTTCGCCACGGCAGCGATTCGGCGCTGCAGATCGAGCTGCGCGAGCGGCTGCTGAGCGAGGGCCGCTTTCATCTCAGCTCGACCGAGGTTGCGGGCGAGCGCTGGCTGCGCCTGGCAGTGATGGCCCCGGCGAGCGACGAAGCGACGATAGAGGCACTGCTCGACGCGATCGAGCGGCTGGCGGCTTCCTAGGACGGGGCGCGCAGGGCCGACTCGACCAGCCGGCGGGCGAGCCTCAGCGCCACCGGGTCCAGGCGCCCGGGCCGGTCGCAGGAAAGGTGGCGGCAGGACTCGCCGCCCGCGCCGACCCCGAGCTTGGCGGCCGGCAGGCCGAGCAGCTCGAACTCCCGGTGGTCGGAGTTGCCGCTGCTCTCGTCGCGCACCCAGGTGACCGGCACGCCGGCGCGGCCGGCCGCCCCCAGCAGCGCCTCCTCCACACCACGCCTTGGGGCGGCGACGGGAGAGCGCAGCCAGAACGGCCGGTCGCGGCCCACCTCGTCGAGCGACAGCGCCCAGCGAAGGCGGCGCGCGTACGGGCCAGCCCGCACCCGGCGCGCAAGCGCCAGGGCTCCCAGGTGGTCGGGCGAGCCGGTGTAGATCCGCTCCTCGGCGCCCGTGGCCGCGAGCCAGACGTCGCAGCGCTTGGGATAGCGCGGCAGCCTCCCCGCGAGGGCGGCGAGCACGCCGAGGCCGGAGGCGTTGTCGTTGGCTCCCGGCGCTCCGGGGGCGCTGTCTGTGTGCGCCATCACGACGTGCAGGCACGAGCGCGGGCCGTCGTAGATGCCGATCACGTTGCGCGAGCGCCCCCGGCCCGGCACCGAGAAGCGCTGCACGACGACCTTCAGCGACGCCCGGCGGAAGGCGCGCGCGAGGTGGCGGTGGGCGCGCCGCTCGGCCACGCTTGCCGCCGGGCGCGGTCCCCACGAGGAGATCCGCACCGCCTCTTCGTGCGCGTTCGCCCCCGGCGCGAATGCGAGCGCCAGGCTGGCTAGGAGAGCAGCCGTTCGAGCTCCTCGGGCTCGGTCACCGGCGCCTTGCAGGCGAAGCTCTCGCATACATACGCGGCGGGCCGGCCGTCCACGGGCGAGCGATCCTGGAGCAGCGGCACGCCGTCGGCCTCGCCGCCGGCCAGCACCAGGTGCGGTCGAAAGCTCGAGCGAACCACCCGTGCGAGCGCGCTCGGGTCATCGCCCACCAGCGCCACCTCCTTGACCGGGGCGAGGTGGAAGTCCATCGCCTGCAGCAGGTGGCCGAACGCCTGCGGATGCTCGGACGCCAGCTCATGTACCAGCCGCAGCACACCCACGCCGCGCTCCGCGTAGTCGTGCTCGCCCGTCAGCGCCGCCAGGCGCAGCATGCCGTAGGCGGCGCTGGCGTTGCCGGAGGGGATCGGGTGGTCCTCGAGGTCCTTGCGGCGCGCGAGCAGCTCCTCGTGGTCGGACGAGGTCTCGAAGAAGCCGCCGTTCTCCTCGTCGGCGAAGCGTTCGATCATCGCGTCGGCGAGCGCGCGCGCCTCGGCGAACCAGCGCGGGTCGAAGCTCGCCTCATAGAGGGTGAGCAGGGCTTCCAGCAGGTAGGCGTGATCCTCGAGGTAGGCGTTGAGCTTCGCCTGGCCGTCCTTCCAGGTGCGCAGCAGCCGGCCGTCCGCGTCGCGCAGCGAGCCCAGCACGAACTCCGCGCATCGAGTGGCTGCCTCGAGGTAGTCCGGGCGCTCGAGCACGGCGCCCGCCTCGGCGAGCGCGCTGAGCATCAGGGCATTCCAGGAGGTCAGGCGCTTGTCGTCGAGCCCCGGCCAGACTCGCTGCGCGCGCGTCTCGTAGAGGCTCCGGCGCCAGTCGTCCAGCTGCTCCGGCCGACCTGGGCCGCGCACCGGGATGTTGTGGCCCTCGAAGTTGCCGCGCTCGGTCGCGCCAAACCAGGCGATCGCCTCGTCGGCGTCGGGCTCGCCCTCGAGGGCGGCGCGCATCTCCTCGACAGACCAGACGTAGAACTTGCCCTCGACGCCCTCGGAGTCGGCGTCGAGCGCCGAGAAGAAGCCGCCCTCGGGGCCACGCATCTCCTTGAGGGCCCAATCGAGCGTCTCCTCGCAGACCACGCGAAAGAGCCCGTCGCCGAGCACCTGCCACCCGTGCAGGTAGGCGCGCGCGAGCAGCGCGTTGTCGTAGAGCATCTTCTCGAAGTGAGGCACGAGCCAGTAGGGGTCGACCGAGTAGCGCGCGAACCCGCCGCCGACCTGGTCGTACATCCCGCCCGAGGCCATCGCCCGCAGCGTCTGGGCGCTCATCTCCGCCTCCCCCCGCCGCAGGAGCAGCTCGACCGCGGAGGCCGGCGGGAACTTGGGCGCCCCGCCGAAGCCGCCGTTGGCGGCGTCGTACTGCGAGCGCAGGCTCTCCACTGCCGAGTCGAGCGCTCGTGAGTCCATCGGGTTCGCCGAGGGCCGCAGCTGCGCCCCCCCGCGCAGGCGCTCGGCGATGCGCGCGCCACCCGCGCGTATGTCCTCCCTCTTGTCCTCCCAGGCGTGCGCCACGGCCTCGACCACCTGGCGCCAGCTCGGCATGCCCATACGCGGCTGGGGCGGGAAGTATGTGCCGGCGTAGAACGGCACCTGCTCGGGTGTCAGGAAGACGTTGAGCGGCCAGCCTCCCGAACCGGTCATCGCCTGGCAGGCCTCCATGTAGATCGAGTCGAGGTCGGGCCGCTCCTCGCGGTCCAGCTTGATGCACACGAAGAGGTCGTTCATCAGGCGCGCGGTCTCGGCGTCCTCGAATGACTCGCGCTCCATCACGTGGCACCAGTGGCAGGCGGAATAGCCGATCGAGAGCAGGATCGGCCGGTCCTCGTCGCGCGAGCGCCTGAGCGCCTCGTCGCTCCAGGCGTACCAGTCGACCGGGTTGTCCTTGTGCTGGAGGAGGTACGGAGAGGTCTCGTTGGCCAGGCGGTTGGGCATCTAAGACGAGGCTACCCGGGGCGGCGCGCCTCAGCCGCCTGCGCGAGCCGCTCCAGGTCGCGCAGCAGCGCCGCGCGGCGGCGATCGGGCAGGTCGGCCAGGGCGGCGGCCAGGCCGCCGGGGTCCAGCACCGAGTCCGCGTCGACGCGGCGCCGGCCCTCGGCGGTCAGAACGAGCGCGAGGCGGCGCTCGTCCGCCGGGTCGCGCGCGCGCCGGACGAAGCCACGCCGGGCCAGGTCCTTCACGAGCACCGAAGTAGAGCTCTTCGGCAGCGCCAGGTGCCGCGCCAGCCAGGTGAGCGCGACGCCGCCCTCGGCCGGGATGTGGTGAAGAAGCTGGCGCTCGTGCTGGGAGAGGTCGGGATCGTCGCCGCGATGCAGGGCTCCCCACACGCGCCGGTAGGCGATCTCAAAGCGTTCAGCATCTGAATGGTTCACGTGCTGAACAATTCTAGATATGATCGCGGACGTGATCGAGATCCTGCGCGAAGCCCACGTCGACCAGCCGCCCGCAGCGCTGTGGCCGCTCGTCGACGATCCGCGCCGGCTGCCCGAATGGTTCACCTTCGCCGAGGAGGGGGAGTTGCTCGAAGGCGAGGGGGTGGGCCGCAGGCAGCGGATCTACGGGCGCTGGGGCAAGAAGCGCTCCGAAGTCGACCAGGTCGTTGTGGAACGCGAGGAGGGCCGCGTGCTCGCGTGGCGCCACGAGGCCGAGCG
>JBEVKF010000060.1:0-35106 GCA_040509755.1 Thermoleophilaceae bacterium | reverse complement strand
GGCCCGATCCAGAGTGCCGCTTCCCCAAGCGAGCAGCACTGTCGCGCTCCGCTGCCGATGGGTCCCACAAACGCCGCGGCCGAGATTCATTCCCCCCTGGATTCCCCCGGGACGCAGACTCCAGTTGTGATGCGGCATTGCGGCCGTTTCGGCGCGGTCTCGACAAACCGTTGTGGGCCGTCAGGTCCACCGCGGGTTCGAATCCCTCCCCCTCCGCTAGATCGCCGGAGATCCGGGCCGTTTGCAGCGCCTTACCGCTCAGGACGCTGGCCCACGCAGTACTGCCGCTCTGGAGCGCCGCGCGGGTCGCAGGCCTCAATATCGCTTTGCCCGGGGTGTCTCGGTTCGCGGTCTGGGCAGGCGTGCTTCGTCAGGCGCAAGCGGGCGTGCGCCGCGCGGCAGGGAGCTGACCTCGTCAGCGCGCGCGCTCGTAGATCATGACGACGACTCCGTCGTGGCCGACGGTGCGTGACTCCTTCAGCCTCATCGGCTTCTTGTCGGAGGTGTCACCGAACACCCGCCTGCCGGTGCCGAGCACGACCGGGAAGATCATCAGGTTGACCTGGTCGACGAGGTCACTCTCGATCAGCTCGTGGACGAGCCGGTTCGAGCCGGGCACCTGGATCGTCCCGTCAAGCTCCTGCTTCAGCTTGGCGACCTGAGCCGCGGCATCGCCGCTGTCCAGGACCGTGGTGTTGTTCCACTCGGGGTCGTTGAGCGTCGTCGACACGACGTACTTGGGCATCGAGTTGAACTTGTCGGCGAACTCGCCCTCACGCTCGGGCCAGGCGCCGGCGAAGCTCTCGTAGGTGCGGCGGCCGATGAGCAGCGCGTCCGCCTCGAGCGCCTCATCGAGCTTGAACTGGTTGCCGTCCTCGCCCCGATCGAACTCAAAGCTCCAGCCCGGGTACTTGAAGTCCTCCCCGCCCGGGGCCTCCATCACCCCGTCCAGCGACGAGAATTCGGTTACCACGATTCTGGCCATCGGATGCTCCCATCAACTCGGTTGCGGGTGCCGCACACCCAATCAGACCGGACGAATGCTCGGGTCGCTCGCTTTCGATGCGAAGCGGTACTCCGCCGGCGGGCGGCGAAGGCGCTCGCGCCTCGTCCAACCCGCGGTCGTCTCGGGCGCCGAGTTCAGACACTCGCGTTCGGCCTAAGAGCAGTAGCCAACGGCTTCGCACTCGGCGCCTCGCGGGTTCGATCCCCGCTCCGCTGGAGCGCACCGGCGCGGATCAGTGGAACGATGCGTCGGCGATCTTGACGAGCTGCTTGCCGAGGTTCTGGCCCATGAAGAGGCGGTTGAGTGCGGCGGGGGCGTTCTCGAGCCCTTCGACGACGTCCACCTGGCTCCTGAGCTTCCCCTCGGCCGCCCATGTCGCCAGGTCGCCGATGGCCTGGGGGACGCGGTCCATGTGGTCGAAGACGAGGAAGCCGCGCATCGTGGCGCGCCGAATGATCAGCCGGTAGTGATGTCTACGGGCGTCCGCAACGCAGCACGTTTCGAGAAGACAACGGCTCGGCGCCCGGCTAGCTTGGCCGGCGACCGTTCAATACGACTTCAGGAGGCACGATGTTGAAGATCGCCAACGTGAACACGTGGGTGCACGACCAGGACGAGGCGCTCGCGTTCTACAGCGACAAGCTCGGCTGGGAGGTCCGCGCCGATGTGACCCTTCCCGAGCTGGGGGGCTACCGCTGGCTTACGGTGGGGCCGCCCGGCCAGGAGGACGTGGCCGTGGTGCTGAACGCCATCCCAGGGCCGCCGGTGATGGACGAGCAGACCGCCGAGCAGATCAAGACCCTCATGGCCAAGGGCTGGTTGGGGAGCGTGCTCCTCCAGACCGACGACTGCCGAGCCTCCTACGAGGAGCTCAGGGGCCGCGGCGTGGAGTTCACCGAGGCGCCCGAGGAGCGTCCCTACGGGATCGACTCGGGCTTCCGCGACCCCTCGGGCAACTCGATCCGGCTGACCCAGGTGAAGGAGGAGTTTTCGGCCGTCTGAGCGGCGCCGGGGCGCGCTGCCATTTGGCGGCGCGCCCTAGCCCGTGCTGCAGGACGACGAGAAGGGTCAATCGGCCTCGGTACTTCCGGACTTCAACACTAGCCGCTCGCGCGCGCCTCACGCTCGCTGCGGACGAACGCGAGCGTGCTCGGAGGTCGTGGGCGCACTATCGCTTCCGCGTGAACGCGACAGCGACGAACCAAGCGGGTGTTCGGTTTTTCCGGGCCTTGTCGCCTATCCCGCGTGACGTCTGGGGGGAAGGCAGTTAAGACGCGGCGAAACCGGTATAGCCGTGACAGGGTTCTCGAGCGCCGCGGCCAGGCTGCTGCTCTCACGCGGGATATATGGACCTCTTCTCATGGGGGTAACATCTGGATCTACTTGCTCGCCGAACTTCGCCGGCGGCGCGGCGGCAGCCCTTCTCTTCACTCTGCCCCGGGAAAGGTCGAGGGCGACATCGTCGCTGCCGAGACCGGCGGCGCGGAGGCTTCCTAGCCTCAGACCGCGCACAATCGATAGGGGGGAACAGTGGATCTGAACAGGATCTTTCGCAAGGGCAAGAAGATCGTGGACGACCGAGGCGGCACGGACGCGCTGAAGGAGGACGCCCAGGAACTGGCCTCCGTGGCGAAGGGGAAGGGCAGCGTCGCCGACAAGGCGAAAGCCGCCGCCGACGCCGTCAAGGACCCCGGCGCACCGGGCGGGGAGCGGCCCAAGAAGCCCAGTTGAGTCCGCCCGGCGCTCGACCTTTCCGAGGACGCGCTGCCCGACGAGCAGGGACGGGCGCGCGGGTTCCAGAAGATTCCGAACCGCGGGACCCGGAGGTGCGCGTGTCGTCGAGGTTGCCGGCAGTACCGGGAAGACTGGGCTACATACGTCTCCGAGTACCTAGCCCCGTAGCCGCTTCTCCAGGTCTTCGACCACGCCGCGCAGGCTGTTCTCGAGCGCCCGCAGACCTGTCGTCTGGCGCTTTCGATGTTGCTGGCGGGCACGGACCAGCACGAGCCCGCCCGCGGCGATGCTGCCGACCACCACCGCTGCGGCCGGGCGAACCCAGTTGCGCGGGTCGCTCATGGCGGCCAGCTCCCAGTCCGCCAGCTCCTCCGCCGCCGCCTCGGTCAGCTCCGACAGGCCTCGCTCGAGGCGGTCGGTCAGCCGCTCCGGTGGCTCCACCGGCGAGAGCGCCATCTGGAGCAGGCGCTCCACTCGCTCTGCGTCATTCATCGTTCATCCCCGCCTTTGCGTCCGCTTCAAGGCCTTCCTCCAGCTGCTTGATCGCTCGGTGGAGCAACACCTTGGTCGCGCCTTCGGAGCGGCCGAGCGCGCGTGCAATCTCGCGATTGTCCATGCCGAGGGCGAAGCGCATGATGAGCGCCTCGCGGCGGTCCTCCGGGAGTTTCGACACACCCGCGAGGACCTCCTTCACCTCCTCGCGCTCCTCGACCATCTCCTCCGTGCCCTGCGGGGCCGAGAGCACCGCGGCGTCCTCGAGCTGGGTCATCGGACGGCGCGAGCGATCGCGGTAGTAGTTGGCCGCGAGGTTGTGCGCGATCCGGATCAGCCAGGGCCGCAGCGGTCGCCCGTTGGACTCGCGCTGGGCTCGATCGAAGTGACGATAGGCCTGCAAGAAGGTCTGCTCGGTGAGGTCCTCGGCGTCGTGGTGGTTGCCGATCCGGTAGTAGGCGTACGAGTAGACGTCGCGCAGGTGCGCCCGGTAGAGCTCCGTGAAGTCCCGGTCCAAGCGCTGCTTGTCGCCGACGTTCTCCACCCATAGCGGAGACTAGCCTCCTCTCGCGCGCGGGCTTTACGCCGCGCGCGTCCTCCGCTTCGGCCTCGTTGGACGAACGCTCTCGAGCCATTGCTCGGGCGATGTCTGACCGTCGAGGACCCGCTGCAGGCCGGTGGTGACCGGCGCCTCGATGCCGCGCCGAGCGAACGCCTGCGAGAGCAACGGCACGGTGGCCAGGGACTCGGCCGTTTCGGCAACCCGCGCGCCGACCTCAGGGGAGCCCTGAGCGATGGTGGCGGCCACGAGGTCGCCGGCGCCCGCCAGCCCCGCAAAGGTCTCGCTTCGCCCGCCGCTTGCCAGCGCGAGCTCGTGGACCTCGGAGAAGATCCGCCCGGCGGCGGCGCCCGCCAGGTTGGCCCCCCCGGCCGCCGCGGCGGCGGAGCCCAGTGCGGCAGCGTTCTTGGCACACGCGGCAAGCTCGGCGCCGGTCACGTCGTCGGTCGTCTCGACGGTCAGGCCGCCGGCCTCCAAGACCTCACACAACGGGCGGCGCAGGTCGCGGTCGCGGGTCGCCACCACCACGGCGGCGCCCACCTCGATCGCCTCGCGCGCGTGCGCGGGTCCCCCGAGGCTGGCGACGGCGCGCGCCGGCACGCGCTCGGACACATACGCGGTAGGGGTGGTGCCGAGCGGCGCCACCAGGCCTTTCGAGGCGACGAGCACCGCGCTGCGTTCCCCGACGCGCGCGCCGACCTCGCCGACGGCGGCGGGCAGGGCGCTGCAGGGGACGGCCATCACGACAAGGTCGACACCGCCGAACTCGATCTCGGTCACCGGCTTTGGCTCTATCGCCTTGTCGAGCCGGACACCGGGTAGATACGCGCTGTTCTCGCGGCTCTGGCGCAGGCGCTCGGCCTGAGCGCCCGTCCGGCAGCCGAGCTGGACCTCGAGGCCGGCACGCGCCAGCACGTACGCCATCGCGGTGCCCATGGAGCCCGCGCCGACCACGGCCGCGGTCCGCAGCGGCGGCAGCCCGCCGAGCCACTCCCACTGCAACCCGACGCACGGCCAGATGCGCTCGGTCACCTCGCTCGCGAGGAAGGGCGAGGGGTCGTCGACGCGCGGGAAGGTGAGGGGGGCGCCGCAGCGGAGGTGAACCTTGACGGGCTTGATCTTCCAGCCGTCGCGCGCGTGCTCGCTTCCCGTGATGGCGATCGGGACCACCGGAGCGCCGCTCTGGAGGGCCAGGCGGCCGACGCCGCGTCTGGGTGTCCCCAGCGACCCCGTGCGGATTCGGGTGCCCTCCGGGAAGATGACAACGGCCTGGCCGCGGTCGAGGAGCATCATGGACGTCCTGACGGACTCCTCGTCGGCCTCGCCGCGCTTGACGGGGAAGGCGCCCAGGCAGTTGAGAAACCAGCCGACCAGCGGATACTTGAACAGCTCGCGCTTGGCGACGAAGTAGATCGGCCGCCCGATGCAGCAGCCGATCAGGAATGGGTCGAGGAAGGAGCGGTGGTTGGAGGCGAGGATGACCCCGCCCTGCGGGACGTGCTCGCGGCCCAGGCGTCGCAGCCGGAAGTAGACGAGGATGAACGGCTTTATGAACAGGCGCGCGGTCCAGTAGACGAACCGGTTGACCCCGCGCCTGCGGGTCCGCTCGTGGTAGATCTCGAGCGCGCGCGGCCGCAGACGGCCCTGGTTCGCCTCCTCCGGCATCGACCTCTAGCTACCCGGGGGCTCGCCTGTCGTTACGCTGGCTGGGTCATGGAGCTTCGGCGCACAGCGAATGGCGCACTGGCGGGTGTCGTGGCCGCAGCTGTGTGGGCGGCCCAGCAGCCGCTCGACAAGCGGGTTTTCGGCTCGTCATATGACGACGTGGAGCTCCTGGGCAAGCTCCTGCAGCGCGGCGAGGGCTGGCAGCTCCCGGGCCTTGGCCTGCACCTCGCGAACGGCGCCGTCTTCGGGGCGGTCTACTCGCTCGTCCGCCCGGTCTTCCCCGGGCCCGCGCTGCTGGCCGGCGTGAGCGCCGGCTTGGCGGAGCACGCCGGGTTCTGGCCGGCCGTCGGGCTCGTCGATCGCCACCACCCCGCCCGCAAGGAGCTCGTGGCGCTGTCGGGCAACCGACGCGCGTTCGCCCAGGCGGCCTGGCGCCACCTGCTTTTCGGCCTCGTGCTCGGTGAGCTCGAGCGCCGCCTCAATGCCGACGCCGAGTTCGAGCCGCTCGAGGACGTGCCGGTCACGTCCAACGGCCACGGCAACATCGAGCACGCGGCCGTCGGCGCAACCGAAGAGTCCTGAGGCCGGGCGGCCTACACTCGGGCACGCCCGCCGGAGTAGCTCAGCTGGTAGAGCAGGGCTCTTGTAAAGCTCAGGTCGTCGGTTCGAATCCGATCTCCGGCTCTCCCGCGATCGATCGGGGCCGAACCGTTCGCTAGCGGTGGATGGACACCTGGGTGCCGAGCGGCACCGTGGCCATCAGCACCCGCAGATCCTCGTCGGAGGCGCGCAGGCAGCCGGCGGAGGACGCCGCCCCGATCGACGACGGCGCGTCGGTGCCGTGAATCGCCAGCCTGTCGCCTCCCGTCCAGCCGGACGGGAGGTTCGGCTGATGGCCGGTCAGAGCCAGGATGCAACAGCCGTAGTAGGGACCGAAACGCGAGCCCGGCAGCTTGTCGGTCACCGCGAAGCGCCCGGTTGGGGTGTCCGAGCCCGGGCGACCCACCGCAACGCTCATCCGGTGCACCCGCCGCCCGCCCCTTCGCAACGTGAGGGTGTGCGCCGACAGGTCGACGTGAAGGGAGAAGCGGGTGCGGCGCAGCGTCAGCGAGAGGTTGCCGCGCCTGACCCACGCCAGCTCGTTGTTCGGGCGCTCGGAGGTGACGAGCCCGAGCCAGTCGCCGCGCTGGGCCGCGACCGCCAGCACCCGGGGCGAGCCGAACTCGGTCTCCGCGCCCACTTGGATCGCCCGGGGACCCCCGGGCGTCGCCGCGAGCGCAACGCCGTGACGAAGGACCGCGAGCCGATCCGGGCGCGGGCCGGCGCGACGGGTGGCCACAACCGGCAGGGCGGCCTTGGTCTTGAAGGAGGACGATGCAAGCACCGCCTGTGACGGCGCGCCGAGGGCCTCGTCGTCTGGCGACGGCGCCGCGAACTGGGTGAGCGCCAGCGCGGCCAGAGCGGTCGCGGGCAGGAGAATGGAGGCACGTACCCGCATAACGTCATGAGTCGGCCTCCGCGTGCGCGCACCGGCACTCGCGTGCGCGCGTGTGGACGTCTGTCCTAGACCAAGTGCCTAGAGCAGCACCTGGCGCGAGGCGAGGTGCGCCCCGACCTTGCGCTTGACGCGCTGGAGGGCGTTGTCGACCGTCTTCGTGTCACAGTCAAGCCGCTCGGCCACGGCCTCGTAGCTGTGTCCATCCAGATAAAGCGAGAGCACCGCGCTCTCGAGCTCGGAGAGCACGCTCGACAGGCACGCGACCAGGCTGTGCAGCTCCTCGGAGGAGATGACCTGGTTCACGGGATCGTGCGCCGTCGGGCCTGGCAACAGCTCGTCGAGGGTCGGATCGCCGTCCCCCCCACTCGCAGCCGGCGTCTGCGAGAACGACACGTATTCGTTCAGCGGGGTGTGCTTGTTGCGCGTCGAGGTCTTGACCGCGGTGATGATCTGACGCGTGATGCAGAGCTCGGCGAAGTTGCGAAAGCTCGACTCGCGGTCCGAGCGATAGTCGCGCACGGCCTTGTAAAGCCCGACCAGGCCCTCCTGGATGAGATCGTCGGCATCTCCGCCGATCAGGAAGTAGGACGAGGCCTTGAGACGCACGAACCCGTGGTAGCGCTTGACGATCCGGTCATACGCGTCCTTGCGACCCTGCTTCGCGAGCGCGATCAGGTAATGATCATCTAGCTCGACTTCACCCTGAGAGTTGACCCCTGCACGGCGTATTGGAGCGCCAGGACGGCGCGCCGGCACGGGCAGCGTATGGGAGGTAGCGGAAGTAGCCATCCAATGCTCCTCTCGGGCCCAGTGGGACCCTCGAAAGCTCGGTGGCGCACTTACCTCCCCTGGCGCCAGGTTCCTGATGTCGATCCCTAAAGCTCGACTTCAGCCTGAATTGCCCAGCGAGTATGGGCTAGTTATGGAGCCCTGTCAAGAGCGCCCGCGCAAATGCAAGATTCCGTACACCAGTGCCGCCGCGGCCGTGGAGACGTTCAGCGAGGCGACCTTGCCGGGGCTCGGCAGGAAGATCAGCTCGTCGCACGCGTTCGCCACGCGCGGGCGAAGGCCCTTCCCCTCGGACCCCAAGACGAGCACGACCCGGCCGCGGTAGTCGGGGCGGTCGTAGGCAACCCGCCCGTCGGCCGCGGCGCCGTAGACCCAGGCCTCGCGCTCCTTGGCTGCCGCGAGCCAGTCCGCCAGATTCTGGACCCGCGCCACCGCCAGGTGTTCGACGGCGCCCGCCGACGCGCGGCACACCGCCGGCGTCACCTCAGCCGACCGGCGCTCCGGCAGCACCACTCCCGAGCACCCCGCCACCTCGGCCACGCGGCAGGTCGCACCGAGATTGTGCGGATCCTGGACCTCGTCGAGGCACACCACCAGAGCGTCGTCTGGGGCGAGCAGGCCGTCGGCGTCGGCGTACGGATACGGCTCGGCCTCCGCGCAGAGGCCCTGGTGCTCGGGCGATCCGCAGCGCTCCTCGATCTCGAAGGCCTCCGCCTCGACGACCTCGACTCCGCCAAGCCACACCTCGCGGGCCGCGCGTGCGGTGGCATAGACGCGGTGGACGCGGCGCTTTCCGCGCAGCGCCTCGCGCACGGGATTGCGCCCGTAGACGATCATCCGAGCCGTACGAGCCGCGCACCATCGGGGGTGTCACGGATCTCCCAGCCCTGGTTGGCAAGCTCGTCGCGCAGCCTGTCGGCCCGCACGAAATCGCGCTCGGCACGTGCCTGCTCGCGCTCGGCCGACAGCCGGCGGATCTCCTCCGGGGCCTCGTCGTCGTCGGGCTCGAGGAGGCTCTCGAGGCCGAAGGCAGCGAGCATCTCTGCCAGCCGTCCGGGCCCGAGGCGCTCGCCGGCGTCGAGGCGCCGGTTTGCCTCCGCCACCCACTCGAACAGCACGGCGCGCCCGGCCGCTGTGTTGAAGTCGTCGGCGAGGTGGTCGAAGAAGCGCTCGGCGAGCGCGTCGAGCTCGGCGGCAGGCCCGGCGTCGGGATCGAGGCGGCGCACCAGTTCCCGCACCCGCGCGACGGCGCCCGCGGCATCGGCGAGCGTGTCCTCCGAGTAGGCGACCGGCTTGCGGTAGTGGGACCCGACCATCCACATCAGGAACGCCTCGCGCCCGAACTGCTCGAGCGCGCCGTGCAGCAGGCGGATGTTGCCCACAGACTTCGCCATCTTCTCGGTGCCGAGCTGAACCATGCCGTTGTGCATCCAGATGCGGGCCAGGGGCAGGCCGCGGGCGGCCTCGGTCTGGGCAATCTCGTTCTCGTGGTGGGGAAAGACGAGATCGGATCCGCCGCCGTGGATCTCGAAGTCGACGCCCAGGATCGCCTCGGCCATTGCCGAGCACTCGATGTGCCAGCCCGGGCGGCCCTCGCCCCAGGGCGACTCCCAGGACGTGTCCTCGTCCTCCTTGCGCGCCTTCCAGAGAGCGAAGTCCTGCGGCGACTCCTTCAGCTCCGCCGCGTCGTCGCCCTCGCCCTGCTGCATCTCCTCGAGCGGGCGGTTGGAAAGCTTGCCGTAGCCGTCGAAGCTCGCGACTCGGAAGTAGACGTCGCCGCCCCGCTCGTAGGCGTGCCCGCTCTCGATCAGCGTCTCGATGAGAGCGACGATCTGCCCGATGGTGTCCGTGGCCTTCGGCTCGTGGTCGGGCCTTCCAAGGCCGAGGGCATCGGTGTCGACCACATAGGAGGCGGTCATCTCGGCGGCGAGCCGGCCGCTCGGGATCCCGCGCTCGCGGGCGGCGTCGTAGATCTTGTCGTTGACGTCGGTGATGTTGGCCACGAGGTTCGCCTCGTAGCCCTCGTGCTCGAGGAAGCGCTTCAGCAGCGCGAACACCACGTACGGCCGCGCGTTGCCGACGTGGATGCGTCCGTAGACCGTCGGCCCGCAGGCGTAGATGGCGACCCGCGGGGGATCGCGTGGATTGAGGCGCAGCACCTCGCCGCTGAGCGTGTCGTGGATGCGGACCTCGCGCATGCAGCCGCTAGATGGTTGATCGCGGGGCCGAGGAATCAGCCATCTAGCTGAGCGGGGGCCGCCTGTCGGGCCAGCGCAACTCGCCCTCCAGCTGCGCGGCCAGCGAGAGCAGCCGGGGCTCGCTGTCCGGCGGTCCGATGAGCTGGGCGCCGATCGGGAGGCCGTCTCGCGCCGGCGGGCCCGGAACCGAAATCGCCGGCTGTCCGGTCATGTTCCAGACTCCGGTGAACGGATAGACCGCAGCCATCTCGAGCAGGGTTCGGGCGGCGCTCATGCCCTCCCACTGCGCCGCGCGCACCGGGGGGCGGGCGCCGACGGGCGTGAGCAGGACATCGTGGTCGGCGAAGAGCTCGTTGATGCGGGCGGCGTGCCCGGCCTCGCTGCGGCGCGCCCAGGCGAGCAGCTGCCGGCCGGCTTTGCCTATGCGGATAAAGCCGCGCGTGCGCCGCTGCAGGCGCTCGGGGCGCGGCACGCGTCGGCCGTCCTGCGCGATGCCGCTGAGGTAGCGGATCGTCGCGGCGTCGGACGCGCGCTTGTACTCGGGATCGCGCTCGGCCACCTCGTGGCCGAGGGAGCGCAGGACGTCCGCCACGGCGCGCACGGAGTCCTGTACCTGTGAGTCAACCCTCGCCGGCGCGGGCGGCTTGAGCGACAGCGCGATTCGCAGCTTGCCCGGCGCGCTCCCGGCCGCTTCGAGATAGCCGCCCGGCTGCTGGGCGGTCGAGTCGAGCAGCAGCGCGGTGTCCGCAACCGTGCGCGTTTGGAAGCCGACCACGCTCATCCCGTACCAGTGCTCGTCGAGCGGGGCCAGCGAGATACGGTCGCGCTGCGGCTTCAAACCTACGATGCCGCAACACGAGGCAGGGATCCGGATCGACCCGGCGCCGTCCGAGGCCGTGGCCGCCGCGCACAGGCCTGCCGCCACCGCCGCTCCGCTGCCTCCGCTCGAGCCGCCGGGCGTCCGGTCGGTATTCCAGGGGTTGCGCGTAACGCCGAACGCGGCGCCCTCGGTCGCGCCCATGATCGCCAGCTCGGGAAGGTTCGTCTTGCCGATCATCACGGCGCCGGCGGCGCGCAGGCGCGAGACGAAGTCGTTGTCGCGCTCGGCGCGGCCGCGGTGAGCGGCGGTGCCCATGCCCGTGGTCTCGCCGGCGACGTCCTCGGTGTCCTTGACCGCGATCGGGACGCCGAGCAGAGGCCGGTCGTCGCCGGCGCCGCGGCGGCCGTCCGCCTGTCCGGCGTCGGCGAGCGCGCGCTCGGCCATCACCGTGCGAAAGGCGTTCAGCTCCGGGTCGAGCCGCTCGATCCGGGCGAGGCAGAGCTCGACCAGCTCGCGCGAGGAGACCTCGCCACCGCGAATCAGCTCCGCCTGGCGCACGACGCCGGCGAAAGCGAGCTCTTCAGGATCCATGCGCGAAATCTATCCGCGCGCTGAGAATGCGTGGACCATCGCAGCCCAGGCTGCATCGACGTCCGCACCGGCGGGGAAGCGCCCGGCGAGCTCCAGTGCGGCCAGCCCGTGCGCCGCCGCCCAGGCAGCGCGGGCGCGATCACGGTCGCCCAGCGCCGCCAGCAGCGGCGCTGCCGCACTCTCTTCGAGACCCGCCGGAAGACGCTCGCGCGCGAGTGGCCGGTCGGTCATCAGGCGGTAGAGGTGGGGGTGCGCCAGCGCCCACGCGCGGTAGGCGTGGGCCATATCCGAAAGGTCCGGGCCGGCCGACCGGAGAGCCTCGCCGGCTTCGGCAAGGCCCTGATGCTGGGTCGGCGCGCGCCGGCCCGGGCATCCATTGTCGAGTTAGCGGGCGGTGGGCCGCTAACTCGACAATGAACGTCGGGTGAGCGAGGCGAGGCGCGCGAGACGCTCGAGCCGCAGCGAGCGCGCGAGACGCTCGAGCCGCAGCGAGCGGGCGAGGCGCTCGAGCCACAGCGAGGCTCGCGCCCGCCTCAGCGCAGCGTTGCGATCGCCAGCGCCGCGATGCCCTCGCCGCGCCCGACGAACCCCATCCCCTCACCGGTCGTGAACTTCACGTTGACCGCTTCGGTGTCCACCCCGAGCGCTCCAGCCAGCCGAGCGCGCATCTCGTCGCGCCAGGGAGCCAGCTTCGGGGCCTCGCAGGCCACCGTCGCGTCCACGTTCAGCGCCGCCAGCCCGGCCTCGCTCAGCATGCGGCGGACCGCGCCGAGCAACTCGATCGAGTCGACGTCGCGCCAGCGCTCGTCGGTGTCCGGGAAGTGCAGGCCGATGTCGCCCATGCCGGCCGCTCCCAGCAGCGCGTCGATCACGGCGTGGGTCAGAACGTCGGCGTCGGAGTGTCCGGCAAGGCCACGCTCCGCCTCGGGCACGTCCACTCCCCCGAGCACCAGGCGCCGCCCCGCCTCCAGGCGGTGGGAGTCCCAGCCGATCCCCGAGCGAACGCCGCCGCTCACCCGAGCCGCTCCAGCCTCCGCTCGCGGCCACCGAAGACGGCGATCTCGCTCACGCCCAGGTCCTGCAGCATCTCCACCGCTCGCTCGTACTCGTAGCCGAGCTCCTCGGGCACATGCGCGTCGCTCGACAGCGCGACCGGGCAGCCGGTCTCGAGGCACATCGCGAGGAAGGCCGGGGCGGGATAGATCTCCCCGACCGGCTTGCGCAGGCCCGCGGTAGAGACCTCCACCGCGATGTCGCCCTCGGCGATCCCGTCCATCGCCCGCTCGTAGAAGCGCCGCAGGTCGCCGTCGGGACGCGGCACCTTTCCCGCGAACACCTTCACGAGATCGGGATGGGCCAGGATGTCGAACATCCCCGAGCGCGCGGCCTCGCCCAGCGTCTCGAAGTAGCGCGCCCAGACCTTCTCGGGATCGGCTCCGCGCCAGATGTCCCATGGCTCCCAGTCAGGTTCGCCGTGCACGTCGATCGCGTCATCGCGAAGGAAGTGGACCGAGCCGACGACGTAGTCCCACTCTCGTTCGTCGAGGAAGTTGGCCACACGATCCTCGCGCCCGGGGAGAAAGTCCGCCTCGACCCCAACCTTCAGGCCGTTCGAGCGCAGGAACTCCACGTACTCGTCCACGTCGTCATGCGCCCAGTGGCGATACCAGGGGTGCGACCAGATGTCGAGCGACTGGACGAAGCGGTGGATGTGCTCCGCTACCCCTAAGTCGTCGATGCCGCGCTCCGCGGCCGTCTCCCGGTAGCGCTCGGCATTCTCCTGGGTGAAGTAGCGCTCCGCGGTGGAGTCGCCGGAGTCGGGGCGCAGGTGGACGTGATAGTCGGTCAACACGACAGCGCAGCCTCGGCTCGCGCCAGGTCGGCTGCGCTCGTCACCTTGAAGTTCTCCGGCGGCGCCTCCACGAGCCGCACGCTACCGCCGGCGGCTTCCACCAGGCTGGCGTCGTCGGTGGCGCCCGCGAGCACGTCGTCGGCGACGTCGAGTGCCCTCCGCAGCGCTTCCGCCCGAAAGACCTGCGGGGTCTGCACGGCCCACAGCCGCGCGCGCTCGAGCGTCCGCTCGACCGTCCCATCGGGGTAGGCCTGCTTGATCGTGTCGACCACCGGCACCGCGGCGATCGCGCCATCGACGCCGATGAGCGCGGCGAGACAGCTCTCGACGAGCTCGCGGGTGACGAGCGGACGCGCCGCGTCGTGCACCACTACGCGCGTGGCCTCCGGCGCGGCGCCCAGCGCGTTGCGCACCGAAGCCGAGCGCGAGGCGCCGCCCTCGACCCACCCGGGTCGAAGCTCGCCGGCGGGAACCGCCACGACCACTCGATCGCAGACCGCCTCCAGCACATCGAGGCTCCACTCCACGAGCGGCCGGCCGGCACAAGCAACGAACGCCTTGGGCCGGTCGGCACCAAGGCGTTCGCCGCGTCCGCCGGCGGGAACGATCCCGACGACGGTCACAAGGATTCGATTCCGCTCAGGCGGTCGAAGGCGTGCCGTTTCGGCCCGTGTGCGCCTCGACGATCAGACCCTCGAGGTGCGACTCGGCCTCGTCCTCCTCCATGTCGAGCACGTACATCAGCTCGGACGCGAGGATCTTCTTGGCGCGCGTGTACATCTGCTTCTCGCCGGTTGAAAGACCCTTCTCCTGTTCGCGAATCGCGAGGTTGCGAACGACCTCGGCGAGCTCGAAGACGTCGCCGGTCTTGATCTTCTCGCGGTTGTGCTTGAAACGCCGGTTCCAGTTCTTCGGCATCTGGCTCACGTCGTCGCGGAGGATCGACAACACCTTCTTGACGTCATCCTCCCCGATCACGCGCCTCAGGCCGGCCTTGTCGGCGTTGCAGCACGGGACCATCACCGTCATGTCGTTATGAAGGATCTTGATCGTGAGGTACTCGCGATTCTCGCCGAGGACCTCCTTCATCTCCTTCTTGAGGACCTTTCCCGCTCCATGGTGGGGATAGACGACCTGATCGCCGATCTCATACACGGCCGGAGGCCGTGCGATCTCGAGATCTTCGTCTACGAGCTCCTGCTCCATCACTGCGTCGCTAATGGTGATTCCCTCCTATGGGTTTGTGCGCGCGCCTCTTGCGCGTCATCTCGTTCACGTTTGCAAGTACCGGTCCACGAGGTTGATCTCCTGAAGTCGGCGAAGGCCCTCGCGGATGTCCTTCGCCCGCATGTCGCCGACGCCCTCGACGGATTCCAGATCCGGGTCGGTCGCGGCAAGAATCTCGTCCAGGGTGTTGAACTCGCTGACGATCGACTGCACCACCATCTTGGGCAAGCGCGGAATGCGCCCCAGGATGCGGTAGCCGCGCGGCGAGGCGGGATGATCGAGCGTGTTGAGCTTGCGGTCGTATGCGAGCAGCTCAGCGAGCCGCCCGAAGTCGAGCAGATCCTGGTGCGGCAGCCGGGCAAGCGAGTCGAGCACCATGGCAAAGCCCTCCTCGGAGGGCTGGACGATGTAGTCGCGCACGAGCGCCGACTTGTCGGCGGCCACCCCCACCATCGTCTCCTCGAGCTGCATCTCGATCAGGCGTCCCTCGGCGCCGAGCTCGACAATGTAGCGCTCGATCTCCACGGCCATTCGGGTGACCAGCTCCGCACGCTGGAGCACCGTGAGCACGTCATGAAGGGTGACTCCGCCCTCGAACTCGAGCGCGGTCAGGCGAGTGGAGACCTGATCGAGCCGGCTGCGGTACTTGTCGAGGGTGGCCAGGGCCTGGTTTGCCTTGGCGAGCACAACCGGAATGTCCTCGAGGATGTACTTGGCGCCGTCGAGGTAGAGCGACACGACGCTGCGGGCCGCCGAGATGGCTATCACGAGAGCGTCGGTTTGCTTGGAGACGCGCTCCGCGGTGCGATGCCGAGTTCCGGTCTCGAGCGACAGGATCGTCGGATCGGGCATCAGCTGCACGTTGGCCCAGAGGATCTTCGTGCTGTTGGAGGCGAGAACGATCGCGCCGTCCATCTTTGCCAGCTGGTAGAGCAGCGCGGGCGTGTAGTCGACGTCCAGCTTGACTCCACCCGACAGCAGGAAGCTGAGCTCTTCCGACTCCCCGATACAAACGAGAGCGCCGGTCCGACCCTGGACGATACTGTCGATGCCCTCTCGCACCGCAGTGCCAGGGGCCACCATTTCCAGAGCCCTGACGAGCCTTGGTTCCTGCCGGGCTTCTAGTTCTGCAACGTCGTCCCCGGCATACGGCATGACCCCCCATTCTAACGGGAAATGGTCTAAGGCGACGTTATTTTCGGCTTTCCGCAGCGGCACAGGCTATGCGGCCCGTATTTCACCCCCTCCGCGCAGCTTTCGGAGCGCCATCCTGAGGGTGGTCGCGCCGTCCCCCGGACGGATGACATCGGTCAAGCCAAACTTGGTCGCCTCGGCCAGGCGGCGGTCCGCATGGGCCACGTGCCGCAGCTCGCCCGTGAGGCCGAGCTCGCCGAAGGCCGCGAGCGGAGCTGCGCCGGCCTGCTCCACCCCCTTGGCCGCCGACGCCAGCGCCAGCGCGATGGCGAGATCGGCCCCCGGCTCGTCCACGCGCACCCCGCCGGCCACCGAGACGAAGACGTCGCTACCGCCGAGCGAGACGCCGCCGTGGCGGGCCAGCACGGCCAACACGAGCGCCAGGCGGTTGCGATCGACTCCGTTTGCCACGCGCCGCGGCGGCACCAGCTCGCTCGGCGCAACGAGCGCCTGCACCTCGACCAGCAGCGGGCGCGAGCCCTCCATCGCGCAGAGCACAACCGAGCCCGGCGCCTTGGTGGCCTCACTGACGAAGCGGGCGCTCGCGTCCTCGACCTCGACGAGCCCCTGGTCGCGCATCTCGAACACGCCGGCCTCGTTCGTGGATCCGAACCGGTTCTTGAGCGCGCGGAGCGTGCGGTAGGTGCGCTCGCGCTCGCCCTCGAAGGAGAGCACACAGTCAACGAGGTGCTCGAGCACTCGCGGCCCGGCCAGCGAGCCCTCCTTGGTCACGTGGCCGACCAGCAGCGTGGCGATCCCGCGCGCCTTGGCAACGCGCATCACGCGCCCGGCGACCTCACGCACCTGGCCCACCGATCCGGGCGCGCCGCTGAGTGCGGAGTCATAGAGCACCTGCACCGAGTCGATCACACACACCTCGGGCCGCTCGCTCTCGAGCGTCGCGAGGACGGCGTCGAGGTCGGTCTCCGCCACGATCGGCACGCTCAGCGCGCCGGCCCCGAGGCGCTCCGCCCGCAGCTTGACCTGGGCCGCGGACTCCTCGCCGGACACGTACAGCACCTTGCGCCCGGCCGCCGCGAGGTTGCCGAGCGCCCCGCTGGTGAGGGTCGACTTGCCGATCCCCGGCGAGCCGCCGATCAGGACGAGCGAGCCCGGGACGAGGCCGCCGCCCAGCACGCGGTCGAACTCGCCGATTCCTGTCTTCAGGCGCGCGACCTTCGGCGCCTGCACGTCGCGCAGCGCCACCGGGCGCAGCGCCCGGGCGCCGGCGGCGCCGCCGGCGCGGCCGTTTCCCGGTCCGCCCCGGGCGACCGGCGCGGCACGCGCCTCCTCCACGAGCGAGTTCCACTCGCCGCAGCCGGGACAGCGCCCATGCCACTTGGGGCTCTGATGCCCGCAGGCGGGGCAGCTGTAGACGGTGGCGGAGCGGGCCATGCAACGAAGCTAAGGCGAGATGCGGACGGCTTCGCCCCCTCCGAAGGGACCAGGATCGCCGGCGAAGCCCCGGGCCCCCTCAGTCTCCATATCCGGCACAAGAAGGGCCCAGCGATCGCCGCCGCGACCGCGGGCGCCCTGGCACGCCGTATCCGGCAACAAAGCGGCCCAGCGATCAGCCGCCACGACCGTGGGCCCTTCTTACCAACCCTATCCAGCACCAAAGAAACCCAGCCATCGAGCCCCAACCACGGGCGCCATCCCACGATGCCCGCAAAGGTGCCGGCAATCCGTCCGACGCAAGGAGTTGCATCGGTCGTTCGTGGATTTGCTCGACCAACCAGTCATGGGCGCCGAATTCCTTGCGGTCGACACCGAGACCAACGGGCTCGCCGGCGACCTCTGCGAGCTGACCGAGGTGGGCGCGGTGCTCGTGGGCGGCGGGGAGCTTCACGACACATTCGACTCGCTGGTGCGGACGGAACGGCCCCTGATGCGAGGGATCCAGCGCTTCACCGGCATCTCGCAGGCGATGGTCGACGCCGCTCCGCCTCCCCGGGAGGTCCTCGAGGACGTCGGGGAGCTGCTCGAGGGGCGGGTCCTGATCGCCCACTCCGCGCGCTTTGACACGCGCGTCCTAAGGCAAGCGTTCGAGCGCTGCGGGCTCGACTGGCCGGCGCCGCCGGCGCTCTGCACCGTGCAGCTCGCCCGCCGCCTCGCGCCGCTTTCCCCCAAGCGCGGGCTGGCGAGCCTGGCCGGCTCGCTCGGGATCGAGGTGGACGAGGTCCACCGGGCGCTCCCCGACGCGCTCACGTGCGCGCGCGTGTTCTGTGCGCTCTTTCCGCGGCTGTGCGCGAACGCGCCGACCGTGGCGGATGCCCTGGACCTGTTGCGCAGCCGCCGCCGGGCTCGCAAGACCGAGCCGGCGGAGCGGATTCCGCCGAGCGAGCGCCCGGACCTGTCGACTCTGCCGGACGACCCGGGCGTCTACATCTTCCGCGACCAGCGCGGCGCGCCGCTGTACGTGGGCAAGTCAGTGTCGCTTCGCAGCCGGGCGCGAGCCCACTTCTGCGCGCCCGCGGGCTGGACCGAGAAGGCCGCGATCGTGGACTACCGCCCGACCAACTCCGAGCTCGGCGCGCTCGTGCTCGAGAACCGGCTGATCAAGGCCTGGAAGCCTTCCGGCAACGTCAAGCTCAAGCGCACCGACCGCTACTGCTACCTGCGCTGCCGGCTCGACATCCCATATCCGGTGCTGGACGTCGCGCCCGAGCCCGCGCCGGGCCACGCGGTCAACGTGGGGCCGCTCGGCTCGCGCACGCTGGCTTCCGAGCTGGCCGACCAGCTCACCTCGCTCTATCGCCTGCGTCACTGCGGGCGCAGGCTCAAGCTGCGCGAGCACCCGTCGGCGTACGGGCAGATGGGACGCTGCGTGTCGCCCTGCCTGGGAGACCTCGATCCGAACGCCTACCGCCGCCAGCTCGACCTTGCGCTCGCGCCCTTCGAGCGCCCCGGCGCGGGGGAGACCCTGATCGCCGAGCTCGACCGGCGCATGGCCGAGGCCTCGGCCGAGCGCCGCTACGAACGCGCCGCCGCCCTGCGACGCCGCCGCGACCGCCTGGCCTGGGTGCTGGAGCGCCTGGAGGGCGTGCTGCGCGCGACCCACGCCGCGCCGCGGCTGGTCCTGGCACGGCACCCTGTCAAGGAGCGCTTCGACGCCTTCTGGCTGGTGCGCGGCCGCCTGGTCGACTGGGGGCCGCTCCCGGGCGCGTCCGAGCTTGCTGAGCGCACCGAGCGCGCGCTCGACCACCCGCCCGGGCGCACGGTCGTGCCAAAGGATGAGGTCGACGAGGTGCGGATAGTGGCGAGCTGGGTCGCCGAGCACGAGCCGGCCGAGCTGGCGCTCGACCCGGCGCCGAGGCGGGCGGCGCTGATGGAGTTCGCCGGCCCGCGAGTGCCGAGCCAGTCGGCGTAGGGCCGGCTCAGCCCGACTGGGCGACCGCCCGCTCGGCTGCCTCGAAACCGATTCGGGAGTGGGTGCCATCGCAGAACGGCTTGGTCTTGGACCCGCCGCAGCGGCACAGGGCGATCGTCTCGCCGCGCTGACCCAAGTCGTATTCGCGCCCGTCGGCGTCGATCAGCCTCACCGGCCCGGTGACCTTGTAGGGCCCGTTGTGGCGAGCCTTGATCTCGACCTGCTCCATTCGCTCTCCGCGTGTCGAGGGCATGACGTCATTGTTCCCGGAGATGCAGCGAACAGCCCGGTTCGACCATCCCGAGGTGCGCGAGATTGTGCCGTCGCACCACTGCGTGGTCCGCTTTCGCCAGCGCCGCCCTGTGAAAGAGCGGGGGGCCGAGGTCGTCGCTGAGGCGCTGATCGCCGTGCTCGAGAGCGCCGACGTGAGCCGCTGGCCGCCCGCGTGGGCGCTGAGCGACCGGCGCAGCGACCTCTGGGCGGTGAACGGGGCGCTCGCGTTTCCGCTCGAGCCGGGCGGCGCACCGGGACGCTACGTGGCCATCACATGCCTGTCGCGTTGATCCGGCTCGGTCTGGCGCCGCGAACCAATAGGTACAATCCGCGGGGGCCGCCGGTATGCACTCCAAGACCCAAGAACACCGTTCGCGCCCCAGGGCGGCGGCCGCGGGCATCGTGCTGGCCGGGGGCCGCTCCACTCGCATGGGCCGGCCGAAGGCCGCACTCGAGTGGCACGGCTCGACGCTGCTGCACCGCGTGGTCGGGATCGTGGCGCGCGCGGTCGATGGGCCGGTCGTGGTAGTTCGCGCCCCGGGTCAGGAGCTGCCGTCGCTTCCCGGCGGCGTGGAGCTGGCGGACGACGCCCGCGAGGGCCGCGGGCCGCTCCAGGGCCTCGCCGCCGGGCTGTCCGCGGTCGGCAAGCGCGCGGAGAGGGCGTACGTGTCCTCGACCGACGTGCCCCTGCTCCATCCCGCGTTCGTGGGGGCGGTGATCTCCGCCTGTGCGCGCGACAATGTGGACGTGGCCCTCCCCGTGGCGCATGGTTTCAGGCACCCGCTCGCGGCTGCCTACCGCACCTCGCTGCTGCCCGCTGTGGAGGAGCTGATCGCCGAGGACCGCCTGCGGCCTGCATTCCTGTTCGAGCGCTGTCGGGTGCGCGAGCTCAGCGAGGACGCCCTGCTCGCCGACCCCGCTCTCGCCGAGGCCGATCCCTCCCTGCTCTCGCTGCTGAACGTCAACGACCCGGACGAGTACGAGCGGGCACTTGCGCGCACCGCGCCGAAGGTGAGCGTGCGCCGCTTCGGCAATCTCGCCCCCAATGGAGCGGGCCGCGAAGCGATCTCCGTGCGAGCGGCCACGCTCGGCGCGGCCGCGGCCGCGGCCGACGTCACACTTGACCGCCACGTGGTGGCGGCGCTCAACGGCGACCAGATCACGCGCGACCCCCAGCTGCCGCTCGCGGCGGGCGACACGGTCGCCTTCCTCGCCGCCGACGCCGGGGGCTAGGCGGTGGGCCTGCCCTCCGGCCCTGCACGACCCGTCCGCGTCGCCCTGGACGGGTCGGTCTCACCTGCCGACGCCTGCCTGCTCGTGCGCGGCGACGAGCGCCCCTTCGCCCTGACCGGCGCCTGGGCGGGCGGGGGCGCCATCGTGGGCTCCGAGCCCGTGGCGTCGGCCGGCGAGCAGGACGACCCATTCGAGCTGCTGAGTCGCCAGCCCGCCCTCACGGCAGGCGATCCCGTGGTCGTGGGAGGCGGCTGGTTCGGCTACCTCGGCTACCGGCTGGGCGCGCGGCTCGAGCGCGTGCCGCCCGGCCCGCCGCGCCCCGTCCCGCTGCCGGACTTCTCGCTCGCCTTCTACGACCACCTGCTGCGCCGCGACAGCGCCGGGCGATGGTGGTTCGAGGCGCTCTGGACCGATGTCCGCGCCGCCGTCCTCGAGCACCGTCTCGAGCAGCTTCGGCGGCGCCTAGAGCGGGGCGTGCGGTCACGGCCGCTCTGGGTGGGCACGTTCGCGCCGTCGCCACAGGACGGGAGCGGCCATCCGGCGGCGGTGGCCGCCTGTCGCGAGCGGATCGCCGAGGGCGAGATCTTCCAGGCCAACGTCTGCCTGCGCCTCGAAGGGCGCTGGTTGGGCGACCCCGTGGACCTGTTCGCACGGGTCGCGCGCGAGCTGGCGCCGCGCTACGCCGCTCTGGTCTCCGGGCCGTGGGGAGCGCTGTGCAGCGCCTCGCCCGAGCTGTTCCTCCGTCGCCGCGGGCGCCGCGTGGTGAGCGAGCCGATCAAGGGCACGGCGCCTCGCGCGAAAGGCGCCGGCGAGGCGCTCCAGCACTCGGCCAAGGACCGGGCCGAGAACGTGATGATCGTCGACCTGATGCGCAACGACCTCGGCCGCGTCTGCGAGTACGGCAGCGTCGAGGTGCCAGGGCTGAGCGAGCTGCGCGAGGCGCCGGGCGTCTGGCACCTGGTGTCCACGGTGAGCGGCACGCTGCGTCGCAACGTCGAGGACCCGCAGCTCCTGCGCGCCACGTTCCCGCCGGGCTCGGTCACCGGCGCGCCCAAGATCCGCGCCATGCGGGTGATCGCCGAGCTCGAGGCGAGCGGACGCGAGGCCTACACGGGGGCAATCGGCTACGCCAGCCCGGTTGCGGGGCTGGAGCTGAACGTAGCGATCCGCACGCTGGAGACGAGCGGCGAGCGAATCTGGCTCGGCGCGGGGGGCGGCGTGGTCGCCGACTCCGATCCGCGCGGCGAGCTGGAGGAGTGCCTGGTGAAGGCGCGGCCCGTGGTAAAGGCGGCGGGCGGCGAGCTCGCAAGGGTGGTTGGACGGCGCTCTCCGGCCCTCCCCTTCGCGCTGGCCGGCGAGGCGGACCGGCCCGACCCGGCACGCGGCGTTCTCTCGACGATGCTGGTCCGCGACGGCATGCCCATGGACCTGTCCGCCCACCTCGCGCGGCTCGGGCACAGCGCGCAGGAGCTCTACGCAGCGCGCCTGCCCGCCCTGCTCGAGGCGCGGATCTTCAACGAGGCCGCCACCTGGCCGCTCGCGCGAATGCGGGTGTTGGTGGGCTCGGCCGAGGGCGGCGGGGGGCTCGAGGTCGCGCTCGACGCCCAGCCGCTCGAGCGCGAGCCAGGCCTCGAGCCGGTAAGGCTGGCTCCGGTGGCCCTGCCGGGCGGCCTCGGCGAGCACAAGTGGCGCGACCGCCGCCTGCTCGCCGAGATCGAGCGCCGCAGCGGGGCGGTGGCGCTGCTCGTGGACGTCGACTCGGAGGTGCTCGAGGCCGGGCACGCGAACGTATGGCTCGCCGAGGGAGACACCCTGGTCACGCCGCCGCTCGACGGGCGGCTCCTGCCCGGGACGGTTCGCGCACGCCTGCTGAGCGGCCCCCCGGCCGGACTCGAGGTACGCGAGGAGCCGCTCTCGCTCGAGCGGCTGGCGCGCGCCGACGAGCTGATCCTGACCTCGTCGGTGCGCGGGGTCCATCCCGCGAGCCTGGCCGGCGCCGCGCATTCGCGCTTCGAGGTCGGCGCGCGCCTGCGGGCGGCGCTGCTCGAGGAAGAGCTCGAGGTGCCCGCCAGATGAGCGCGCCCTCTGCTCCCGGCGGCTACTTCGGCTGCGCGCTCGTGGTCGACCTCACGAGCGGAGAGTCCGAGGAGCTGCCGCTGTCCGAGCAGGTGCTGCGCAGCTGCCTCGGCGGCGCCGGCCTGGGCACCTGGCTAATGCATCGGCTCGCGCCCGCCGGCGTCGACCCGCTCGGACCGGACGCTCCGCTCGCGTTCGTGTTCTCGCCGCTCGTTGGCACGCCGCTGACCACGAGCGCGAAGTTCGCGGTGGTGGCGAAGTCCCCGCTCACCGGACGGCTCAACGACGCCCTCGCCTCTAGCCACTTCGCCATCGCTGGCAAGCTCACCGGCTACGACGCGATCGTCGTACGCGGCGAGTGCGCCGAGCCGTCCACCCTGCTGGTGGACCGCGACGGCGCCCGGCTCGAGCCGGCCGGCGAGCTCTGGGGGCTGGCGGCGGCCGACGCCGAGGAGCGCGTCCGCGCGCGCCACGGCGCGGGCTGGCGAGTGGCGTCGATCGGCCCGGCCGGCGAGCGCCTGGTGCGCTTCGCCACCGTCTCGCACGACGGTCGCCACGCCGGGCGGGGCGGGCTTGGGGCCGTGCTGGGCGCCAAGCGGCTGAAGGCGGTCGCCGTCCGCTCGGCCGGGGTGCCCGCCGCGGTGGCGGACCCTGCCGCCGTGCTAGCCCTGGCAAGGGACCTGCGCGAGCGCTCCTTCGGGCCGGCCACGGCGAAGTACCGCGAGCTCGGGACGCTCGCCAACCTCCTGGCGTTTAACGCGATCTCGACCCTGCCCACGCGCAACTTCCAGGCGGCGGCGTTCGACGAGGCGCCCAAGCTCGCGGCCGAGGAGCTGCACGGCCTGCGCGCGGTGGCGCGGACGAGCTGCGCCTCGTGCTCGATCGGCTGCGAGCACATCTACGCGGCCGGCGGGGGGCGTCGCGCGCGCGTGGAGTACGAGAACGTGTTCGCGCTCGGGCCGCTGTGCGGCATCTCCGACCCGGACGCCGTGCTGGGCGCGAGCGCCCGCTGCGACGAGCTGGGCATCGACACAATCTCCGCCGGCGGGACGATCGCCTGGGCGATGGAGTGCGCCGAGCGCGGGCTGATCGACGCCCCCTGGCTGCGGTTCGGCGACCCGGGCGCGCTCGAGCGCTCGCTCGAGGAGATCGGCTCACGCGAAGGGCTCGGTGACCTGCTCGCCGAGGGCTCACGCCGCGCATCCGAGGAAGTCGGCGCCGACTCCGGCGCCTTCGCGCCGCACGTGAAGGGCCTCGAGCTGCCCGGCTACGAACCGCGGACGCTGCAGGCGATGGCGCTGGGCCTGGCCGTGAACGCGCGCGGGGCAGACCACAACCGCTCGGGCGCCTACGAGGCCGACCTATCCGGGGAGCTCGACCGCCTCACGGGCGGCGACGAGCATGCGAGCGCGGCGATAGAGACCGAGGACCGCGCGGCGATCATGGACTCGCTGATCCTGTGCAAGTTCCTGCGCGGCGTGTTCGAGGAGCCCTTCTCGGAGTGGGCGCGGCTGCTGGCGGCGGTGACGGGCTGGGAGACCGACTGCGAGGACCTGCGCCGCACCGCCCGGCGCATAGTGCTGGCCAAGCGCC
This sequence comes from Thermoleophilaceae bacterium, assembly GCA_040509755.1. Taxonomy (GTDB): domain Bacteria; phylum Actinomycetota; class Thermoleophilia; order Solirubrobacterales; family Thermoleophilaceae; genus JACVRW01. The sequence goes on along the minus strand of JBEVKF010000060.1, from coordinate 10,936 downwards.
TGTTCAACCTGCGCGAGGGCTGGACGCCGGCGGAGGACTGGCTTCCGGGGCGCTTCCTCGGCGAGTCGCTCGACCTCGACTCAGGTCGCCAGGCCACCCTCACCCCCGCTCGCCTGCGCTCCATGATCGACGCCTACTACGCCGGCCGCGGCCTCGACGGCGCCGGGCGGCCCGGGCCCGATGTCGAGGCCGAACTCGGCTTGGACCTATTTTGCGCAGCCGCGCTAGGCTGAGCTCGTGGCGATCACCGTCCCCCCGGCCACGCGCACCGTCACCCTGACGATCGACGGCGCGGAGCTCACCGTCCCGGAGGGCACCACCATCTGGAGCGCCGCGCGCGAGGCCGACATCGAGATCCCGGCGCTCTGCCACAACGAGCGCTACGACCCGGTCGGCGTGTGCCGCACCTGCGTGGTCGACGTGGGCGGCCGCGTGTACGCCGCGGCCTGTGTGCGGCCCTGTGAGGACGGGATGGAGGTGCAGACCCAGACGTCGGACGTCGAGACGCGGCGCGCCACGCTCGTGCAGCTCTTGATGGCAGACCAGCCTCCGACCGACGAGGACCCCAAGGAGACCACCACCGCCGACAACGAGCTGCTGGCGATGGCGAAGCGCTACGGCATCGCGCGCGAGGATTGGATACCGATACGCAGCGGCCGCGGCGAGGACCACTCGAACCCGGTCATCTCGGTAAACCACGACGCCTGCATCCTGTGCGACCGCTGCGTGCGCGCCTGCGACGACATCCAGGGAAACGATGTGATCGGGCGCTCCGGCAAGGGCTATGCCACCACGATCGCCTTCGACCTGAACGACCCCATGGGCGAGTCCTCTTGCGTCACCTGCGGCGAGTGCGTGGCAGCCTGCCCGACCGGCGCGCTCGTGAACAAGCCGATCGCCGCCGTGCCGATCAGGCCGCGCACCGAGCTGGACCAGGTCGACACCGTCTGCCCCTACTGCGGCGTCGGCTGCGCGCTGACCTACAACGTCGACCGCGAGCGCAACGCGATCTCCTTCGCCGAGGGACGCGAGCAGCCGGGCTCCAAGCGCCGGCTTTGTGTGAAGGGCCGCTATGGCTGGGACTACTCCAAGTCCCCGCAGCGGCTAACCACGCCGCTGATCCGCCGCGAGGAGGCCTATCCCAAGGGGCCGCTCTCCGGTGACGTGCGCGGCGAGGGGCGCGGCCGCCGGAAGCCGGGCGGGCTCGTCGACTACGGCGAGGTCCTCCCCCACTTCCGCGAGGCGAGCTGGGAGGAGGCGCTCGACCTGGTGTCCGGGCGCCTGTGCGCAATCCATGCCGATCACGGCTCGGGCGCGATCGCCGGCTTCGGCTCGGCCAAGTGCTCCAACGAGGAGGCGTACCTCTTCCAGAAGCTGATCCGGGCGGGCTTTGGCACCAACAACGTCGATCACTGCACGCGCCTCTGCCATGCGTCGAGCGTGGCCGCCCTGTTCGAGGGCGTCGGCTCGGGCGCGGTGTCCACCACCTACGGCGACATCATCAATGCCGACGTCGCGATCCTGGCGGGCACCAACACCACGGCAAACCACCCCGTAGCCGCCTCGTTCTTCAAGCAGGCCAAGCGGCGAGGCACCACCTTGATCGTTGTCGACCCGAGGCGCGAGCGGATCGCGGAGCACGCGGACATCTACTGCCAGCTCAAGCCGGGCACCGACGTGGCCTTCTACAACGGCGTGCTGCACGAGATCATCCGCATGGACCTCGTGGACCGCGAGTTCCTCGCCGGCCGAGTAACGAACTACGGCGAGCTGGCCAAGACCGTCCGCGAGTACCCGCCCGAGCGCGCCGCCCAGATCTGCGGCGTGGACGCGGCCACCATCAGCGAGGTCGCCCGGCTCTGGGGAGAGGCCGGCGCGGCGGTCATCTACTGGGGGATGGGCATCTCCCAGCACACCACCGGCACAGACAACGCCCGCTGCCTGATCGCGCTCTGCTCGATCACCGGCAACGTGGGGCGGCCGGGCACCGGGCTGCACCCGCTGCGCGGGCAGAACAACGTCCAGGGCGCCTCGGACGCGGGCCTCATCCCGATGTTCTATCCCGACTACCAGCTCGTGACGCTCGACGACGCGCGCGAGCGCTTCGAGGAGGCCTGGGGGCGCGAGCTCGACCCAGAGCGCGGCCTCACGGTCACCGAGATCGTGGCCTCCGCGCTCACCGGCGGCGTGCGCGGGATGTACATGATGGGCGAGAACCCGTTCCTGTCAGACCCGAACGTGAACAAGGTGCGCAAGGCCCTGAGCGCGCTCGACTTCCTGGCGGTGCAGGACATCTTCCTGACCGAGACGGCCGAGTTCGCCGACGTGATCCTGCCGGCGTCCTCGTACATGGAGAAGGACGGCACCTACACGAACACCGACCGCCGCGTGCAGATCGGGCGCAAGGTGCTCGACCCGCCGGGCGAGGCGCGCGAGGACTGGCGCATCATCTGTGACGTGGCCACGCGAGTCGGGCTGCCGATGGACTACGGGTCGCCGCGCGAGGTCTTCGACGAGCTCGTGTCGCTGATGCCCAACTACGGCGGCCTGTCCTACGACAACCTCGGCGCCACCGGCAAGCTGTATCCCAACCCCGACCCCGAGCACTCCGACGGCACGGTCGTGCTGTTCGACCAGACCTTCGGCACCGACGACGGCAAGGCCCACCTCGTGCCCGCCGAGTGGATGCCCGCCAAGGAGCTGCCCAACGAGGAGTTCCCCTTCGTGCTGAACACGGGGCGGCTGCTCGAGCACTGGCACACGGGATCGATGACGCGCCGTTCCTATGCGCTCGACACGATCCAGCCCGAGGCGCACGTGTTCCTCAACCCGGGCGACGCCGCCGAGATGGGCATCGCCGAGGGCGACTACGTTCGGATCACCAGCCGGCGCGGGTCGATCGAGCTGAGCGCCAAGGTCTCGCACCGCGACACCCCCGGGACGTGCTTCATCCCCTTCCACTTCCGCGAGGCGGCAGCAAACGTGCTGACGATCGACGAGATCGACCCGGACGGCAAGATCCCCGAGTTCAAGTTCTGCGCCGTGAAGGTGGAGCGCGTCGCAGACCAGAGCGGCGGCAACGGCGCGGGGCCCACGGGATGAGCTCCGCTCCGGGCGCCGAGGCGCGTGCCGGGCGCTTCCCCGGGCCCAGCCTCATGCCCGACCTGCACGCGATCCAGGCAGAGCACGGCTGGCTCCCGCGGGACGAGCTGGTCCGGCTCGCGCGCGAGCGTCGCCGGCCGCTCTACGAGGTCGAGGGGCTGATCTCCTTCTATCCCCATTTCCTAACCGAGCCTCCTCCCAAGGTCGAGCTCGCCTGCTGCCACGACCTGTCGTGCTGGCTGCAAGGCGGCGAGGAGCGCATCGCCGAGCTGCGCGAGCGCTACGGCGACGACCCGGACGTGCACCTGCGCGAGGTGTCGTGCATCGGCCGCTGCGACGCCGCACCGGCGGTGGCGGTGAACGAGTTTCCGGCTGCCGCCGCACAGGCGCACGCGCTGGTCGAGGCGGCGCGGTCGAACGGGACCACGCGGGCGGGCCTCGAGGCCGACAGGGGCGGACCGCGTCCGCGCGCGAACGACCCATACGAGCTCGGCGCACGCGACTACCGGGTACTGCGCGCCGCGCTCGCGGGTGAGCTCGACTCGGGCAGGATCCTCGCCGAGCTCAAGGAATCGGGGCTGCGCGGGATGGGCGGGGCCGGCTTTCCGACGGGCACCAAGTGGGAGCTCGTGGCAAAACAGGAGGCCGAGCCCAAGTACGCGATCTGCAACGCCGACGAGTCTGAGCCCGGCACCTTCAAGGACCGCCAGATCATGGCCGAGCAGCCGCACCTCGTGCTAGAGGGCCTGCTGCTCGGCATGCTCGTGACCGGCGCCCGCGAGGGCTGGGTGTTCATCCGCCACGAGTACGGGCCCGAGGAGGCGGTGGTGCGCGAGGAGATCGAGCGCGTTCGCTCGCTCGGCCTGCTCGAGGGCCTGATCTTGGACGTGTTCGTCTCGCCCGGCGGCTACATCCTCGGCGAGGAGTCCGCGCTGATCGAGTGCATGGAGGGCCACCGCGGCGAGCCGCGCAACAAGCCGCCGTTTCCCGGCGTCTACGGGCTCTGGGGCAAGCCCACGCTGATGAACTCTGTCGAGACCTTCGCTCACGTGCCGGTGATCCTCGAGCGCGGCGCTGGGTGGTGGGCAGAGCGGGGGGCAAACGACTCGAAGGGCCTCAAGTTCTTCGCGGTGTCCGGACATGTGGAGCACCCGGGCGTGTACTGCGTGCCGATGGGCACCACGGCCCGCGACCTGCTCGACCGGGCGGGTGGGATGGCGGGGGGCGCAGAGCTCGGCGCGATCCAGCCCGGAGGCGCCTCCTCGAACTTCCTCGGCCCCGACAGGCTCGACGTGCCGCTCGACTTCGACTCTGTCGCCGAGGCGGGATCCATGCTGGGCTCGGGGGCGCTCGTGGTGATGGCCGAAGGCACCGACCTTCTGGCGGCGGCCACCAACGTGCTGCGCTTCTTTCGCGACGAGTCATGCGGCAAGTGCGTGCCCTGCCGGCTGGGGTCGACCAAGGCACACCAGATCCTCACGGAGCTGCTCGCCGCGGGGGGCGGCGCGGAGGACGTGGACGACCGGATCACCGAGCTCGAAAAGACGATGCGCCTGACCTCCATCTGCGGGCTGGGCCAGGTGGCTCTGGGGCCGGTGGTGAGCGTGCTCGGGCTGCCCCGCGGCGCGACCGCGGCGCGTCCACACCCGCGCTCGGAGCGAGCGCCTGAGGAGGAGCCGGAGCAGCCCGCGCCCGGCGATTGAGGGTGTCCGAGCGCGGGCAGCGCCGCCCCTCCGGACCGCGCGAGTTCTTCGAGGTTCGCCCGGTTTCGGACGCGCTCGCCGGCTTTCGCCCGGCGCGCCGGAGCGCGCTCGAGAGCGTCGGCCTCGACGCGGCTCTGGGCCGGATCCCGGCCGAGGCGATCGTCTCGCCGCATGCTCTGCCCGGGTTCACGCGCGCCACGGTCGACGGCTTCGCCGTGCGCGCGGCCGACACCTACGGCGCGTCCGAGGGAATGCCGAGCTACCTCGATCTCGCCGGTGAGGCGCTGATGGGCCGTGCGCCGGAGGCACAGGTACGGCCGGGCAGCACGGTGGCGATCGCCACGGGAGCGCCGCTGCCGCCGGGCGCCGACGCGGTGGTCATGGTCGAACACACGCAAGCGGCGACTTCGGAGCTGATCGAGATGTTGCGGCCCGTGGCGCCGGGCGACGGGGTGGTCGGCGCCGACGAGGACGCCTCGGCAGGAGGGCCGATCGCCCGCGCCGGCCGGGCGCTGCGCGCTCACGACGTCGGGATGCTGGCGGCGGCCGGCATCACCGAGCTGTTGGTCCACGCACGCCCGCGCGTGGCGGTGGTCTCGACCGGCGACGAGCTGGTGCCCCATGACACGGCAGCCCTCCGCCCCGGCCAGGTGCGCGACGCCATCTGGCCCGCCCTTGCGGCCCTCGTTCGCGAGGCCGGTGGCGAGCCCGTCTTCGCCGGCATCGTGCCCGACGACGGCGAGGCGCTGGCCCACGCCCTGCGCTCGCCGCTTCGCGTCAGTGACCTACTGGTGGTGTCGGCGGGATCCTCTGTGGGCGCGCGCGACCAGACCGCCGCCGCGATCGCCTCTCTGGGCGAGCCCGGGATCTGGTGCCACGGCCTCTCGGTCAAGCCGGGCAAGCCCACGCTCTTGGCCGAGGCCAGTGGGGTGCCGGTGATCGGCCTGCCTGGCAACCCACGCTCGGCGCTCGTGGTGTTCCGCCTGATCGGCGTGCCGCTCGTCCGGCTGGTCGGCGGATGTGTCGAACCCCCACCCGAGCCGACCGTCAGTGCTCGCCTCGCGCGCGACCTCCCCTCGGCCGCGGGGCGCCTCGACGTGGTGCAGGTCCGCCTCGAGGAGGGCATGGCGACTCCGCTCTTCGGCAGCTCATCACTGCTCTCGGTACTGACCGCAGCCGACGGCTACCTCACGGTGCCTGAGCCCGCGACCGGGCTTGCCGCGAACAGCGAGGTCGACGTGACGCTCTACCGCTAGCGTCGGCCAGGCATGGCACGCGCCGCCCCGTTCATTCACGACCTGCCCGCCGCGCAGGCGCTCGCCGCGTGGGCGAAGGCCTGCGGGGAGGCGGGCTGCCCGGCTCGCCTCGACAGCGTGCGCGTGCCGCTCGACCGGGCGCTGGGCCGCGTTCTCGCCGAACCGGTGTGGGCCGCTCGCTCCTCACCCCCCTTCGACGCCGCCGCGATGGACGGGATCGCCGTGCGCGCCGCGCATACGGTGGGAGCCAGCGAGACGGCGCCCGTACGCGTCGCCGCGGACGCTTTCGAGGTTGTGGACACCGGCGATCCAGTCCCGGGCGGCTACGACGCGGTCATCATGCGCGAGCAGGTACACGAGCGCGGCGACGGCGCGGTCGAGCTGGACGCGGCCGCGGCCCCCTACCAGCACGTGCGCTCGATCGGCGAAGACGTGAGCGCCACAGAGCTGCTGCTGCCCGCCGGACATCGCCTGCGCCCGGTCGACCTCGGCGCGGCTGGGGCCGCCGGCGTGCCCGAGGTGACTGTGCGCCGCCAGCCGGTGGTGGCGGTGATCCCGACCGGCGACGAGATCCGGCCGCTCGACTCGGAGCTCCAGCCCGGCGAGCTGCCCGACACCAACTCGCTCATGCTCTGCGCCCAGGCCGTGCAGGCCGGCTGCGAGGCCCGGCGCAGCGAGGTTGTCGGCGACGACCCGGCCGCCATCGCGGCGGCCCTGCGCGAGGCCGGCCACGGGAGCGACCTGGTCATCCTGATCGCCGGGTCAAGCGCCGGGCGCGACGACTACACGGCGGAGGTGGTGGCCGCCGAGGGCACGCTCGCCGTGCACGGCGTGGCGGTCAAGCCGGGACACCCCGTTGTGCTGGGAGCGGCCCACGGCACGCCGGTGATCGGCGCGCCCGGCTACCCGGTGTCGGCCTCGCTCACGTTCGACATCTTCGCTCGCCCGCTCCTTTGCGAGCTCGAAGGCGCACCGCCTCCCGACTGGCCGGTGGCGCGCGCGCGGCTGGCGCGAAAGCTCGCCTCGACGATGGGGATGGACGACTGGATCCGCGTTCGACTCGGGCGCGTGGGCGACGGGCTGGTGGCCACGCCGCTGCCCCGCGGCGCGGGGGTGCTGACCTCGCTGGTGCGAGCCGACGCCCTGCTGGTGGTCCCCGCGGCGCTCGAGGGCCACCACGCCGGCGAGGACGTCGAGGTCCGCCTCCTGCGCGGCGTGGGCGAGATCGAGCGCACGATAGTGGCCACAGGCTCGCACGACCTGATCCTCGACCTGGCGGCCTCGGCGCTGCGCCAGCGCGATCCGCGCGTCACGCTCGCCTCGTCGAACGTCGGCTCGCTTGGCGGCCTGACCGCGCTGCGCGACGGGCTCTGCCACCTGGCCGGCTCGCACCTGCTCGACCCCGAGAGCGGCGAGTACACGCTGCCGTACGTCGAGCGTCTGCTGCCCGGGCGCGACATCGCGGTCGTGCGGCTCGCCCACCGCGAGCAGGGCCTGATCGTGGCGCCCGGCAACCCGCTCGAACTGGCCGGGATCGACGATCTGGTTCGCGACGACCTGCGCTACGTCAACCGCCAGCGCGGCGCCGGCACGCGAGTGCTGCTCGACCACGAGCTGGCACGGCGCTCGATTTCACCCGAGGCGGTGGGCGGCTACGAGCGTGAGGAGCACACCCACCTGGCGGTGGCGGCCGCGGTGGCGGCCGGCCGAGCGGACTGCGGCCTCGGCGTGCTTGCGGCGGCCCGAGCGCTCGGCGTTGACTTCGTGCCCGTGGCCCGGGAGCCCTATGACCTGGTGCTCGAGCGCGCCGCCCGCGAGTCCGACCGGCTCGCCTCGCTATGGGACCTGATGGCCTCGAGCGACTTCCGCGCGGCAGTGGACGCACTGGGCGGCTACGACACCGCCGAGATGGGCGAGCGCATCGCCTGAGGCAACCGCCGACGCACCGCAGACCGCGGCGGCGTGATCGCCGGACGCGGACCCCCACCCCCTAAGATCGCGCCACTCGTCACGTCGACCGCGGTCGAGTCAGGACGGGTCCCACGCTCGCGCGCGCGTCGGCCGCACGCCGATGTGCCGCCTGCGCGCGCCGCAGGATGTCGTCCCCGCCGGCGTCTGTCAGATTGATCTCCACGAGGGCGAGCGCCGCCCGGGCGGCCGCCTCGGCCAGCACCACCCCCGCCAGCGCGTCGCCGCGCACGCTCGGGTCGCACGCGGATGCCACCGCCGCGCCGAGCTCCGCGACCTCGCCCGCCGCCTCGGCGATCTCGAGCGGAGAGGCGCTCGCTTGGAGCAGGGCGGCCTCGATCCGGTGCCCGCGCTCGGGGTCCGCCGGGTTGAGACGCCGCGCTTCGAGCACCGGGGCGTAGGAGCTGAGCTCGCGCTCGGCGAGCTCCAGAGTGCGCTCCCTGAGCGCCCGCGCGCGGTCGGGAAGCACAGCAGCCACGCTCGCAGCCGCCCCGCGGCCGGCCTCGATCCCGCCCGCCATCTCCACCAGCGCCGCGGCCAGAGCACAGGTCGCCGCCGCCGCGGACCCACCTCCGGGAGCGGGCGTGGCAGCCGCCGTATCCGCCAGGAACCGCACCAGAGACTGATCGCCGAGGCTCACAGATCGGGTAGCCTACCCTGGACGAATTCGTTCAAGGAGCGGACCGAGATTGGCCACCACCGCGGTGCAGCCGGGCACCTTCCAGGATGTGAGCGACGAGCAGCTCGAGAGCTTCCGCCGCGACGGCTTTCTGATCGTCGAGGAGGGCCTGCTCTCCGCCGGCGCCATCGCGGTGCTGCGCGAGCGCTTTGCCGCGCTCTTCGACGGTGACTACGCCACCGGCATCGGACCGGACGAGGTCAACTGGATGAAGGGCCGCGACCCCGAGGACCGCACGCGCAAGATCTGCAACGGCTGGCGCGCCGACGACCTGATCGCGGCGCAGGTGCTGAGCGAGACGACCGGCCGGATCGCCGCGCGGCTCGGGGGCTACCCGGGCACGCGCATGCTCCAGGACAACTGCCTCTGGAAGCCGCCCGGCGCTCTAGCGCTGGGGATGCACCAGGACGGCTCGTTCGCCGACTACCTCGTGCCGTCCGAGATGATCACCTGCTGGGTCGCGCTCGACGACACGCAGGCGGGCGGAGGCACGATCGAGTACGTGCGCGGCTCGCACCGCTGGCCGAAGGCGCCGCCCAACCGCGAGGGCTTCCACGCGCCTGACGACTGGCTCGCGCCGATGGAGGCCGCCAAGCCGGCCAGGGTCGAGGCCGAGCGCGTCCCGGTGGTCGTGAAGGCCGGCGGCTGCTCGTTCCATCACTCGCTCACCTTCCACGGCTCCGGTCCCAACGAGGCGACGATCGAACGCCGCGCGCTGGTCTCGCACCTCGTGCCCGTGCAGACCCGCTTCCATCCCGAGCACACCGATCTCGTCTACTCGCGCTATCGCCGTCGCGGCGACCTGTCGCTCGACGAGTCCTTCTTCCCGGTGGTCTGGGACGAGAACGGCGCGCGCAGCGCCTGGCTCGCCGGGCTACCCGGCCTGCCCTAGCCGCTCGTAGCGGCCGCCGTGGAACAGCAGCGGCGTGCCGGGGTTCGCGCGGGCGTACTCCACGCGTCCCAGAAACAGCGAGTGGTCGCCGCCCCAGTAGGAGCGCTCGACGCGCGACACGAAGTGGGCCAGGGCGCCATCCACGAGCGGGGTGTCGCGCACCAGATCGAAGCGCGGCGTCGGCAGCCCCTCTCCCTGGCGCCCGGCAAAGCGATCTGAGAGGGCCGATTGCGTCTCGCAGAGGACGCTGACCCCGTAGCGGCCGCCCTCGTAGAGCATGCCGCACATCTTGGTCCGCCGGTCGACCGAGATCAGAACGAGCGGCGGCTCGAGCGAGACCGACATGAACGCGTTGGCCGTCATGCCGTGCACCTGCTCGCCCTGGAGCGTGGTGATCACCGTGACGCCCGTGGCGAACATCCCGAGCGTCCGGCGCAGCGCCACGGCCGGATCCTGGCCCTCGTCGTCGGATACGTCGGGCGCCTCGGACTCGGTGAACTCGTCAAAGGGGCTGGCTCCGATCCCGTCCGGCCCGCTCCAGCTGAGCGGGAAGTCGAACTCCGGCGGGCGCGGGGCCTCGGTCATGAGCGCGGCTTGGTCTTCTCGGGGTCGTAGAAGGGGAAGCGCACGACCTTCGCCGCTATCCGCTTCTGCTGGCCGTCGAGCTTGCCGACCTCGACGTCGCTGCCGAGCTCGGCGTACTGGATTGACATGCGGCAGAGCGCCACGTTCTTGCGCAGGATCGGCGAGCGAGTGCCCGACGTGACTACCCCCACACGCCGGCGCCCGTCCCAGACCTCGTCGCCGTGCCCGGCGGTCTCGTTGCCCTCGAGCTCCAGGCCCACGAGGGTGCGCTGCGGGTGGGCCGAGCGCTCGACGAGCGCCTCCTTGCCGACGAAGTCGTCTTCGGACTCGAGCTTGACCGCGAAGCCGATTCCGGCCTCGAACGGGTCGACCTGGTCGTCGAACTCGTAGCCGGCGAAGATCAGCCCCGCCTCGATGCGGATCATGTCCAGCGCGTCGAGCCCAAGCGGCCGCAAGCCGTGCTCCTCTCCGGCCTCGCGGACCGCGTCCCAGACGGCCGGGCCATCATCGGGGTGGCAGAAGATCTCGTAGCCGAGCTCGCCCGTGTAGCCGGTGCGCGACACCACCACCGGGATGCCGTCATAGCCGCCGAAGCGCCCGATCAGAAAGCGAAACCATTTGAGCTCCTCGATCGAGGGCTGGGTGGGCGGCGCCCAGACGAGCTTCTTCATGATCTCGCGGCTCTCCGGCCCCTGCACCGCCAGGTTGTGGAGCTGATCGGTCGAGGGCTTGACGAACGCCTTGAGCCCGA
>JBEVKF010000059.1:0-12673 GCA_040509755.1 Thermoleophilaceae bacterium | reverse complement strand
CACGTGTTACTCACCCGTTCGCGGCTCTGCCCCAGGCCGAAGCCTGGTTCGTCGCTCCACTTGCATGTGTTAAGCACGCCGCCAGCGTTCGTCCTGAGCCAGGATCAAACTCTCCGTGAAAGTCTGGCGTGGTTTCAAATCCAGCCGGCACGAGGGATACCCCGCACCGAGCCGGCTCCACTGTCAGATCAGAGAGTTGTCAAGTCGTGACGCCTCCGCGCACACTTGCGGAAGGCTGGACTTGACGGGTCTTGTTCAGGCCCCGCCCTATAGGCGGGGTCGAACCTGGGCGACCTAATCGCCGCAGCGCAAGCTTCGCTTGCGAGCGGCGTTTGTGGTCGCGTGCACTGCTGAGTTTTCAAAGACCGTGCGCCCTCAGGGGTGGGGTCGCCACCGGCGCCTGAGGCGCGACAGAGCAGTGTAGCACTGCCAGAGGGGGACTCCAAGGCGGCCGAACCCGGAGACTAGGCGCGCCGCAGCCGCTTGAAGCGGCGCTTACCCAGAGAGATCACCGCGCCGTCGAGGCGCTCCGAACCCAGTTCCAGCGCTGAATCATCGAGCGTCTCGCCGTCGAGCTTCACGCCCGCCTGCGCAAGCATTCGCCGCCCCTCGGAGCGCGAGATCCCGAACGCCTCCGCGAGCAGGGCCGGCAGGTGCACGGCCTCATCCCCGTTGGCCGTGAAGGCGAACTCCTCGATCTCGTCGGGCAGCTCGCGCCGAACGTGGACCGTGTCGAAGCGCTCCGTGGCCGCTGCCGCGGCCTGTTCGCCGTGGTAGCGGGCGGTGAGCGCCCGCGCCAGCTCGCGCTTGGCGTCCCGCGCGGAAAGGGCAGGATCGGGCGGTGAGTCGAGCAGCAGCTCGTAGTAGGCGGGCATGGCCGCATCGGGCACGCTCATGAGCTTCCCGTAGACCTCCTCGGCCGGCTCGTCGACTCCCACGTAGTTGCCGAGCGACTTGGACATCTTCTGCACGCCATCGATTCCCGGCAGGATCGGCATGGTGATGACCGACTGCGGCTCGACCCCATACGCCTTCTGGATCTCGCGCGCGAGGAGCATGTTGAACTTCTGGTCGGTGGCGCCGAGCTCGACGTCCGCGCGTATCGCCACCGAGTCATAGCCCTGCAGGAGCGGATACAGCAGCTCGAGGATCGAGATCGGCTCGCGGGCGGCATAGCGCTTGGAGAAGTCGTCGCGCTCGAGCAGCTGCGCGACCGTCGACGTCCGAGCGAGCGCGAACAGGTCCTCCATCGGCATGTCGAGCCACTCGCCGTTGCGGCGGACCTCCGTCAGCGAGCGGTCGAGCACCTTGAACGCCTGCTCCTCATAGGTCTCGGCGTTGCGGTCGATCTCCGCGGGATCGACGGACGGCCTGATGGACGAGCGGCCGCTCGGATCCCCGACCCGCGCCGTGTAGTCGCCGAGGATCAGGACCACCTGGTGGCCGAGATCCTGGAACTCTCGAAGCTTGCGCAGCACGACCGTGTGGCCGAGGTGGATGTCCGGCGTGGTGGGATCGACCCCAAGTTTCACGCGTAGCGCACGTCCCTTCTCGAGCTGGCGCTCGAGCCCCCTTTCGGGGAGCGCGTCGACGGCATTGCGGGTGAGGAAACGAGCCGCCGCGCCCGGGGAGTCCGTCATCGGGCCAATGCTAGACTGCCCCACTCGCTGGGTGCCCGGCCGAGCAGCCGTGCGACGGGCGCCACATGCCGCCGAAACTGGCGCGCACGGACTGCCGTTACCCCTCTGCCGGGGCGCTCACAGCAAAGATGCCCGAGCCGCCGACGCCGATAACAGACGCATCGCCCGTACGGGGGCGTCGCTTCGTGCGCGTAAAGGAGCCGCCACCGCCGCCCGAGCCGCCGGCGCCCCCCAAGCCGAAGCTCAAGAAGCTGCGCCTCGGCTTCGTGCTCGTAGGCCTGTCGGCCCTCGCTGTGATCTCCACGGTCTTCGGCATGCTGATGGCCGTGGCGAGCGACCTGCCGGCGCTCGAGAACGAGGCCGAGTTCCGGGCCGCCGAGAACTCGGTGCTCTATGCGGATGGGCCGGGCTGCAAGGAGCCCGGCGAGCCCGAGTGCCAGATCGCCAAGCTCACCGGCAACCTCAACCGAATCCTCGTGCAGGAGGGCGACATCTCGCCCCACATCAAGAACGCGGTCATCGCGATCGAGGACCGGCGCTTCTACGAGCACGAAGGCCTCGACTACCCGGGCATCGCGCGCGCCCTGTGGCAGGACATCCGCCGCCGCAGCGCCGCTCAGGGCGGATCGACGATCACCCAGCAGTTCGTGAAGAACGCGCTTTCGGCTCAGGCCGACCGCTCGGTCTTCCAGAAGCTTCGCGAGTCGGCGCTCGCCTACCACCTCGAGCGCAAGTGGTCCAAGGAGAAGATCCTCACCCAGTACCTCAACACCGTCTACTTCGGAAACGGCGCGTACGGGATCGAGTCCGCGATGCGCACCTACTTCGGCGACGGCGACGAGGGAGACGAGCTCCACACTGCGACCGACGACTCCGGCGTCGTGCTCCAGCCGGCGCCGGTCGTAGAGGACGAGGAACCCGATCCGGACGCGCGCTTTTCAAGCGACGCCACCCCGGCGGAGGCCGCCACGCTCGCCGGCATGATCGCCTCGCCCTCGATGTACGACCCGCTACAGAACCCGGCGAAGTCGCTGGAACGGCGCAACCTGGTGCTCTCGAGGATGCTCGACCAGGGCATGATCAGCGCCGGGCAGTACCGCGAGGCGATCCGCACGGCGCCTCTGGACGAGGACGAGGTCGACCCCCCCGACATCGAGTCCGAGCAGCCGTATTTCACGAGCTGGATGACAGAGCACCTGCTCAAGCAATACAGGCCGGCGCTCGTGTTCGGCGGTGGGCTGAAGGTCAAGACGACGATCGATCCCGAGCTTCAGAGCGCGGCCGAGAACGCGATCGCCGGCCGCCTGGCCGGGGTCGGGCCGAGTGCATCGCTCGTGGCCATCGAGAACAAGACGGGCGAGGTCAAGGCGATGGTGGGCGGCACCGACTTCGACGCCCGGCAGTTCAACCTGGCCACCAACGGCCACCGCCAGCCGGGCTCGGCCTTCAAGCCCTTCATCCTGGTCCGAGCGCTCGAGGACGGAATCGACCCGAACAGCGTCTGGGCCTCCCAGCCGAAGCAGCTGCCCTTCATGGGCGCAAAGGGCCGCGAGCTGTTCGACGTCCACAACTACGAGGACTCCTACCTTGGCGCCGCGTCGCTCTGGTCGGCGACCGCCGCGTCCGACAACTCGGTGTTCGCTGAGGTCGGCATGAAGGTCAAGCCGCGGCGGGTGGCTCGCCTTGCCAACGAGATGGGCGTGCGCACCACGCTCTCCACCAATCCGGCCATGCTCCTCGGCGGGCTCAAGATCGGCGTGACGCCGCTCGAGATGGCCTACGCCTACTCCACGATCGCCAATAACGGCGAGCGGCGGTCGAGCACGCTTGCTCCCGACGACACAGGCCCGGTGGCGATCGAGAAGGTGGAGCGCCCGGACGGCAGCGAGCTCGAGGAGAGCGAGCTCGTCAAGGAGCGCGTCTTCCCGGCCAAGGTCGGGCAGGTGGCCAAGGAGATGCTCTCGCTCGTCGTGTCCAGCGGAACCGGCAAGGCCGCCCAGGTGGGCGACGAGAACATCTGGGGCAAGACCGGCACGACCGAGAACTACGGCGACGCCTGGTTTGCCGGCGGCAATGACCAGTGGACCGTGGCGGTATGGGTCGGCTACGCGGACAAGGTGCAGTCAATGGAGTTCGAGCATTCGGGCGGGCCGGTGGCCGGCGGGACCTTCCCCGCGGAGATCTTCCACGACTTCATGACCTCGGCCGTGGCGATCCGCGATGCCCGCGACGCGGCGAGCGGCAAGGACGACGACGAGGACGAGGAGACCGACGGCAGCTACGTGCCGGTCGAGCCGGTCGATCCGAGTGACGTGCCGGACGCGGAGGAGGTAGTGCCGACCACGCCGTCCGAGCGCGGCGAGCAGGACACGCCGGAAGCCACGCCGGAGCCCGAGACCCCGCCGCAGGAGACACCCGCACCCACGCCCGCCCCTGAGGTCACCCCGCCGCCGGAGACGCCGCCGTCAGGCGGGAACGGCGGTGGCACCGCGCCCGGTGCCGGGGGCTGACCGGGCCGCGCGCTAGGCGGCCGCCGAGCGCCCGCGGCGCATCCCCTGGGGCCAGGGCCGCGACACGTGGCGGCTGTCGGCGTCGCAGAAGCGCCACGGGAGCTCGGAGGCCTTGGTGATGCCGATTCGCTCGCCCACCACGATCCGCGGGTCGCGCGCCCCGCGCTTGCGGGGGATCACCTCGATCGGGCCTTCGACCAGCGAGGTCCCGTTGTGAGCGAGGCCGATGCCGAGCGCCTGTGTCAGCTTGCCGGGTCCGGTGCAGAGGTCCTCGACGTGCTCGAGGCGCCGCCGCTCGCGCATCTCCTCGATCCCGTCCACCGGCTCGAGAGCACGGATCAACACCGCTGCGCCGACCCCCTCGTCCTCGGCCACCGCGTTGAGCAGCGAGTGGATCCCGTAGGAGAAGTAGACGTAGGCGCGCCCGGGCTCCCCGAACAGCGTGTGCGTGCGGCCGGTGACGCCCACGTGGGCGTGGCAGGCGGGCTCGTCCATGTGGTAGCTCTCGGTCTCCACGATGCGGCCGGCGGTTTCCCCGTGGCGGATGACGCAGCCGATCAGATCGCGGGCGACCTGCAGCACCGAGCGTGCGTAGAAGTCCGGGCCGAGCCTCATCGGGCGGCCTCTTGTAGCACCTGACGGGCGCGGGTCAGCTGATCGTCGATCCGGGCGAGCGAGGTGCCGCCGTCGGAGACCTTCGACTCGAGCCATGAGCTCTGCTCGAGCAGAGCGCGAAACCCGGCGGGCGGAAGCTGCGGGGCGAGCCCCTGCAGGTCCTCGTCGCTCAGCTCCGACAGCGACCGGCCGCTCTCGACCGCCCCCCGCACCAGCCCGCCGACGATCCCGTGCGCCTCGCGGAAGGGCACGTCCTCGCGCACGAGCAGGTCGGCCAGGTCGGTCGCCGCGATCAGCTCGTCCGATGCCGCGGCGGACATCCGCTCGCGGTTGAACTCGATTCCCGCGAGCATCTCGCGCGCGACGCGCAGGCAGAGCTCGAGCGTGTCGATCGAGTCGAACAGGGGCTCCTTGTCCTCCTGGAGATCCTTGTTGTAGGTCAGCGGCAGGCCGTGCAGCACGCCGTGGAACCCGGTCAGCCGGCCAACGATGCGCGGGGCCTTGGCGCGCAGCAGCTCGGCGGCGTCTGGGTTCTTCTTCTGCGGCATCAGGCTGGAGCCCGACGCGAAGGCGTCGGACACCTGGCAGAAGCCGAACTCGGTCGTCGACCACAGCACGATCTCACCGCCGAGCCCGGAGAGGTGGCCGGCGCAGGTGGCGGCGGCGCTGAGGTAGTCGAGGACGAAGTCGCGGTTGGACACCGCGTCCAGCGAGTTCTCCGCGATGCCCTCGAAGCCGAGCTCGCGGGCCACGAACCGCCGGTCGGTCTCGAAGTTGACCCCGGCCAGCGCCCCCGCTCCGAGCGGCAGGTCGGCCGTGGCCGTAACGCAGAAGTCGAACCGCTGCAGGTCCCGACGGAACTTCCAGAAGTAGGCGAGCAGGTGGTGAGCGAGGTAGACGGGCTGCGCGCGCTGGAGATGGGTGTAGCCGGGCAGAGGCCAGTCGAGGTGGCGCTCGGCCAAGTCGACGAGCGTGCCCATCAACTCCCGCAGCAGCGAGCGGGCCTCGAGGCTGTGAGCGCGCACGAGCATCGCCACGTCGGTGGCGACCTGGTCGTTGCGTGAGCGGGCGGTGTGCAGCTTGCCGCCGACCGGGCCGGCGATCTCCGTCAGCCGGCGCTCGATCGCCATGTGGATGTCCTCGTCGTCGTCATTCACGACGAACGAGCCGCCCTCGATCTCGGCGCGCACGGCCGCGAGGCCGCGCTCGATCGCCGCGAGGTCGTCCGCGCCTATGATCGCGCTCTTCGCCAGCATGCGCGCGTGCGCGACCGACTGCTCGAGGTCGTAGGGCGCGAGCCGTTTGTCGAACGAGATCGACGAGTTGAGCGCCTTGAAGAGCGGGTCCTGGGGATCGGCGAAGCGGCCCATGTGGGTCCGGCAGTCTCTCAGAACGCCCGGGCGCGCTCGGGGCGCGGCCGCGTCCGAACCGTAGGATGCCCGCTCTTGACGACCGTGCGTAAAGCCCGGCCGCAGGACTTCGCGGCCGCCGCGCGCCTGCTGCACCTGAGCGCCGCCGACATGTACGACCGCTTCAGCGGCGGTCGCGATCGGGCGCTGCGGGTCCTCGAGCGCTCGCTGGCCGAGCCCGGTACCGCCTCCAGCGCCGAGGTGGTCTACGTCGCCGAGGCAGACGGCGCGATCGTCGGCGCGATGGCCGCCTTTCCGGTCGAGGAGGCGCCGCCGCGCTCGCGCGCCTTTCTGCGCCTGGCCCTGCGCGGAGCCCCTCCCACCCGCTGGCCGGTGGCCCTGTATCTCTACTGGGCGGGGGGACGTGGAGCGCCCAACCCGCCGGCGGCGGCCTTCTACGTCGACGCGCTGGCGATCGAGCCAGGGCAGCGCCGCCGCGGAGTCGCCCGCGCGTTGCTGGCGCGGGCCGAGCGCGATGCGCGTGGTCTCGGACTGCCCGCCGTCGCTCTCGACACGACCATCGCGAATGTGCCGGCGCGGTCGCTGTATGCCAGCGAGGGCTACGACGAGGTCGCGTACTCCCCGCCGGGCCGCGGGCTGCCGGGGTTCGTTGGGCTCGTCAAGCCGCTTGGGTGAGGAAGCGCTTCACGTCGGCGGCCTCGGCGTCGAGCGCCGCGGCGTCCTCGGAGGAGAGCCTGCCGAAGGGCTCGAGCGCGACCGTCCCGCCGGGCATGGTCCAGGTCCCCGCCGCTCGTCCGCCCACCAGCGCAAACGGACGGAAGATGCCGTTCACGGTGATCACCCGCTGGTGTGCGCCGAGCAGCGGCTCGCGGGATGTCCAGCCGAGAAGCACCGGGTCGAAGGCGCCGAGCAGGAGCGGCGGGGGAAGCTCCGCCGGTGAGGGGCGGCCGGCGAGATCCACGAGGCCGTCGGCGCGTTCTGCGAGCTCGGATGCGATCGCCTCGAGGCCGGCGCGCGCGTCCCGCAGCGGCAGGCCCGCCCACTTCCCCAGGTCGCGGTCGTCGGCCGGGCCGTGACCGGCGAGGTAGCGGCGCGCCAGCTCGGCTAGGGCGCGCTCGCGCTCCACGGGCTCCGACTCGCCCAGCCAGTCGCGGACCAGGACGTAGGCGTGCTCGCCGCCCACCATCGGACCGCGCACCGCGCGGCCGCGCAGGCAGGCCAGCGCGAGGATGTGGATCAGCGCCTGGCCCTGCGTGCGGACCCCCGCGGCCGCGATCCGCTCGCCGAGCGAAGCGCGGGTGAGCGGGCCCTCCGCGGCCAGCGCGCGCTTCACGGCCGCCACGCCGCGCTCGGCCTGGTCGGCGTCCACACCTTCCTGGGCGAGCCGGCGCAGGGTGGCGGTCAGGTGCCGCGGCGCCGTGAGCGCCTGGAGCCAGGGATAGTCCTCGCTTCGCACGAGGTGAAGCGTCCCGCGGTTCAGCCAGGTGATCAGGAGCGAGCGGTCGTGGGTCAGCGCACGATCGACGTCGGCGGCGGACAGACCTTGCGTGCGGGCCCGCACGGCCAGCCGGGCCCCGCGAGCGTCCTGACCCTGCACGGCCAGCAGGCGCTCGGCGACGGCCACCGGGTCCTTGGCCGGCGCCCCGGCGAGCAGCTGTGCGGTGAGCCGCTCGGCGACCAACCGTCTCAGGCCGAGCCGGACACCGCGACGGCCTGGATCACGGCGGTCAGCGCCTGTACGACCTGCTCGACGTCGCCGTCGGCGAGGTCTGGGTAGAACGGCAGCGCGAGCGAGCGCCGGGCGACGTCCTCGCAGACCGGAAACTGCCCCTCGCGGTGGCCGAAGCGCTCGCGGTAGAGGCTCATCAGATGGATCGCCGGCAGGTAGGGCTTGGTGTCGACGCCGCGCTCGCGCATCGCCACGACGGCGGCGTCGCGGTCCACGCCCGGCGGAAGCTGAACCACATAGACGAACCAGGAGCGCCGGTCGCCGTCCGAGTCGGCGCAGGGCAGGTCGAGGCCGTCGATGCCCGCGAGCGCCTCCGTATAGAGCGCCGCCACACGGGCGCGCCCGGAGAGCATCTCGTCCAGGCGCCCGATCTGGGCGATCCCGAGAGCGCAGGACAGGTCGTCGAGGCGGTAGTTGAAGCCGAGCCGGTCGTGGTCGAGCCAGCCCAGGTCCGGCGCGCGGCCCTGGTTGCGCTCGGAGTCGATGCGCTCCTTGACGGACTCGCCCGGGCAGACCACGGCGCCGCCCTCGCCGGTGGTGAGCTGCTTGTTGGGGTAGAAGCCGAATACGGCCAGATTGCCGCGGGTGCCCACCACCGCGCCGTCGGCGTGGGTGGCCCCCAGCGCCTCGCAGGCGTCCTCGACGATCCAGAGCCCGCGCTCGGCGGCCAGCGCCTCGAAGGCGGTCATGTCGGCCGGGTAGCCGAAGATGTGCACCGGGAGCAGGCCGGTGGTGCGCTCGGACGCCGCCGCCCGCGCCGCGCCCGGATCGAGATTGAGCGTCCGCGGGTCGATGTCGCAGAAGACCGGCTGGGCTTGCTCATAGAGCAGGCAGTTGGCCGAGGCCACGAAGCTGAACGGCGTGGTGAGCACCTCATCTCCGGCCTCGATGCCGGCCGCGCGAATCGCCAGGTGGAGCCCGGCGGTGCCCGACGAGACCGCCGAAACGTGAGCCGTGCCGAGCCAGCCGGCCAGGGCGTCCTCGAACTCGGGCAGCCTGGGTCCGAGCGAGAGGCGTCCGGAGCGCAGCGTCTCGAGCACGAGATCGGCCTCCCTCTGAGAGAGGGAGGGCTTCGCCAGCGGGATCACGGACCTATGGTGGCGGCCCGCTGGTGGTGCGTGCGGCCGGGCAGCATGCCCGCCTCGAGCGAGTCCACCAGCGCCTCCCAGCTCGCCTCGATGATGTTCTCGGACACCCCGATGGCGCCCCAGGTGTCGCGCCCGTCGCTGGCGTCGAGCAGAACGCGCGTGACGGCGCCGGTGCCCTTGGTCTCGTCGAGGATGCGCACCTTGAAATTGACCAGGGAGATGTCACGCAGGCTGGGATAGCGCTCGCCGATGGCGCCGCGCAGGGCCTTGTCGAGCGCGTGCACCGGGCCGTTGCCCTCGGCGGTCCGCACGTAGCGCTCGCCGTCCACCCAGATCTTGATCGTGGCCTCGGTCTCCACGCGTCCGTCGGCGCGCTTCTCCACGATGGCGCGCCACGACTCGAGCCGAAACAGCGGCTCGTACTCGCCGGTCTCCTTGCGGATCAGCAGGTCGAAGCTCCCGTCCGCGGCCTCGAACTGGTAGCCCCTGTGCTCGAGCTCCTTGACGCGTTCGATCACGCGGCCGGCGGTCTCGGCGTCCACGTCCGCGCGCGCCTGGACGGTGCCCTTGCCCGACAGCTCCGAGACGAGCACCCGGCGGTCGGCTCCCACGTCCGCTGGATCGATGTGCTCGAAGGTGCGAACGTCGCTGTTGACGCCGGCGACGTGCATGCCGCCCTTGTGCGCAAACGCGTTCGCCCCCACGTAGGGCTGGTTGGGGTTCGGTGTCACGTTGCAGAGCTCGTCGATCAGGTGCGAGACCTCCGTCAGCCGGGCCAGGCGCGCCGCGCCGATGCACTCGAAGCCCATCTTCAGCTCGAGCGTCGGGACGATCGTGATCAGGTCGGCGTTGCCGCAGCGCTCGCCGTATCCGTTCATCGTGCCCTGCACGAGCCGGGCGCCCGCCTCCACCGCCACAAGCGAGTTGGCCACTCCGCAGCCGGCATCGTCATGGGTGTGGATGCCCACGGCCGGCCCGAGCTCCGCCACGACCCGGGCGGTCGCCTCCTGCACCTGCGCCGGCAGCGATGAGCCGTTGGTGTCACACAGCGTCACCGTCTCCGCGCCGCTCTCGGCCGCGGCTCCGAGGCAGCGCAGCGCATATTCGGGGTCGTCGCGGTAGCCGTCGAAGAAGTGCTCGGCGTCGTAGATCACCCGCTTGCCCTGAGCGACGAGGAAGCCCACCGACTCGGCGATCATGTCGAGGTTCTCGCGCGGATCCACGTGCGTGACCTTCTCGAGATGCAGCGACCAGGTCTTGCCGACGAGCGTGCAGACCGGGGCGAAGCTCTCGGCGAGCAGCCGCAGAGCGAGATCGTCCTCCGCCGCGACGTCCCGCCGCCTCGTCATTCCGAAGGCCACGATCCGGGCGTTCTCGAAGGTCTCGCGCGAGAGCAGGTCGAAGAGCGCCTCCTCCTTGGGGTTTGATGCCGGGAAGCCGGCCTCGATCAGATCTATCCCGAGCGAGTCCAGGGCATGGGCCACCCTGACCTTTTCGTCCACCGACAGCGACATCCCCTCGCCCTGCATGCCGTCCCGCAAGGTTGTGTCATAGATGGACACCCGGGGGCTCACGCCCCCGGACCCCCGCGGTGTCTGGCCGGTGGCTGGAGGGATCATCGAGGAGTCACGTCACGTCTGCGACGGCACCGGCACGAGGTCGAGCCAGTCCGCGTACTGCGCGGCGCGGCCGTGCAGGGCATCGTCGAACGCGCCCTGGACCGCGCGCGTGATCGGGCCGGGCCGGCCGTCGCCGATCGCGATGTCGTCGATCTCGCGCATCGGAGTCAGCTCGGCCGCCGTGCCGGTCAGGAAGACCTCGTCGGACAGCGCCAGCTCGGCGCGGGCTATGTCGCGCTCGACCACCTCGTAGCCGAGATCCCGTGCGATCTGGATGCAGGACTTGCGGTTGATGCCGTCCAGGATCGACGCCGCCTGCGGCGGCGTGTAGATCACGCCCTCCTTGATCACGAACACGTTCTCGCCGGTGCCCTCGCAGACGAGTCCCCGGTCGTCGAGCAGGATCGCCTCCTCGTAGCCCGCCTTGATCGACTCGATCTTGGCCAGCACCGAGTTGAGGTACTGGCCCGAGGCCTTGGAGTGCGGGATGAGCGAGTCGGATGAGATGCGCCGGTATGACGACACCCGCGCGCGGACGCCGTTTCGCTTGCCGTCCTCGCCGAGGTAGGCGCCCCACTCCCAGACGGCGATCATCGCCTCCACCGGGTTGTCGAGCGGATTGAGGCCCATCGGACCGTAGCCGCGCCAGACCAGCGGCCGGATGTAGCAGCTCTTGAAGCCGTTGCGGGCGATCAGCTCGTGGGTGACCTCGCGCAGCTGCGCCTTGGAGAAGGGCAGGTCCATGTAGTAGAGCTTCGACGAGGCCTCGAGGCGATCGAGGTGATCCTGGTGGCGGAAGATCCCCGTCCCGCGCTCGGTCTCATAGGCGCGGATGCCCTCGAACACGCCGGTTCCGTAGTGCATTGCGTGTGTGAGTACGTGTACCTTCGCGTCCTCCCAGGCGACGAACTCTCCGTTCAGCCAGATGAGGTCAGCGGTGTTCACGTACTGCTCCTAGAGATTGGCGAGGACCGCCCGGGCGGCGGCCTCTGTGGTTGCATCGCCGCCGAGGTCCGGGGTCCGGAGGCCATCCTCGAGGGCGCGATCCACGGCCGATTCTAGGGCAGACGCCTCGTTCTCCATAGCCATCCCGTGGCGCAACATCAGCGCCACCGAGCCGAACATCGCCAGCGGGTTGGCGCGCCCGCTGCCGGCGATGTCGGGCGCCGAGCCGTGTACCGGCTCGAACAGCCCGGGGCCCGAGCCGTCGCCCAGCGAGGCGCTCGGCAGCATCCCCAGCGAGCCCGTGAGCATCGCCGCCTCGTCGCTGAGGATGTCGCCGAAGAGGTTCTCGGTGAGGATCACGTCGAAGTCGGCAGGGCGCGAGACGAGCTGCATCGCCGCGTTGTCGACAAGGATGTGCTCGAGCGGCGTGCTCTCGCTCGCGCCCAGTCGCTCGACCGTCTTGCGCCACAGGCGCGAGGTCTCGAGGATGTTCGCCTTGTCGACGCTCGTCACCTTGCGCCGAGCCAGCTCGAACGCGACCCTCGCGATCCGCTCGATCTCGCCCACGGAGTAGACGCAGGTGTCGTACGCGGTGTCCCCCTCGAGGCCGCGCTCACCGAAGTAGATGCCACCGGTCAGCTCGCGCACGACCAGCAGGTCGGTGCCCTCGATCCGCTCGCGCTTGAGTGGGCTGGCGTCGAGCAGCGCGGGACTCGGGCGCACGGGGCGGAGGTTGGCGAACAGGCCGAGCTCCTTGCGTAAGCCGAGCAGCCCCTCCTCGGGGCGCGGCTTGCCCGGGTCGGTGGTGTCCCACTTGGGACCGCCGACGGCGGCCAGCAGCACGGCGTCCGCGCCCCGGCAGGCCTGGAGCACCTCGTCGGTCAGCGCCGTCCCGTGGGCGTCGATCGCCGCGCCCCCGAACGGGTGCTCCTCGTACTCGAGGTCCTCGGCGACGGCGCGCAGCACCTCGAGCGCCGAGGCGAGCACCTCGGGGCCGATCCCGTCGCCGGGCAGCGTGACGATCTTCGGCACGGCGCGCACGCTAGCGACCGGCCAGGACCTGCGCGATCCGGGTGACGACGAGCAGCGGCTCGACGAGCACCTGGCGCCAGGTGAAACGCAGCACCACGTACCCGCGTGCCTGCAGATGCGCGTCC
>JBEVKF010000058.1:0-12329 GCA_040509755.1 Thermoleophilaceae bacterium | reverse complement strand
TACGCATGAAGCCCGGATACGGGGAGGTCCTCCTTGCCGAGGGCGATCCGCGGGTGCGCGAGGAGCACGAGCGCCTGGTCGAGGAGTTTCGCCGGCAGCTCGACGAGGGCATGTGGGCGGCCGTCCCCACCACCCACCCGGGCAGCGGCCGGCGCGAGGCGCGGATGGTCAAGAGCTACGGCGACATCCCCCAAGACGCTGACCGCGTCATCTTCTTCCCGCGCGCCTCCGGCGGCTGAGGAGGCGCTCACGTGCTGCTGGCACTGCTCGCCCTCGCACTGATCGCACTCGTCCTGGCGACCCCGCTGATCGTGCGTGAGGCGAAGGCGTGGCGCACCCGGCGCGCGGCGGCGCGCGGCACGGTCGGTCCGCTCGATGAGCTCCACCTCTACGACCCCGGCCGCGAGCGCCGCGCCGAGCAGCGGGCTCGCGAGCTCCTGCGCTCTTGCGTCAACGACGAGGAGTGGGCCATGTACCGCGACCTCGGCTTCATCCGGGTCGGCGGCAAGCACGCCCGGCGTGAGGCCGATCGCGGGGCCGCCAACACCGCCGCCTACGCCTACCTGGTCTATCCGCACAAGCCGATCCTGGCCTTCGTCCCAGGGAGTGGCCAGCTCCTGTCCGAGTACTGCGTCGAGTTCCCCGACCTGACCGGCAGCGGCGGGCGGCATCGCCTCCCCGCCTCCGACGACGTACTCGCGAAGTGGATGGCGCTCACATCCGACGAGGATCGCGTGATCCGCCGCGCCAACCTCCACCTCGTCGGTCGCCAGCTCGATCCGGCCCGAGTGCGCCGCGACCTGTGGCGCCTCGCCGAGTGGGAACGCCGCCGCAAGGTCCCCTCGCGGACGAAGTGAGCAGGGGCGACCCCCGCAGCCGCAGCCGGGTCATCCTCGACGGCCCGGACCGGGCGCAGGCGCGCGCCTACCTGAAGGGCGTCGGCTTCGACGACGAGGCCCTTCAGCGGCCGATCGTGGGCGTCGCCAACACGTGGACCGAGACGATGCCCTGCAACTTCCACCTGCGTCGCCTGGCCGAGCGGGTCAAGGAGGGCGTACGTGCCGCCGGCGCCACCCCGATGGAGTTCAACACGGTCGCCATCTCGGACGGCATCACGATGGGCACCGAGGGCATGAAGACCTCGCTTGTCAGCCGCGAGGTGATCGCCGACTCGATCGAACTGGTCGCCCGGGGCCACATGTTCGACGCCGTGATCGCCCTCTCGGGCTGCGACAAGACGATCCCGGGCTGCGTCATGGCGCTGGCCCGGCTCGACGTGCCAGGCCTGATGCTGTACGGCGGCTCGATCGCCCCCGGCCGCTGGCGGGGCAAGGACGTGACGATCCAGGACGTCTTCGAGGGCATCGGCGCGCACGCGGCCGGCGACCTGACCGATGATGAGCTGACCGACCTCGAGAACCACGCAAGCCCCGGCGCCGGCGCCTGCGGCGGGCAGTTCACCGCCAACACGATGGCGATGGCCTTCGAGGTGCTCGGAATCTCTCCCATGGGCAGCTCGATGGTCCCGGCCGAAGACGGCAAGAAGGGCCAGGTCGCCGAGGACTGCGGGCGGCTGGTGGTAGACGTGCTCGAGCGTGACCTGCGCCCGAGCAAGATCATCACCAAGGAGTCGCTCGAGAACGCGATCGCCGCGGGCGCGATGTCGGGCGGCTCGACGAACCTCGTGCTGCACCTGCTCGCTGTCGCCTACGAGGTGGGCGTGCCGCTGGAGCTCGAGGACTTCGACCGCATTGCGTGGGGCACCCCGCTCCTGTGCGACCTCAAGCCGGGTGGCCGCTATGTGGCCACCGACCTCTACCGCGCCGGCGGCGTGCCGCTCGTGATCAAGCGCCTCAAGGAGGCCGGCCTGCTGCACGCCGCCAGCGTCACCGTCACGGGCCAGACGATCGGCGAGGTGGCCGACCTCGCCGAGGAGACGGTGGGTCAGGACGTGGTCCGCGGCGTTGACGATGCGATCAAGCCCAACGGCGGCTTCGCGATTCTGCGCGGCAACCTCGCGCCCGACGGCTGCGTGGTCAAGCTGTCGGGCCACGGCCGGACCGAGCACACCGGCCCGGCGCGCGTATTCGAGTCCGAGGAGGAGGCGTTCGCCGCCGTCATGGCGAAGTCGGTCCTGCCCGGCCAGGTCGTGGTCATCCGAAACGAAGGGCCCACCGGCGGACCGGGGATGCGCGAGATGCTGCACGTGACCGCCGCGCTCGTCGGCGAGGGCCTCGGAGACTCCGTCGCCCTGCTCACAGACGGCCGCTTCTCCGGCGCAACCCACGGCTTCATGGCCGGCCACGTGGCGCCCGAAGCGCCGCGCGGCGGCCCGATCGCCGCCCTGCGGGACGGGGACACGGTCACCTTCGACGTCGAGCGGCGCGAGCTAAACGTGGCGCTCAGCGCCGAGGAGATCGCCGGGCGCCTCGAGGGCTATGAGCCTCCTGCACCCGCCTATACGCGGGGCGTGCTGGGCAAGTACGCGCGCCTGGTGGGCTCCGCCGCCGAGGGTGCCGTCACCGGCTGACTCAGGCGGCCTGCGACTCGCCGTCCTGCCTCTTCCTTGCCGCCGCCGGGCCGGTCTCGGCCAGGAACTCCATCATCACGTCGTTGAAGGCGGCCGGGCGCTCGGCCATCGGGATGTGGCCGGTGTCCTTCATGACGACCTTGCGGCTGTCGGGGATCAGCCGCTCGAATTCATGCGCGTCCTTGACTGGAATGATCGAGTCATTCTCGCCCCAGACGATCAGCGTGGGCTGGCGAAGCTCGGGCAGGCGGTCGCGGAAGTCGTACTCGAGGTTCGCCCGCAGGGCGTCGTCGAAGCCGGGCTTGCCCGTCCCCTTGAAGAAGCCCTCGTAGGCGAGGTCGGCGCGCAGCAGGGAGGGGTGGCGGGCGACGAGCAGAAGCGCCATGTGGCGCGACTTCGGCCGCGATGCGATCGGGCGCCGGCGCGACGCGCCGTAGGTAGCCATGGCCGCGGCGATCCGGCCAAGCGTCAGCACGGGTCGATGCACGAGGTCCGCGGTGGTGATCCCGGCCGCCGAGACCAGGATCAGCTGGTCGATCCGATGCGGAAACTGGATCGCCACCTCGGTGGCGATGTAGCCGCCCATCGAGTTGCCCACGATGTCCACGCGGCCGAGATCGAGCCGCTCGCAGAGGGCGTCGACGCAGCGTGCGTAGCCGGGGATCGTGATCTTGTGGCGCGGCATCGGCGTGCACCCGAAGCCGGGGAGGTCGATCGCGATCACGCGCCGCTCCTGGGCCGCGCGCGGGAGGTTCTCGAGCCAGTTCTGCCACTGGCCGCCAAGGCCGTGGACGAACACGATCGGCTCGAGATCCCCTGATCCGAGGTCGACGTAGTTCACGGGCGTGCCGTCGACGTCGATCTGGTGCAGGTGGTCCTTCCATGGGATCAGCCGCCAGTCGGGCTCCCCGGTTTCGCCATAGCCGTCGCCGGCGAGCCGAGCGGCTCGGACGCTGGCCGGGCGTGCTGTGGGGACGAACATCTTCGGCATGACACTTCTAGGGTAGGCCCGTGGCAAGAATTGCGCTCGACATCGACTCAACCCTCCACGAGTACTGGAATCTGCTCCAACGCATCGTCAAGGAGCGCTACGGCGTAGACCTGCCTTACGAGGACCAGCGCGACTGGGGCATCACGGTGCTGGAGCGCGACGCGGTCGTCCACTGCGTCGAGGAGAGCCACTCGGACGAGAACATCCTCGCCGGCGTGCCCTACGAGAACGCGGTGGAGACCGTTCGCGACTGGCACGAGCGCGGCCACTGGATTCACGTCACAAGCCACCGCCGCCCGCAGACGGCCGAGGCCACTGCTCGCTGGCTCGAGCAGATCGGCATGCCGTACGACGACCTTCACTGCTCGTTTGACAAGGTCACCCGCTGCGTCGAGCTCGGCATCGACGTGCTGGTCGACGACAGTCCGGCCAACATCGCGCGCGCTCGCCAGGCCGGGATCCTGCCGGCCACGATCATCCATCCCTGGAACGAGGAACTGGTCGACCGCGACGGCGTGATCGGCGCGCGCGACTGGACCGGGCTGGCGACAGAGCTCGAGCCGGTGCTCGAGCGGATCGGCTAGATGGTTGATTCCTTATTCGTGCACCCACGGATGACCCGCCAGACCGGCGCTGGATCGCCACCCGAGCCCTCGCAGGTAGCGCTGCTACCTGCTTCGGACTCGTGCGTCGGCCGGCTTGGTCTGGCGCGCCCCCGCGGGCACCCGAACTCGGAATCAATCATCTAATGGCGCTCCCGAAGGCGCTCCGGCGCCGCGCTCCGGATGCCTGGCGCAACAGCGCCCGCCTGCGCCCGATCGCGCTCCGGGCCGGCCTCGTACCGCCGCGCTCCATGCACTCGCCGTCCGAGTCGGCGCTCCTGCGCGAGCTGGCGAGCGGGCGCCGTCACGCCCTCGAGATCGGCGTCTACGAAGGCTCCTCGGCGCTCGTGCTCATCGACGCTCTGCCGCAGGGCGCGCGCCTCGACCTGGTGGAGCCGTTCGGGGCAGGCATGGACTGGTGGCAGCCCGCCGACGAGCGCGCCGTGCGGGCGCTCGTGAACAGGGCGGCACGGCGCCGCGGAGGCCCCGCGCTGCGCTGGCATGTGACGACGAGCGAGGAGGCGGCGCGGGAGTGGTCCGAGCCGCTCGACCTCGTGTTCATCGACGGGATCACTCCGAGCCGGCCTGCCGGCTCGACTGGGGGCTCTGGAGCCGATTCGTCGAGCCGGGTGGCGTGGTCGCGTTTCACGACGCGCGTGGCGGGGACCCCGGCCCCACCGCGGTGGTGGAGGAGCTGTTCGGCGGCGACGGCACTCCGGGCTGGCGAATCGCCGCCCAGCAGGAGACGGTCGTCGCGGTCGAGAGACTCGAGATCCGCTGACGCCGGCCGGCTAAGACGAGTCTGCAAGACTCGATGCGATGGCCGACGGCAGCCGTACGACCCTGTCCATGCGCGAGCGCGAGCCGGCGCCGACGGCGCTCGTGCCGGCCGAGACGCTCAAGCGCCACCTGCCCGGTGTGGAGCCCGAGCGGCGCCTGAACGACTGGGGGCGATCGGAGCGGATCGAAGGCATTTTCGACGCCACCGCCGCTGAGTTCTTCTACCGCTACTGGTTTCGCGCCGAGGTCGAGGGAATCGAGCATGTGCCCGCGGCGAGCGGCGCCCTGCTGGTCTCAAACCACTCCGGCGCGCTCCCGCCGGACGCCGCGATGATCTCCAAGGCCGTCAAGGAGGAGCACCCGCATCCGCGGCCCGTCAACATCACGATCGAGCACTTCTTCAAGGGCTACCCGGGCTTCTCCACGCTGCTCCCAAAGATCGGCTGTGTGGCGGCCCACCCGGCGAACGTGCACCGCCTGCTCTACGACGAGGAGCAGCTCGTGCTCGTGTTCCCCGAGGGCCGCAAGGGCACGGAGAAGCTCTACAAGGACCGCTATCGGCTGCGCCGGTTCGGCCGCGGCGGCTTCGTCGAGGCGGCCATGCGCGCGCGCACGCCGATCGTCCCGGTGTGCGTTGTCGGGGCCGAGGAGGCGGCGCCTGTGTTCGCGCAGCTCGGGTTGCTGAAGCGCGTGACCGGATTGCTCTACTTTCCGATCACTCCGACCTTCCCGCACTTCGGCCTGCTGGGGATGCTGGGCTACCTTCCCGCGAAGTTCAAGATCCGCTTCCTGGAGCCGATCCGCTTCGACGAGGAGGGCATGCAGGACGACAAGGCCCTCGTTCAGACGGTCGCCCACGACATCCGCGCACGCATACAGGAGAACCTTTGGGACATGCTCGCCACGCGCAAGTCGGTGTGGTTCGGATGACGATGGCGGCGCGCGGGGAAATTACCCGGCCGGGCGCAATGGACTCGCGCCGCATCCTGCTCACCGGTCTGTCGACCTATTGGGGCGGGCGCCTCGCGCAGGCGCTGGAAGCCTTCCCGGAGGTCGAGGCGGTGATCGGCGTCGACAACGAGGAGCCCCAGGTCGAGCTCGAGCGGACCGAGTACGTCAAGGTCAGCGCCCAGCACGCGCTGCTGCGCCGTGTGGTGGAGGCGGCCGAGATCGACACTGTCGTCGATACGCGTCTCGTCGTGGACTCCTCGACTACGACGCCCTCGAGGGCCCACGAGAACAACATCATCGGGACGATGAACATCCTCGCCGCCTGCTCGGGCGACTCGCCCGTGCGAAAGGTGGTGTTCAAGTCATCGACGCACTTCTATGGCTGCGAGCGCGACGACCCCGCCTTCTTCGACGAGACCATGGGCCGCCCGCATCCGCCGCGCACCCCGATCGAGCGCGACATCGGCGAGGTCGAGGCATCGCTGACCGCGTTCGCCGAGCGCAGCCCGGACACCACCGTCAGCGTGCTGCGCTTTGCGAACGTCCTGGGGCCGGACCTGCGCACCTCGCACATCGACCTGTTCTCGCTACCGGCGGTCCCGATGATCCTCGGCTTTGATCCGCGTTACCAGTTCGTGCACGAGGACGACGTGGTGCACGCGCTCGAGCACGCGGTCAAGCACGACATCCCCGGGGTCTACAACGTCGCCGGCGACGGCGTGCTGGCGCTGAGCGAGGTCGCGAGCCTGCTCGGCAAGCCCTATGCGCCGGTGCTGCCGCCGTGGGGCACGGGTCTCGCGGCCTCGGCCCTGCGGCGCCTCGGCATCAAGGTGCCCCCGGAGGCGCTCAACCAGCTGCGCTTCGGGCGCGGGGTCGACAACCGCCGCTTCAAGGTCACGGGCTTTGATTACGGCTACACGAGCCGCGAGGCGGTGCTCAAGCTCGGCGAGCACTTGCGACTGAACCCGATGCTGCAGGGGGCCCAGGAGCCCTACCGCTATGAGCGCGAGGTCGAGGAGTTCCTGCGCTGGAGCCCGCACGTCAAGACGGCGCGCGACAAGGCCACCGGGAGGAGCCAGGGCGACCGCGCGGGCTCGCTCGGAGACGCCGACGACCGCCTCACAGCGGCCGAGCGGCGCGCGGAGGCCGCTGAGCAGACTGCCCAGAAGGCCCTGGACCGCGCCACGATGGCCGAGCAGCGCGCCACCCGGGCGGTCGAGGAGATGCAGGCCGAGCGGGGCCCCTAAGCGCAAGCGCGCGTTCAGGCGCATTTGTCCGCTGGAGCGCGCCCTAGACTGATGGTGGATCCGCTCCATGAGGCAGAAGTCCTTCATCCTCGTGGCCGTACTCCTGCTCGTCCTTGCGGGAGGCGCGGTCGCTGCGTACGCGTACGACTCGTCGCGCGAGGACCTGATCGCCGAGGGCGTGACCGTCGCCGGCATCGACGTGGGCGGCATGAGCACCGGGGACGCGCGGCTGCTGATCGAACGCCGGCTGAAGGAGCCGCTCGAGCAGCCAATAGCGGTACGCAGGGCTAAACGGCGCTTCAACCTCTCGGCCGAGGACGCCGGTGTGCAGGCAGACGTCGACGGCATGGTCGACGAGGCGATCGAGGCGAGCCGCAGCGGCAGC
The DNA here is from genome assembly GCA_040509755.1 of Thermoleophilaceae bacterium. Taxonomy (GTDB): domain Bacteria; phylum Actinomycetota; class Thermoleophilia; order Solirubrobacterales; family Thermoleophilaceae; genus JACVRW01. The sequence goes on along the minus strand of JBEVKF010000058.1, from coordinate 4,843 downwards.
ATCTTCAGCCGCGTGGCCCGCGATCTCTCCGGTGGGGAAGAGGACGCCCAGGTATCCGCCCGCGTGACCTACGACGAGGCCGCCGTCCAGGAGCTTGTGGCGCGCGTGCAGAAGAGCCTCAACCGCAAGGCTCAGGACGCCGAGGTCGATTTCCCGTCGCTCGAGAAGGTCAAGGAGCGCAACGGAATCGCGGTCAAGAGTCAGCTGCTCCAAGAGCGGCTCGCCCAGGCGCTGACGGTCCCGGGGGTCGACCGCGCCGTCAAGGCGCCCGTGCGAATCGTGCGCCCGAAGGTCACCCAGGCCGAGCTCGCCCGCAAGTACCCGACGCTGCTGATCGCCGACCGCGTCAACTTCAAGCTGCGCTACTACCAGAAGCTCAAGCTCGTCAAGGAGTACACCGTGGCCGTGGGCGCCGTGGGCTTCGACACTCCGGCGGGGCTGTACCACATCCAGAACAAGGCGGTTGACCCCGCCTGGACCGTGCCCAACAGCGACTGGGCCGGCGACCTCGCGGGCACGGTCGTGCCGGGCGGCGTGGCCGAAAACCCGCTCAAGGCGCGCTGGCTGGGCATCTTCGACGGCGCCGGCATCCACGGCACCGACCAGACCTACTCGCTCGGCAGCGCCGCATCCCACGGCTGTATCCGGATGGCGATCCCGGACGTGATCGAGCTCTACGACCGCGTTCCCGTCGGAGCGCCCATCTACATCGCCTGACGCGCGCCGGGCCTCAGATCCCGATCTGCTCGATCGGGATCTCCTCCCACCCGCGCTCCTCCAGAAAGGTTCGGCGGTCGGTGTGTCGAATGCAGAGCGTGCCTATGAAGACGCCCCGTTCGCGCTTTCGAAGCACGGAGTACCACATGGTTGACGCGTCGCTCGGGCCCTGGATCGGGTGCCAGGGGCGGCCGGGCTTGCCGTCCCCGTCCACGAGCCGCGCATCGGCAAGCTGATTTCGCGTGGCCACCCGCCCATCCTCGGTGTTGACGAAGAACGCGCCCACGCCGGCAGAGGCTAGTGGCCCCGGCCCTGGTTGGAGCCGCGCGCTGGCCGGCTTCGACGACTGGCAGCGAATGCGCGGCATGGGCGAGAAGACCCGCCGTGCATACGGGGTCGACCTCGGTCAGCTTGGGGAGTGGGCGGCGAGCCACGACCTGGCGCCGCGCGAGCTCAGCCACCGCGAGCTGCGGCGCTTCGCCGCGGCGCTGGGCGAGAACGGGGCGGCGAAGTCGACGGTGGCGCGCAAGCTCGCGGCGATCCGCACCTTCTATCGCTATCTGCTCGAGCGAGGGGAGGTCGAGGCCAACCCGGCTGACCTGGTCTCGAGCCCCAAGCAGGACGCCTATCTGCCGGCGGTGCTGAAGGCCGGTGAGTTGGCGGAGCTGCTAGAGCGGATCCCCGGCACGACTCCGCTGGACGTCCGCGACCGCGCCATGTTCGAGCTCGCCTATGCGGCCGGATTGCGCGCCGAGGAGCTCGTGAACCTCGACGTCGAAAGCGTTGACCCGGACGCCGAGGAGGTGCGGGTGGAGGGAAAGGGATCAAAGACGCGGGTGGTTCCCGCCGGGGAGCACGCCTGGCGCGCGGTCGAGCGCTATCTCGACCGTGCGCGCCCCGCGCTGCACGTCGGGGAGAGCCCCGCGCTCTTCCTGTCCAAGAGCGGCAGGCGGCTCTCGACATCCGACGTGCGCCGCCGGTTGAAGCTCCAGGCGCGCCGATTGGGCATCTCTCCGCACACCCTGCGCCACTCCTTTGCCACGCACCTGCTCGAGGGGGGCGCCGACCTGCGCACGATCCAGGAACTGCTCGGCCATGCCTCTATCAGCACGACTCAGACCTACACTCGGGTAGAGTCGAGGCGCCTCAAGCAGGCGTACTCGCGCTCTCATCCGCGCGCGTGAACGAAGGGCTTACTTGGAGACCAACCTCAAGGCGATAGAGCTCAAGGATCTCTGGCGCCGGTACAAGGACGAGAGAGACGAGAAGGCACGCGAGCGACTGGTGCTCGCCTATGCCCCCCTGGTCAAGTACGTGGCGGGCCGGATGTCGAGCGGCCTTCCCTCCCACGTGGAGGAGTCCGACCTCATCTCCTACGGGCTGCTCGGGCTGATCTCCGCAATCGAGCGCTTCGAGCCTGAGCGCGAGATCAAGTTCGAGACGTTCGCGATCACACGCATCAAGGGCTCGGTCATCGACGAACTCCGCTCGCTCGACTGGGTGCCGCGCTCGGTGCGCACCAAGGCACGCGAGATTGAGAGGACCAACGCGAAGCTCGAGCACAAGCTGCACCGCGCGCCGACCGACCAGGAGATGGCCGACTCGCTCGAGGTGTCGGTCGAGGAGTTCCAGGAGTCGCTCGTGCGCATCTCCAACTCGTCGGTCGTCGCGCTCGATGAGCTCTGGACGGTCTCGGACTCCTCGGGAGACCAGGTCTCGCTCCTGGACACGATCCAGGACCCAAGCGCGCCCGACCCCGCTGCGGAGATGGACACCACCGAGATGAAGGACCGCCTGGCGGACGCGATCGCGCGTCTGCCGGAGCGCGAAAAGCTCGTGGTGGCCCTCTACTACTACGAGAACCTCACCCTTCGCGAGATCGGCGAGGTTCTCGGCGTCACCGAGTCACGCGTGTCGCAGCTCCACACCAAGGCGGTGCTGCGTCTGAAATCCCGCCTGCAGGGCGACCCGCTGGCCGAAGCCGACTAGGTCACCGGGAAATGCTTCGGCGCCGAGCTCATCGCTACCGGGACGAGGTGGGCACTCGGGCGCATCAGCAGGCCGCCGTGGTCGAGCTCGGCCAGCGAGCCTTGGCGGGGGCGCCGCTGGACGACCTGATCGACGAGGCCGTCGAGTCCGCCGCCCGCGAGCTGGGCACCGACTATGCATCGGTCCTGGAGCTGACCGGGGACGGGCGCGCCCTGTTGGTGCGCGGCGGCCACGGATTACCCGACGGCGTGCTTGGGGGAGCGCTTTACGCGGGCGAGGAGGAGCTTCCCGGTTTCGCCCTCCACGCCGAGGGCCCCGTCGTGATCGACGACTTCGCGACCGAGACGCGCTTCGGCGCCTCGGCCCTCCAACGCGATCTTGCGATCGTGAGCGCGATGGCTGCGCCGATCGGGTCGCGCGAGCGGCTCTTCGGCGTGCTCGGCGCGAACAGCCGCACGCCTCAGCACTTCAGCCCGGACGACGCCAATTTCCTTCAAGCGCTCGCGAACGTCCTTGGCGCAGCGGCGGAACGGGCTCGACACGAGGAGCTCGTCGGCGACAGCGAGGCGCGCTTTCGCGAGCTGGCCGACACCACGCCGGCGCTCATGTGGATGACCGACGCCGAGGGCGACGTGACCTTCGTAAACGAGGGCTGGCTGCGATTCACCGGCCGTACGCTGGCGGAGGAGCTGGGGGATACGTTCGGGATGTGCGCGCACCCTGACGACCGAGCCGAGATGCTCGCCGAATGGCGTGCGGCCGTCGCCCGCCGCGCGGAGTTTCGCTTTGAGTACCGGCTCACCAACCCCCGCGGCGGCCACAGCTGGGTGCTCGAGGTGGGCACTCCGCGCTTTGCGGAGGGCGAGTTCGTCGGCTACGTGGGAACCGCCACCGACATCGACGAGCGCAAGGGCATGGAGGACGCGCTGCGTGAGTCCGAGGCGAGCTTTCGCCAGCTTGCCAACAGCGCGCCGGCGATGATCTGGACCACCGACGACGCCGGGCTCGTGACGTTCGTCAACGAGGGCTGGCTGCGCTATACCGGCACAACGCTGGAGGAGGAGCTCGGCCACACCTGGACGCGCGGCGTACACACCGAGGACGCCCCGGCCGCGCTCGCCACCTGGAACGAGCGGCTTGCCCGCCGCGAGCCGTGGGAACACGAGTACCGCCTACGCGGCCGGGAGGGCGACTACCGCTGGATCGTCGACCGTGGCGTTCCACGTTACGTGGGCGGGCGCTTCGCCGGGTACGTGGGCACGGCGATCGACATCCACGAACGCAAGACCGTGGAGGCCCGCCTGCGCGAGGTTTACGAGCGCGAGCACACGATCGCGGAAACGCTTCAGCGCAGCCTTCTGCCCGAGCGGCTGCCGCGCATCGAGGGCCTGGAGATCGCCGCGCGCTACCTGCCGGCCGCGCGCGGAACCGCGATCGGGGGCGACTGGTACGACGCGCTCGAGCGCCCCGACGGCCGGGTGGCGCTCGTGGTCGGTGACGTGGTGGGCCATGGGCTGCGCGCGGCGAAGTTCATGGGCCAGCTGCGCAACGCGTTCCGCGCGTATGGGGTGGCTGAGGCGTCCCCGGCGGAGGTGATGGCGCGTGTCAACCGCCTCGTGCTCAACGGTGACGAGGAGGCGATGGCGACGGTGCTCTACCTCGTGCTCGACCGCGAGACGGGGGAGGTGGCGTTCAGCGCCGCCGGCCACCCGCCGCCCCTCGTGATCGCCCCGGACGGGCCGCGCTTCCTGGAGGGCGGCCGCTCCGTCCCGATCGGCGCCTCGGACCCGGCCGTGTTCCGCGAGGCCAGCGCCGTGCTGCCGCCGGGGTCGTCGCTGCTGCTCTACACGGATGGGCTCGTGGAGCGCCGCGACGAGGGTCTCGACCGTGGACTGGAGAATCTCGCCGCCGTGGCTGGAGGCGGCCATGACGGTCTCGACGCGCTGTGCGAGCGCGTGATCGAGGCGGTCCTCGCGCACGGCGAGCCGGGCGATGACGTGGCGCTGCTGGCCGTTCGCCCGCTGCCGGCCCCGTCCGACCGCATCAGCCTCGCGCTGCCGGCGGATCCGTCCTCGCTGGCCCGCCTGCGGCGGCGCCTCGCCCGCTTCCTACACGCCACCGGCGCGTCGGAGGCGGA
>JBEVKF010000057.1:0-13450 GCA_040509755.1 Thermoleophilaceae bacterium | reverse complement strand
CGCGAGGAGGGCGCCGAGGGAAGCGTGCTGCTCGTCGGTCGCGAACCCGACCCGCCCTACAACCGCCCGCCGCTTTCGAAGGGCTACCTGCAGGGCGCCGAGTCGCGCGAGGAGGTGCTGTTTCGCCCGAACGAGTGGTGGGACGAGCAGAACATCGAGCTGCTGACGCGCACCAGCGTGATGAAGCTCGACTCAGGCGAGCGCGTGGCGACGCTGTCGACCAAGGAGGAGATCCAGTTCGGCAACGCGCTCGTCGCGACCGGCGCGAATGTGCGCCGGCTGCGCGCCGATGGCACCGACCTCGAGGGGATCCACTACCTGCGCGCATTCGCCAACTCCGACGCGATCCGGGCCGACGCCGAGCAGGCGGAGCGCGCCGTGCTCGTAGGCGGCAGCTACATCGGGACCGAGGTGGCGGCGTCGTTGACGGCGGCGCACGGCGTCAAGTGCAGCATCCTGATGATGGAGGAGGTGACCCTCGAGCGTCAGTTCGGCCGTGAGATCGGCGGCTTCTTCCACGGCGTGCTCGAGGAGCACGGGGTGGAGATCCACGGCGGTGACGAGCTCGAGCGCTTCGAGGGGTCCGACGGCCGCGTGCGGCGCGTGATCACCAAGGGCGGCAAGTCGCTCGACTGCGACGTCGTGATCGTGGGCGCCGGGGTGTCGCCCGACGTGATGCTCGCCCGTTCGGCCGGGCTTGACCTGGGCGAGGCGGGCGGCGTGCGCTGCTCAGCCGGACTCGAGAGCTCGGTCCCGGGCGTTTTCGCGGCAGGAGACATATGCGAGTACGACAGCCCGGTGCACGGGCGCCCGATGCGCATCGAGCACTGGGACGTGGCGTTCAACCAGGGCAAGACGGCGGCGCTCAACATGTTGGGCCGGGGCGTCGAGCACGACACGATCCCGTACTTCTTCTCCGACCTCGCGGACTGGGCCTCGATGGAGTACGTCGGGCCGGGCTCTGGGGACACCGCTATCCGAGGTTCGCTCGAGGACGGCGAGTTCTCGGCGTTCTACCTCGACGACGGGAAGGTCGTGGCGGCGCTGTCGGTGGGCCGCTCGGACGACCTCGAGCATGCTCGGCGCTTCATCGCCGAGGGCGCGCGCCCGGATGCGGCGGCGCTGGCCGACGAGAGCACAGAGCTCGGTTCGCTCTAGCCCGCGGCGGAGACGTAGGCCAGCATCCGGTTGGTGAGTGCGGTCACGCGCTCGACGGCCGAGGCGTCGGCGGCCGCCGGCTGCGAGATCCACTCGGGCACCAGCTCGCGCAGCTTCGGCCACTGGGTGGCGGCAAGGTCCAGCCCGATGCGCGCGGCCTCGCGCACGACGTCCGGCTCGACTGACCAGAGCATCTCGAAGACGCGGCCGGCGTCGTCTTCGGGACTGCCCGGCCGCTCCCACCCGGCGAGGCAAGCGCTCACTCCCGGGCCGTCGCAGACGATCGCCCACTCGCGCGAGAGCGGATGGCTGCGGTCGATCGGTATCTCGATAGGCGCGCCCTTGGGGGCGCGCGGCCTCTCGAAGTCGCCGAGCGCGACCGTCAGCTCCGCGGTGCGGGCGAACGCGCGCCAGCGCGGCTCGGCCTGGCGATAGAAGCGCTCGCGCTGGAAGGAGCCGACGAGGATCGCTCCGCCGCCGCGGGCCGAGCACTCGTCCTCCATGGCGTGGGAGATCGGCACGAGCATTCGCTTCGGTACCGGATAGGGAGCGAGGTCCGGGCGCCGCTTGCGCAAGCCGGCGAAGATCGAGGGGGCGCCGGGGGCAACCGGCGAGTCGCGGTTCGCGCGCTCGACGGCCGCGGCGAGCGAGAGGCCGCTCTCGCGTGCTCGAACGACCTCCAACACGCGCTCCACCTGGTCAACGGGGTAGCGCCGGTGCCCGCTCGGGAGCCGCTCGGCGTGCGGGAAATCGTGGCGCTGCTCCCAGATGCGCAGCGTGCCGGGCTGGACGCCGGTGCGCTCGGCGAGCTGCCCGATGGTCAGTAGTTCATTCACAGAGTTCAACAGAGCGTGTGAATATTGCTATACAGTATGTTTAAGCAAGTTCTACTCTGGAATGAGGTTTGCATGTCCCTCCTTGAATCACGCAACGGCTTCACCCGCGCGTACTCCGAGCACTATCCGCTCGCCTTCTCGGCCGCATACCGAGTGCTCGGCGATGCGGCCGCGGCCGAGGACGTGGTGCAGGACGTTTTTACCGTGCTGTGGCGCGATCCCTCCAAGTTCGACCCCGCCCGCGGAGGCCTGCCAGGCTACGTGGCGATGATGGCGCGAAGCCGCGCGGTCGATCGCGCGCGCTCGCGCACCGCGGGCGCGGCGGCGGCCGAAAGGCTCGGGGTAAGGGACGCCGGGCGAGAGGCCGAGGTCGAATCGCCGGCGCAATCGGTGGTCCGGCGCGACGAGGCCGGACGCGTGCTCGCCGCCTTGGCCGGACTGCCCGCGGCGCAGCGCGACGCCGTGCTGATGGCCTACGGCCGCGGTCTCTCGACAGCCGAGATCGCGACGGCGGCCGGCGTGCCGCTCGGCACGGCGAAGAGCCGCCTGCGACTCGGCCTCCAGCGCACCCGCGAGGCGCTCGTGCCCTCCGCGCCCGCCGACGCGGCGGCGGCCTGACACGTGGTCGAGTCGTTCGCGCAGCGGACCCGCGACGGGGTGGATGCGCTGCGGTGACCCGAGCCTCCTCACACTCCAGGTACGCGCCGCCGGAGGCAGCGGGTCACGAGGCCGGGTACTTCGGGGAGGGCTCGATGCTGCGCCGCGTGCACCGGGAGCGGGTGATCGCACTGAGCGGCCCGCGGGCACTCCTTATGCAGGCCGCGCATCCGCTGGCCGTGGCCGGGCTGCTCGCCCACTCGAGCGACCTGGAGGAGCCCTACGAGCGCCTGGCGCGAACGGCCAAGGTCATGCACACGATCGGCTTCGGCTCGCGCGCGGAGGCCGATCGGGTCACTCGCCAGGTGCGTGCGATGCACCGGCGCGTGCGCGGGCGGCTGAGGCAGCCGGTCGGCCGCTATCCCGCCGGGACCGAATACAGGGCCGACGACCCCGAGCTGCTCCTGTGGGTGCTGTTCTCGCTGGTCGACTCCGCCCTGGTGGTCTACCGGGCGTACGTCGGGGGACTCACGCGCGACGAGGAGGCGGCCTACTGGCAGGACTACCGGGTGGTCGGGCGCCTCTTCGGACTGCGCCAGGCCGACATGCCGCGCACCCTGGACGACCTCGACGACTACCGGCACTCGATGCTCGACGGCGACACCCTCCACGTGACCGACTGGGCGCGCGAGCGCGCACGGTCGATCGTGCTCGAGCCGCCCGTGCCGCTGGCGGCGCGCCCGCTGGTCGAGACGGCCAACTTCGTCACCGTCGCCCTGCTGCCCGACGCGATCCGCGAGCAGTACGGCTTCTCGGCGCTGCCGCCGGTGTTCGTGCGCAAGGCACTGGTGCGGGCGGGAGCCGGCTACGTCAAGCGCGGAGTGCTGCCGTTCCTGCCGCGCCGCGTACGGCTCACGGCGCCGGCCTGAGGTCAGGAGCCAGCCGCTTACTGGGGGGCAGGGACTCGAACCCCGATAACCAGCTCCAGAGGCTGGCGTCTTGCCATTAGACGACCCCCCAATCGCCGCAGAGGATAGAGGGTCGCTCCCCGCGCACGCGCGGCCGGAATTCGTCCTAATCGTCCTGTGCTGTGGGGGCACTGACCCCCGACGTCAGGCCGCTGGCGAAGTCAGTCGCGCCGCACTCGCAGCCGAAGCGAAGTGGTCTTCTTGCGCGAATCGATCAGCTTCAAGCGGACCGTCACCTTGCGGGCGAGCTTGCGCTTGGCAACGAGGTGGCGCCAGACGATCTTGACACGCCGAGCCCCGGCACCTCGGGGCTTTGCGGTGAGTGCCCTTCGCGTCGTCTTGGCGCCGATCCTCCGGCCACCGGCGTGGATTCGCGGCGAGCGCGTGCCGCTCACCAGGCCCTTTGGGAGCACCAGGCGCGCTGACGTGATCGCCGGGCCGCCGCGCGCCGAGCGCAGTACCGCGGCCACGGTGAAGAACCTGCCCCGCTTGACAACGCGCACGTTCGCGAGCGGATCGCAGCCCGGCGTCGACAGGTCCTGCTTGAACTCGCGGACGACGCCGGAGTGCGAGGTCAGCTTGACCCCGATCGCGGTCGGCGTCTTGGGGGCGCACAGGTCCTGGCCCAGCTGGAGCAGGCCGCCGCTGCCGCCGTCGATCGCCAGCGTGAAGCTGCGCAGCGGAAGGTCGGGATTTGTCGGGAAGGTGTTGCGCACTCCCGTCTGGGTCGATTCGACCGTGGCGTCGATGCGCAGGTCCACGGGGGGCGGCAGGTAGACCAGCAGCCCGGGCAGCACGGCCGGAGTGCTGAAGGCGAAGTACACCGGTCCGCGCACGGCTCGGCCTGCAGCGGCGAGTCGATGATCGCGGTGCCCACTCGCGCCGAGTCCGGGCAGAAGGGGGCGGCCGCCCCGGGCGTGCAGACCCGTGGCAACGCGGCGAGGTCCGGCGCCGCTGACAGGGGGAGCGTCACCTCGGCACGGTTCAGCGCCGCCTGCTCGGGATCGAAGCGCAGCGTGGTGCTCAGTGGCGGATTCGATCCCCGGCGGATCGCCCCGGGGGCGCCCAGCGAGCCGTCCGCAGATGGAGAGAAGCCGAGCCTGTCGCACCCGCTCGGCGTGAAGCCGAAGGTCCTCCCGGAGAACGTCGCCGGCGCCTCGTAGGAATTGGCCCGCGCGACGGATCCGGCCGGCGCGCAGGACGTGGGCATTCTCATGAACGTGCCCTTGCTTGCCTTGGCGTCGAAGGTGAGCGCGATGCCCTCGATCTGGATATCGAGCCCGGCGTCGCGCGGCTGGTCCGCGAAGAGCGTCTCGAGTCCGATCCCGTCCGGCCCGGGCCGCAGGGTGGCCGGCGCCTCGAGGTAGGTCTTGGTCAGCCCGCCCAGGCCTGCAGCTCGAGTCCGAGCCGCGCCGGCTCACCGCCCTTGGGCCTGAGGTTGTACACGGTGCCAGGGACCGCCAGCGTCATCGGGCCGGGCAGTCCAGCGAGGATCGGCCGGGCCGTCGCCTCCACGCTTCCCACCTTCGCCGCCGCCGGGCAGCCGGCCGTGGTGCGGAGCTGCTCGCTCGTGCACTGCGCCGCGTTCTGGGGATTTCCGAGCAGACCCGGCGCGAGCCGCACGAAGGTGTCCTTGGCGTCGTCGGTCGCGCTCGAGTACTGGAACGACTGGGTGATGGTCACGCTCGGATGCCCGCCTGCCTGGAGGCTCGACGGCTCCACTTCGAACTCGGTAACCGTGACCGCTGCGACCGCGGACGAGGGCAGCGCCACCAGGGCCAGGACGACAGCCAACAGTGCGATCACGGACCGACACGCTACCCCGGCCGGCGCGGCGGATGCGCCGGTTGGCGGCCGCACCCGCGCTCAGGCCACCGACTGCTGCGCCCAATCTCGATAGAGCTCGGCGTACGCCCCGCCGGCCTCGATCAGCTCGTCGTGGGTGCCCTGCTCGACGATCCGGGAGCGGTCCAGCACCACGATCCGCCCTGCTCCGCGGATCGTCGACAGCCGGTGCGCGATCACCAGCGCGGTGCGCCCGGCCAAGAGGCGGCGCAGCCCGCGCTCGATCTGAGCCTCGGTTCGCACGTCCACGTTCGAGGTGGCCTCGTCGAGGATCAGGATGCGAGGATCGGCCGCGGCCGCCCGGGCGAAGGCGACGAGCTGGCGCTGCCCGGCCGACAGCTGACCGCCGCGCTCCCCGACCTCGGTGTCGTAGCCCTCGGGCAGGCGCTCGATGAACTCGTGGGCTCCAACCGCCTGGGCTGCCTCGCGGACGTGCTCGTCGGTGGCATCCGGGCGTCCGAAGCCGATGTTGTCGCGGATCGTGCCGGAGAACAGGAAGCCCTCCTGCGGCACGATGCCGAGCTGCGAGCGCAGCGAGTGCTCGGTCACGTCGCGCAGGTCGTGGCCGTCCACCAGCACCCGGCCGTGGTCGGGGTCGTAGAAGCGCGCGACCAGCTTGGCAAGCGTCGACTTGCCCGCGCCGGTGGCGCCCACGAGCGCGACCGTCTGCCCCGGCGGTATGTGCATGTCGACCGAGCACAGCGCCGGATCATCGCCGCCGTACGAGAAGGTCACGTCGTCGAACTCGATCTCGCCGCGCAGGCGCGGCAGCTCGACCGCTCCGGGCTTGTCGCGCAGGTCGGGCTCCTCGTCGAGCAGCTCGAAGATCTTGTCGAGTGCCGCCATGCCCGCCTGGTAGGTCGTGTAGAGCTGCGAGAGCGACTGAATCGGATCGAAGAAGCTCTGCAGGTAGAACACGAAGGACGCGAGCACCCCGATGGAGATCGCGCCTTCGACCACCTGGTTGCCGCCGTAGACCAGGATCCCCGCGGTAGCCACGGCCGAGAGCAGCTCGACCGACGGGAAGTAGGCGGCGTTGAGATAGACCGTCTTCATATTCGCCTCGCGGTGCTCGTCGTTGAGCTCCGCAAAGCGCTTCTTGTGCCGCGGCTCCTGCCCGAAGGCGCGTACGACGCGAACGCCGGAGAGCGTCTCCTGCAGATACGCCGTAACGCCCGCGATCTTCTCGCGAGTAAGGCGGTACGCCCCGCTCGAAGTCAGCCGGAAGGCAACGCTCGCGCCCAGCAGGATCGGGAAGGTCAGGAACGTGATCAGCGCGAGGCCGGGATCGAGCACGATCAGGATCGCGGCGGTGCCCACGAGCATCAGGGTCGAGGAGAACAGCGTTGCGATCCCCTCGGTCACGAGCTGGTCGAGCGCCTGTACATCGTTGGTGATCCGTGAGATCAGCACGCCGGTCTTGTTGCGCGAGTAGAAGCCGATCGAGAGGCGCTGGAGGTGCGCGAACAGCTCGATGCGCAGATCCTGGAGCGTGCGCTGGCCGATCCAGTTGATCAGGAACGTCTGCGCGTACGTCGCGACCCAGTTGAGCACCGCAGCGGCGACGAACAGGATCACGATCACGGTCAGGGCATCGGTGTCACCGCCCCGGATCCCGTCGTCGATCGCCCTGCCGGCGAGGTAGGGCGGCGCCAGCGCAGCCGCGGTCGCGAGCGTCAGCGCGACCAGCATGAGGAAGACCTTCGTGCGGTAGGGCCGAAGCAGCCGCAGCAGGTGGCGTTGCTTGCGCAGCCTCATAGCCCAGCCACCTCGCGCTCGGGATCCTCGCGTGTGAGAAAGACCTGGTCGGGGAGCCCCTTCTGGGCGATCTCGCGGTAGAGATCGGAGTCCTCCAGCAGCTCGGCGTGTGTGCCGCGCGCCGCAATCACGCCGTCCTCGAGGACCACCACCTCGTCGGCGAGGGCGATGGTCGAGAGCCGGTGGGCGATCACGAAGGTGGTGCGTCCCTCCATGACCTCCGCGAGCGCCGACTTGATGCGGCTCTCGGTCGTGGCGTCGACGCTCGACGTCGCGTCGTCGAGGATCAGGATGCGTGGCTCCGCCAGCAGCGCGCGAGCGATCGCCACACGCTGGCGCTGGCCGCCGCTGAGGGTGAGCCCGCGTTCGCCGACCAGGGTGTCGAGTCCCTCTGGTAGGTCGTCGATCAACTCGCTGAGCCCGGCCCGCTCGGCCGCCGCGATGACCTGGTCGTCGCCGGCCTCCGGCCACGCGTAGGCGATGTTGTCGCGCAGGCTGGCTGAGAAGAGGAAGGCGTCGTCGGAGACCACGGCGACCTCGCGCCGCAGCGACGCCGCATCGAGGTCGCGGACGTCCACGCCGTCCACCAGCACCGCCCCGCGCGTGACGTCATAGAGGCGCGGGATCAGCATCACGAGCGTTGTCTTGCCCGAGCCGGTCGGACCGACTAGCGCGACCGTCTGGCCCGCCTCGACCGACAGGTCGATGTCGCTCAGCACCTGCTCTCCGTCCTCATAGGCAAAGCCGACGCCGCGCAGCTCGACGCGCCCGCCGCCGCTCGGCAGAGCGGGCGCGCCCGGAGCGGAGGTGAGGCGCGGCTCGCGGTCGAGGAGCTCGAAGACGCGCTGCCCGCTCGCCACGGCGCGCTGCGCCATGCCGAGGGCGATGCCGAGCATCCGCATCGGAGAGGTGAGCATGAGCACGTAGCCGTAGAAGGCCACGAACTCGCCTACCGAGAGCTGCTTGTCGATCACCTGCTTGCCGCCCACGAGCAGCAGCGCCGCCAGGCCGAGCTGGGGCAGGAAGCCGATGAAGGGCGAATAGAAGGCGCGCAGCCGGGCGGACACCATCGATTGGTCGAACACGCGCCCTGCGACGTACCGGAAGTGCCCGAGCTGGCGGTCTTCCTGCGCGAACGCCTTCACCACGCGCACGCCGCCGATGTTCTCCTCGGCCGATGCGGTGAGCTCGGCGATCCGCTGCTGCACCTCCACGGAGGCCGGCCGGTTGCGCCGCCCGTAGCGGAAGGCCACCCAGATCACGAACGGCATCGGCGCCAGCGACACGGCGGCCAGCTTGGGGTCGAGCGCAAACATCACGGCCGCGGCGATCAGGATCGTCAGCGCCGACTGCAGGATGAAGATCAGCCCGTAGCCGAGAAAGAAGCGAACCGCCTGCAGATCGACCGTGGCGCGCGACATCAGCTGTCCGGTCTGCTGGGAGTCGAAGAACCCGAGCTCCAGCGAGTGCAGATGCTGGTACATGCGATTACGCAGGTCGTACTCGACCCCGAGCGAGACCTTGCCCGCCACCAGCCGGCGCGAGACGCTGAATGCGAGGCGCAGCAAACCGGCGGCGACAACCGCGATCGCGAGCGGCCAGAGGTCCGTGCCGCCCTTGCGGATCTCGTCCACCGTGACGCCGACCAGGAACGGAATGAGCACCCCGGCGGCCATGGCGAAGCCCGCAAGCACGAAGGAGGCGATCACCCCTCCTCGGTAGGGGCGCAGAAACCCGAGAAGCCGCCAGAACGTCGCCATCGGACCCTTACTTTACTTTGTGAAGCGGGGTCCGGAAGGCGCCCCGAGCATTCGCGGCACCGACGCCTGGCGGAAGTCGAAGATCCGCTCGAGGTCACGGCGTACGAGCAGCCGATGGGCCAGCTCGCCGAGCAGGCCCAGCGGCAGCGCGTAGCGCACCCGGTCGCGGACGAGCGTGCCGCCGTCGTGCGCCTCGAAGGTGTGGGTGTGGTGCCAGAGGCGGTAGGGGCCCCGGATCTGGACGTCGACAAACCGCTCGCCTGCCACCCAGGTCTCAATGCGGGTGAGCCACCGGATCGGGATGCGGTGCAGTTCGAGGCGGTACTCGATCAGCGTGCCGGGGGCCAAGTGAACCGGCCCCGGGGTAAGGACTCGAAACCGCAGCCACGGGGGTGTGATCGCCTCGAGGTTGAAGGCATTCGCGAAGAACCCGAAGACCTCGTCCGGGTCACCCGGGAGGATCTGCTCGCGTGTCAGCACGTGCTCCACGTGAATTGATACGGATCGTGCACGTTATGGGGTTAGCAGGAGCTCCCTCGGGGAACGAGAAAAAGGCGGCGATGAGCGATGGAACGGCACCGGTGGGTCGGTTGAGCAGCGGAGAGCAGCGAGCGCTCGCCTCCTTCCTCGCGGGCCGCCTTCCCGCCGGCCAGCTGCATGCCGAGCTGTGCCGCCACCGGGAGGCAGCTCTGGCCGCGGCGGTCGCTCCCGAGATGCGCGAGCCGGCACCGGCAGAGGCTTCGATCGCCGTTCCCGCGCTGCACGCCGCCTGACGCGGCCCTCTTGACGCTAGGCCGCGGCGGCGGCTGGTTCGAGCACGAACACCTCGACCGCGAAGTCGGGCGCGATGTGGTTCTGGCTCATGAAGGCGATCACCTTGCGATCGAGCTGGCGTTCGACTAGGGCCACGAGCTCATCGCGCATGACGAGCTGGTACTCGTGGCGAAGCTGAAGAACCTTGTCGGACCGGCCCGTATCGACCAGCTTGCGCTCGCCCGTCGTCAGCGTGTCCGCCAGCAGCACGGTCACGAGGTCCTGGTTGATGACCGTCTTGGCCTTCGTAGGACCGCGACCGGTGTACTGGTGGAGCAACTGCACCGTCGAGGTGGAGATCATCGCCGAGGCACTGCTTGAGTCTCTGTGTTCGTCCATGCACGACACCTTCCATTCGCTTCCTCAGCGGGGGGTGAAAGTTCACCACGAAAGGGCAAGGAAGCGCAGGAGACCCGATGGCAGCCATACAAGGGTACTCCTCCTGGCGGCCGAGCCCAAGTCTCCGCGAGGCCGGAGTTTCTCCAGGACTTGTGTCGTATGTGATAATCCAGTGCTCCAGATGGGACTTGACGCTGACGTGTTACGGCAGCGTGGGGACCGAAAGGGGGCACCGCCTATGAGCGGGATCCAACTCCGATTGGCTTTGGCTAGCCAGGCGGACGCCATGTCGGAGCAGATCGAGTCGGGTTCGCCGGAGGACCTGACCGTGGACGAGAAGGCCGCGTTGTGGCTGGTCGCCTTCTCACTGCCCGAGCCGCTCCAGCAGCAGGCGGACGTGCGGGCTGACCTGTACTCCGCCGGTTAGAGCCGGGGAACAGGCATGAGCGAACACCCAACCGGCGCCGGGCATTCTCCCCCCGAGCAGATCGAGAATGCCAACGGGCGGGTCGTCCCCGCCGAGCAGGACGGTGACGGCTCCCCGGAGCGGGCGGCCACCAAGCGGTCGGTGAGAGAGTGGCTCGAGACCGAGGTCCTCCGGGACCGGCTCGCGGGCCTCCGCGACACCGCGGCCCGAGAGCGCGACGAGCGCGCGGCGGCGCGCGACCGCGAGGCTGCAAGCTGTGACCACGATGCGCTCGCCCTGGACGGCCGCGACCGCATCCTTGACCGGCACACGCTGCGCGTGGAGGAGCTTCGCAGCCGCTCGGCCGCGGTCCGTGCGCGCGCGGCGGACGACCGCGTGCGTGCTGCGCGTGACCGCCAGGTCGCCGCGCGCGATCGCGAGCACGCGGCGCGCGACCGCGACCAGGCTGCGCGTGACCGCGAGCGCGCCGCGAGCGACCTCAAGCAAGCCGGGGTCGACGAGCTGACCGGCGCGCGCCGGCGCGGCACCGGGCTCGAGGAGATGCGACGCGAGATCGAACGCGCGCGCCGGACCAACGGAGGACTGGTGGCCGCGTTCATCGACGTCGACGATCTGAAGTCCGTCAACGACAAACACGGCCATCGCGCCGGCGATGAGCTGCTGCGTGACGTCGCCGTCGGACTCGCAAGCCGCATGCGCGCCTATGACCTGGTGGTGCGCGTGGGCGGGGACGAGTTTCTGTGCGTCCTGCCGGACGTGACGCCCGGCGAGGCACGGCGACGCCTGGATGCGCTCGTAAGTGACCTGCACGACGGCCCGGCCTTGAGGTCGGTGAGCTTTGGGCTCAGCGAGCTGCGCGACGCCGATTCGCTCGAGGAGCTGATCGACCGCGCTGATCGCGACCTCTTGGACGGTCGCCGGCAGCGGCGCTCGCGTAGCTCCCGCTTGGGTGCGAGGGGGCGGCGCGCCTCCCGGTAGCATCGGCGGCCGCCATGGCCGTCTACGTCGACGAGCCGATCTGGGAGCGGCGCGACCGGCGCTGGTGCCATCTGACGGCTGACACCAGCGAAGAGCTGCACGAGCTGGCCGCGCGCCTGGGGCTGCTGCGCCAGTGGTTTCAGTCCAAGCCCGGCCGCCCCTGGCACGACCACTACGACCTGCCCGAGGAGGTGCGCGACCAGGCGATCGCCTGCGGCGCCCGCCCGCTCACGACCCTGGAGATGGGCCGCCTGCAGGCTCGGCGCCGCGACGCCGCCCGGTCAGTCGCTCGCCCTCAGACCTGAAGCAGGCAAAGGCCCGCCGTGCCGGGGTCGGCCCTGTACTGCCCGGCGAGCCGCGTCAGGAACCGCCGCTGGCGCGCCGAGGGGGCGGGAGCGGCGACCTCCCGTCCCGCGGCCCGCGCCGCCTTTGCGCCTCCCGTCAGCCGCAGGACGTCCACGCCGCGAGTGCGATCGGCGGTGTAGACGTAGCCGCGGTGCAGGTAGGAGGCCCAGACGACGCCGTCGTCGGGGCGCCAGTAGGCGAACTGCGTCGGGTTCTCGGGATCCGAGATGTCGAGGAACCTCGTGCCCTCGCCGTACCAGGCGTAGGTCACGGTGCCGGCGTCCACATCGAAGTAGTGGGCCGAGCAGAAGTTGGCCAGCGGGTCGTACGGGCCGCCTACGGGCCGTGAGCCCTCCTCCAGGTAGGGATCCCACGTGCCAACGGTCTCGAGGCGGAACGGAGCGGCCGGTGTGGAGCGCCATGCCTCGCCGCCGAAGCTGCCCTCGAGCGAGGAGATCGCGAACTTGCCGCGCTTGCTGCATGCCTCTTCCGGCGGTCCGAAGTCCTCCTCGGTGCTCAGCAGCAGCTTGCCGCGCCGCGAGCGCGGGTCGCCCATGGGGGCGTCGCGCCCGACAGGTCGCCAGGCGTTGTGCTCACAGCCGCCGGTCGTGTCGGCCGTGACAGCCTCCGGGATACCGCCGCCGCCGTAGGGGACGGGCTTCAGCGCGGTGGCCCGGCGGAAGCGCTCCTCGACCGGGTCGTAGTGCCGGCCGCTCGTCCAGTAGCCGCGCGTGCCGCCGTCGCCGGACACCCAGGCGATGCCGGCGGCGTCGACCTGGACGTCATGCGAATAGGCCGTGACGCCGTCGCGCCGGAACAGGTCCACGGGCTCCATCGGGAAGGCCTGCGGCTTGCGCGGGTTGCTCAGGTCGGTGACGATGATCGGTCGCCCGAACTGCCAATTCAGCGGCGGCCCCTGCTGGGTCGTGGTGGCGGCCGGGCCGCCGGTCCAGAGCGACCTGCAGCCGTTCACGCAGGTTGTCGTGTGGCCGGTGGGGAGCTGCTGGAAGCTGAGGATCTCCAGGTCTCTCGGGTCCCTCGCGTCGATCACGTAGACCCCGGCGATGTTGGTCGCGCCGTTCGGGTCGGGCTCACCGGGTTCGCGCGTGGTCGAGCCGGCGTAGGCGCGCGGGTCGCGTGAGAGCAGAGCGAGCTTGCGCCTGCGGTCGACGTCCATGTCCTCGTTCTGCCAGAACGTGGAGACCACGCGCGCGGCGGCGTCGAAGTTGACCGGGGGATCGCCAGGAAGGCGCAGGTCCTCGGCGGTCACCTCGTCGAGCAGGCGCGGACGCGCGCGGTCGGCCAGCGAGTACGACTTCAGGCCGAAGCGCCCGGTGACGAGCATGACGTCCCCGCGCCGGCTCCCGTGGTCCCAGCCGTGCTTCTTGAACTGGAGGAAGTTGATGGCCGTGGCGTCCGTGGCCTCGCCGAGGTTGTCGACCAACTTGACGTTCTTCGAGGCGCCGGGCGTCGGGGCGGCGGATGCCGGTGCGGCGAAGGCCAGCAGCGATGCGGCAAGCGCGCACACCGCGAGTGCAGTCTTCCTCATGAGTCCCTCCAGGGATCGCGACAGGTCTGGCGGGGCCTACCCGGATCCCGCACCGGCTATGCCATGCGCGGGCGGGA
>JBEVKF010000056.1:0-24048 GCA_040509755.1 Thermoleophilaceae bacterium | reverse complement strand
AGGTAGACCGGAATCACGTAGGCGGTGTAGAGCCCGAGCACCCCGATCGACACGACCGCGAAGAAGGCGACCGGAACCCCGGCTGCGTTGCCCGACAGCGCGGGGAGAGTCAGGATCAGCGCCAGGACGCAGGACCCGAGCACCGCGGCCACCGGCACTCTGCGCGTGCCGCTGACGCTGCTCCATAGCCTGCTGCCAGGGGTGGCGCGATCGCGCGAGAACGCGAAGAACGTCCGCGAGCAGCTCGTCACGCACGCCATGCCGCAGAAGAACTGGCC
The DNA here is from genome assembly GCA_040509755.1 of Thermoleophilaceae bacterium. Taxonomy (GTDB): domain Bacteria; phylum Actinomycetota; class Thermoleophilia; order Solirubrobacterales; family Thermoleophilaceae; genus JACVRW01. The sequence goes on along the minus strand of JBEVKF010000056.1, from coordinate 23,770 downwards.
GACGGTCGAGATCAGGATCACGGTCTCGGCCCAGCCCTCGTCCATCGCGCTGGTGAAGATGGCGAGCGAGGTGCCGCCCGCCTCGTTGACGGCGTCCACGTCCGACGCGGCGAACGTGATCGCCAGCAGGACGAACCAGCCGATCACCGCCGAGAGGGCGACCGACTGCCAGACGCCCTTGGCTGCCGACTCCTCGGCGTCCTTGGTCTCCTCCGCCACGTGGGCCGAGGCGTCATAGCCGGTGACCGTGTACATGGTCAGCAGCAGCCCGGTGGGCAGGATGTAGTACCAGTACATGCCCATTGAGAATCCGGAGTTGTTGATTCGCTCCGTGAAGACGAAGTCGACGCTCTGATGCTTGTCGGGGACGATGATCAGGATGGCGATGATGATCACCACGCCGACGCAGTGCCAGAACACCGAGATGTTGTTGAACAGCGCGACCAGGTGGGACGAGTAGATGTTGATCAAGGCGTGTAAGGCCAGGATCACCACGAAGACGATGAAGATCTCCTCGAGCGAAACGGCGTCGGCGAAGTTCAGGATGAAGTCGAGGCCCCAGAGGTTGAACACGGTCGTCGCGAACTGAGCGCAGAACCAGTCGACTGTGGCCACGATCGCGATCAGGCCGAGCAGGTTGAACCAGCCCGTGAACCACGACCAGACCGGGCCGCCGAGCTCGTTCGCCCACCAGTACGGCCCGCCGGCGGTCGGGTAGGCCGAGGCCACCTCCGCCATGCTCAAAGCCACGGTCAGGACGATGATGCAGACGATCGGCCAGCCCCATGAGATGGCAATCGGTCCGCCGAGGTTCCACGCCTGCGGGTAGGTCGTGAAGCAGCCCGCCAGCACCGAGATGATCGTGAACGAGATCGCGAAGTTCGAGAACCGCGACCAACCGCGGTCGAGCTCCTGCTTGTAGCCGAGCTCGGCAAGCCGCTCCTCGTCCCTGTCGCGATGACGAACCTCGTCGGCCATGGGCGTCCTTCCTCCTCGGTTGACCGGCTGAAGGGCGCCAGAACCGGACCAATTGGTCTACCGCCCCGACCTTCTCGGGCGCGACTGTAAGCCAACGTGCGGACAGACGCAAGCGCGCCAACTCGGCGCCCACGCGCGCGCCGCACTCAGCGGGCGAGCGCGCCGATCACCTCCTGCCACCACGCGCGGGCCGTCTCGTCGGTCTCGCGCGCCAGGCGGCGGCGCGCGTAGGCCTGCAGCTGGCGCGCACCGCCGATCGCAAGCGTGGGCCCGGTCACCGCGCAGCGGCCGTCGGCGAGCACGAGGAGCGCGCCGCGGCGGTCGCGGCGCGTGCGCAGGTGGTCTCGCACCGGAACACCGAGCACCTCCGTCGGATGCGCGGCGTCACCGTCCGCCTCCTCGGTCCACGGGCGCGAGGTGAAAACCCCCGGGCTGCCCACGAGCTCGCGCTCGGGCTTGGCGGTGTCGCTCACCAGCGGCCCGCTTGCCCAGCGCTCGAGCACGCCGTCCATCTGGTTTGCCACCTCGCTGCGCACCACCACGTGCAGCTGGTCACCCGCCTCCACGCGCGTCGACCCGCGTGGCAGCACCGCCTCGCCCTCCCGGACGATCACCGTTAGCAGCGCGTCGCGCGGCAGGCCGAGCTCGCGAACCCGATGACCCGCCACCGCGTCGTCCGGCCCTACGGGGTACTCCAGCACCTCGGCGCCGAGCCGCTTGATCGTGCCCGACTCCGCCAGCGGGCGCGGCAGGGCGGGCTCGTTTGTGGTTACCCCGAGCCAATGCGCGAGCGGTTCGAAGGTCGTCCCCTGGACGAGCGTCGAGATCACAACCGCGAAGAAGACGATATTGAAGAACTCCCGCGAGTGGGGCACCTCGGCGATCACCGGGAAGGTCGCGAGCACCACCGGAACGGCTCCGCGCAGCCCGGCCCAGCCGAGAACCAGCCGCTCGCGGGCCGAAAACGAGTCGAGCGCCGTCCCAGCGAAAGTCGCGATCGGCCGGGCCACGAACAGCAGGAGGAGCGCGAGCACGGTGCCCTCGATCCAGACGTCGTCGAGGCGGCTGGGGAACACGAGCAGGCCGAGGGCCAGGAACATCACGATCTGGGCGACCCAGCCGAGGCCCTGATGGAAGACCGTCACGGTCCGTCGCGCCGGAATCGAGGCCGAGCCCAGGGCGAGGCCGGCCAGATAGGCGGCGAGGAAGCCCGACCCGTGGAGGGTGTCGGCCGCGCCGAAGGCGACCGCCGCCGTGGCGAGCGTGGCCACGGGATAGAGGCCGGGGGTATCGAGGCGCGCGCGGCGCAGCCCCTCAACCGCAAACCAGCCGACCGCCGCCCCGGCCAGCAGGCCGATCCCGAGCTCCATCACGAACAGCCCCGCCATGTCCCAGGCCCCGAAGTCGGGCGTATCGATCCACTCGATGAAGCCGATCACGAGCAGGACCGCCACGGGGTCGTTGAAGCCGGCCTCGCCCTCGAGCGTGTGAGCGAGCCGCCGGCGCAGCGTCGAGCCGCGCAACACCGAGAAGACCGCGGCGCCGTCGGTGGAGGCGATGATCGAGCCGAGCAGGAGCCCCTCGAGAGCGCTCAGGTCGAAGAGCCAGGCGGCCGCGAGCCCGGTGATCGCTGCCGTCAGGAAGGTTCCCACGAGCGCCAGGCCAAGCGATGGACGCAAGACGGGACGGATCGCGTCGAGCCCCGCCGTCAGGCCGCCTTCGAAGAGGATCAGGACCAGAGCGACGGTGCCGATTGTTCGCGCCACCTCGTAGTTCGAGAAGTCGATCCAGCCCAGGCCGTCGGTCCCGATGACCATGCCGAGGCCGAGGAAGAGCAGCAGGCCGGGCAGGCGCACGCGCGCGGCCAGCAGGGACGCCGCGATGCCGGACGCGAGCAGCGCACCGGCTACGAGAATGAGCTCGCCGTCGCTCATTGCCCCGTGAGGGTGCCAGGCTTGACAGGAGCGCGGGGGGCTTCATAGGCTCGCCGCCGGTGATCGAAGTCTCCGCGAGGGTGCCGGCCGAGGCGTAGTGTGACCGAGATGCACGAGGAGATCTCCATCCCGGAGCTGACCGAGGTCATCGCTCGGCTCTCCGCCGGGCTCGGCCCGCGCCAGGGGGGCGTGCTGCCGCTCGAGGGCGGCATCACCAACCGCAACTTCCGGGTGAACTTCGGCGGCACCGACTACGTGGTGCGCCTACCGGGCAAGAACACCGACCTGCTCGGCATCGACCGCGAGGCCGAGCGGCTCGCCACGAAGCGGGCGGCCGAGCTGGGCCTCGGCCCGAAGGTGGCCGCCATGCTCGACAAGCCGCCCTGCCTGGTCACCTGCTTCGTCGCCAGCCGCGACATGACCGCCGAGGAGCTGCGCGAGGAGAAGGCGGTGACCGCGATCGCCCGCGGGCTGCACGAGTTCCACGAGACCGACCTGGACCTCCCCACCGAGTTCCATGTCTTCGACATCGCGCGCGGCTACGCGGACGTCGTGCGCGCCCGCGGCAACGAGCCACCCGAGGCGTTCGAGGACGCGCTCGGGACCGCCAAGAAGGTCGTGAAGGCCGTTCGCGGTCATCCCGAGCACGCGCCCGTGCCCTGCCATAACGACCTCCTGAGCGCGAACTTCCTGCACGACGGCAAGGACATCGTGATCGTGGACTGGGAGTACTCGGGGATGGGCGACCGCTTCTTCGACCTCGGCAACTTCGCCGTCAACAACGAGTTCGCCGACTCCGACGAGGACCGCCTGCTCGAGGCCTACTTCGGAGAGGCCCCGACGCCGCGTCGCCAGGCCGCTCTGAAGCTCTTCCGCTTCATGTCGGATTTCCGCGAGGCGATGTGGGGGGTCGTCCAGACCTCGGTGTCGGAGCTCGACTTCGACTTCGAGAGCTACGCGACCAAGCATTTCAAGCGGCTCGCGAAGACCAGCGGAGACGAGCGTTTTCGCACCTGGTTGCAGGAGGCCGGTGGCAGCTCTTCGTGAGCTTCCCGACGCGGCGCGCTGCGTAATCATCGGTGGGGGCGTCGGCGGTACTTCGATCGCCTACCACCTGGCCGAGCTGGGTTGGAACGACGTCGTCCTGGTCGACCGAAACCAGCTCACCTCGGGTTCGACGTTCCACTCCGCGGGTCTTGTAGGCCAGCTGCGCGGGTCGGTCTCGCTGACGAAGATGATGATGTACTCGGTCGAGCTCTACCGGCGCCTCGGGAGCGAGTCGGACTTCGACCCGGGCTGGACCGAGTGCGGCGGCATCCGCCTCGCCTCGAGCGAGGAGCGCATGGAGGAGCTGCGCCGCCAGGCGGGCTGGGCCAAGACATTCGGCCTGCCGCTCGACCTGATCTCGGCCGGCGAGGCGCAGGAGCGCTTTCCGCTCATGTCCACCGACGGTGTACTGGGCGCCGCGTGGCTGCCGACCGACGGCTACCTCGATCCCTCACAACTGACCTTCGCGCTGGCCGACGGCGCCCGGCGTGGCGGCGCTCAGATCTTCACCTCCACGCGCGTAACCGCGATCGAGAGCTACGCCGGGCACGTCACGCGTGTACGCACCGAGCGCGGGGACATCGAATCCGAGGTCGTGGTCATAGCCGGAGGCATGTACTCGGCAGAGCTCGGGCGGATGGCGGGCGTGCGCATCCCGGTCCAGCCGATGTCACACGAGTACATCGTGACCCAGCCGTTTCGCGACCGCGACCCGGAGAACCCTCTCCCGACGATGCGCGACCCCGACCTGCTGATCTACTTCCGAGAGGAGGGCGGTGGCCTCGTCATGGGGGGCTACGAGCGCGACTGCGCCCCCGCCTTCCTGCCCGACGGCGAGGGGCGGTTCGACCAGATCCCGTTCGATTTCAACGGCCGCCTGCTCGAGGACGACTGGGACCGCTTCGAGGAGATCGTCGTGAACTCGCGCCGGCGCGTCCCGCAGATGGAGGACGTGAAGGTCACGCGGATGATCAACGGGCCCGAGGCATTCACCCCCGACAACGAGTTCTGCCTCGGGGAGACGGAGATCCCCGGCCTGTTCGTTGCCGCCGGGTTCTGCGCGCACGGGCTGGCGGGCGCGGGCGGGATCGGGAAGGTGCTGGCGGAGTGGATCGCAGAGGGCGAGCCGTCACTCGACCTCTGGCACATGGACATCCGCCGTTTCGGTGCCCAATACCGCTCGCCCTCCTACACCCTCAAGCGCATCCGCGAGACCTACGAGACCTACTACGACATCCGCTACCCGGCGCACGAGCGCCAGGCCGGCCGGCCCCTGCGGATGTCGCCCGCCAACGCCTGGCACCGCGAGCACAACGCGGCCTTCGGCGAGAAGTCGGGCTGGGAGCGAGTCAACTGGTACGAGGCAAACGCCGCCGGCGGCGACGGCGGGCTGCGCCCGCGCGGGTGGGCCGGTCAGCACTGGTCGCCCGCGATCGGGGCCGAGCACGCGGCCTGCCGTGAGGCCGCGGCGATCTTCGACGAGTCCTCCTTCTCGAAGATGGAGATCGCCGGGCCCGGCGCGGCCGGCCTGCTCGAACGGCTCTGCGACAACGAGGTCGCCCGCGAGGTCGGGAAGATCACCTACACCCAGATGCTCAACACGCGTGGCGGGATCGAGTGCGACTTCACCGTCGCCCGGCTCGGCGAGGAGCGCTTCTCGATCGTCACCGGCACCGCCTTCGGCAACCACGATCGTGAGTGGATCCGGCGCCACCTGCCCGGGGACGGCTCGGTGCAGGTGCACGATGTGACCTCCGCCTGGGCCTGCTTCGGCATCTGGGGGCCGCGCGCTCGCGACGTGCTCGCCCCGCTCACCCCGCAGTCGCTCGAGAACGACGACTTTCCCTACCTGACCTTGCGTGAGATCACCGTCGGCGACGTGCCCGTTCGCGCCCTGCGGGTGACGTTCGTCGGGGAGCTCGGGTGGGAGCTGTACTGCCCGACCGAGTACGGGCTCGCGCTCTGGCGCGCCCTCTGGGAGGCGGGCGAACCGCATGGCATGGCCGCCGCGGGGTATCGCGCGATCGACTCGCTGCGACTCGAGAAGGGCTATCGCGTCTGGGGCGCCGACATCACGCCTGACGAGACCCCGTACGAGGGGGGAGTCGGCTTCTGCGTAAAACCCGACAAGGAGGGCGGGTTCATCGGGCGCGACGCCCTGGTCGAGGCCGAGGAGCGCGGCCCGCGCCACCGGCTCTGCTGCCTGACGCTCGCGGATCCGCGCTCGGTGGCGCTCGGCAACGAGCCGGTGCGAGTCGACAACCGGATCGCCGGGCGGGTGACCACGGGGGGCTACGGCTACACGGTCGAGCGCTCGATCGCCTACGCGTACCTCCCTCCCGAGCACAGCATCCCCGGAACCGAGCTGGAGGTCGAGATCTTCGGGCTCTGGGTGGACGGCGAGGTGAGCGAGGAGCCGCTGCTCGATTCTCGCGGCGAGCGCGTCCGCGGCTAGACGCCATGCAGGAACGGCGTTACCTTGGAGATAGCTGCCTGGCCGGGTTTGGACGGCCTCCTGGCCCCGGATGCGCACGATCTACCCCATTTGAATCTTCTCCCCATTAGCCGGTTTGGCGTTTCAGTCGCCGCTCTCTTTCTCCTGGCCCTACCCGCCACGGCGGCTGCCGAGCGCCCGAGCGCGAGTTTCAGCTTCTCGCCCGGCGATCCGCGCGCCGACAGGCCGGTGCAGTTTGAGTCCTCGTCCTGCGACCCGGATGGACGCCTGGCGAGCCAGGCCTGGGATCTGGACGGTGACGGGGCCTACAACGACGCCACGGGCGCCGTAGTCTCCAAGACCTTCGGCTCGACCGGGCCGCACGAGGTCGGCCTGCGCGTGACGTCGCGTGACGGCGCGACCGACGCACGGCGCCGGACCGTGGTGGTCGACACCGAGTACGCACTGCCCCGACCCGACCAGGCCCGGCTCATGAGCCCCTTCCCGGTCGTGCGCCTGGCCGGCGAGCTGATTCGGAACGGGGCGCGGATCGGGCTGCTGGCCGTACGCGCCCCTGTCTGCGCGCGCGCCGCGGTCAGCTGCTCTGGAAACGGGTGTCCCAAGCGTCGCCGTCAAACCAAGTTCGTCGGGCGCGGGCGCCTGCGCTTCCCGCGCTTCGAGACCCGCCTGCGCGAGGGCAGCGTGCTCGCCGTGCGCATCTCGAAGGCCAACCTGATCGGCAAGATCACCCGCTTCAGCGTCCGCATCGACAAGTCCCCCAAGCGCATGGACAGGTGCCTGCGCCCCGGCGACTCGAAAGGAACCCCATGCCCGGAGGACTGAGCCGCCGCATCGTGGCCCTGGCCGCCGCCGCATTTGCCGTGGCCCTGGGGCTCGGCTACATGGTGAGCTCGTCGGGAGGGTCCGAGCCGGCCTCTGCAGCTCCGCTCGGCTCCGCCGCGGTGACGCTCGACGTGCCCGCGGCCTCGACCAAGCAGGCCACGCTCGGCGACGCACAGCCCCTGCCCGGCATCGCGCGCCGGCCGCCCCCGCCCCCGGCAGCCCCGGCGCCGGTATCCGAGCCCGATTCGGTGGAGCCGGTTGACGAAGAGCCCGCGGCGCCGGAGCCCGCGGCTCCGCCAGTGGTCACGCCTCCCGCCCCTGATCCCGCTCCCGCCCCCGCGCCGACGCCGCCTCCGGTCGACTTCGACGACTCGGGATGACGATGTCCGACGCCGGCTCCCAGACTGAGAAGGTCGCACTCGCCGAGCACTGGGTCGCGCGAGCGCTCGAGGACGTCTCGATCTCCGAGGTGCCGCGCCAGGCACTGGCCCAGTTCGAGGACCGCAGGGTCGCCCTGAACGTCGTCGCGGCAACCGACACGGGCGACCGGTGGCTGTGGTACACCGGCGCCGCCGCGAAGCGCGAGGCGGTGTTCGACGACCGGCTTGCCCCATTGGTGGCATGCGGCCGCCTCGATGGAGCGTTCTACGTGGCGTACGACGTGGGCAAGGCCGTCCCGCTCGCGGCCTATCGCGAGCAGACCGAGATGTCGACCGCGCAGAGCCTCCAGCTTCTCTGGACACTGGCGCGCGCGCTCGACACGGCGGTGGCGAACGGGATCCTGCCTGTCGAGGTGACGCCGGACTCCGTCTTTGTCGACCTCGCTCGGGGCGCCGTGCTCGCGGACCTCGGCGTGGCACGCGCCGCGCTCGGCAATCCCCCCGCGGCAATCGACATGAATGCGCCCTGGGTCGCCCCCGAGATCCTGCTCGATGGGGAGCCGCACGAGCGCTCGGCGGTCTACTCGTACGGCGCCCTCATGTACACGCTGATGACCGGGGCGCCGCCGCACTCGGGGCATCCGGACGAGATCGTCGCCGCGGAGCCGCCCTCGGTTCGCGAGGTCCGTCCCGACCTGCCGGAAGCGCTCGACCTCGTGATCTCGACCGCGATGGCGCGCGATCCGAGGCGGCGCTATCGCTCTGCGTCGGAGGCGCGCAGCCTGGCGCACGTGGTGCTGCAGGACTCGCTGGCGCAGCCCGAGAGCAAGCCGAAGCTGCGAATCCCGCTGCGCCTGCCCGAGCGCCAGCCGCGTGAGCCTCGCGAGCGAAGCCGGACCGAGCCTCCGGCACGCGCCACGCGCTCGGTGCCCCGTGCCGCGCTGCTTGTCGGCGCCGCGCTCGCGGCCGGCGTGGTCGGCGGCGTTCTCCTTTCCGGCGGTGACGAAGCCCCGGCTGCAAAGCCGGTCCGCGTTGTCAAGGGCGATCTCGCGGTCACCGCTCCCGGAGGCTGGCAGAGCGCGCCCGCGGCTGCGGGAACGCTGGTGGCCCATCCTGAGGGCGATCCCGGCTCGGGCCTGACCCTGGAGCGCGTCGACTCGCCGGTGGAGACGGGCGAGCAGGCGACGCCTGTACGCGTCGGCAAGGTGGAGGCCTGGCGCGACAGCGGGGCTCAGGTCGCCGGGGGCGCAACCGCCGTCCGTTATGTGATCCCCACAGCCTCCGGCAAGCTCGTGGCCACCTGTAAGGCGTCCCGTAACGCGGAGCCCGGCACGCTCGGCCAGTGCGAGCGCGCGCTGTCGACACTTCGCCTCCCCGCCGCAACTAGCCTGCCGCTCGCCGACGTGGTCGAGTCACAGCAGCGCTGGGAGGCCGCCGTGGCTCGGCTGAGCGAGCAGCGCGCCGGCGCCCGCCGTGCGCTTGCCACGGCCGAGCGTCCAGCGGGCCAGCTGCTTGCCGCCCAGGCTCTTGCGCGCGTTCACGAGCGCGCCGCCACGCGCTTCGCCGCCCTGCCCGGCGGCGCGGACGTGGCCGCCGCCTCGCGCCGAACAGCCGCCGCTTACGAGGCGCTGGCGCGTGCGGCGGGCACCGACAGCGCAAGCCGCTGGAACGCCGCTCGTGAGCGCGTCCGCCGCAGCGAGGCCGCCCTGCGGCGCGCAATCGCCGCGGCCTAGGCGCGACCCGCACAGGTGGTCGAGCAGGCCTACGACGAAGCGTTCCTCGACAACGGCAAGCCCCGGCCGCACTACGAGGCGGTGCTGGCGGCGTTCGATGACCCGGCCGGGCTGGCCGCTCAGGTCAAGGACCGGCTGCGCGCACGAGGAGTCAGCTTCGGCGGCGCCGCCGACGGCATCTTCGCCCTCGACCCCGTGCCCCGTATCTTCACGGCCGCCGAGTGGTCGGAGCTGCAGGTCGGCGTGGCCCAGCGGCTGCGGACGCTCGATGCGTTCGTAGCCGACGTCTACGGGGAGGAGCGCTCCTTCGTCGCGGGCGTGGTGGCGCGCGAGGCGGTGGAGGAGTCGCCGCATTACGAGCCCGCGATGCGGGGAGCGCCGATCTCCCGCTGGGTGGCCTTCGCCGGGCTGGACATCGTGCGTTGCTCAGATGGCCGCTTCCGCGTGATCGAGGACCAGGTGCGGATGCCTTCCGGGCTCGCGTACGCCGTGGCGGCACGCGAGGTCCTGCGCGACGTGCTGCCCGTCGACGTGCCGGACACCGACCTCTCGCTCGCCTACGGAGAGCTGGCGCTGGCGCTGCGCGACTCGGCGCCGGAGGGCGTCCACGACCCGGTCACGGTGCTCCTGTGCGAGGGGCCGGAGGCCTCGGCCTGGTGGGAGCACGACCTGCTTGCCCGTGAGCTGAGCGCCCCGGTGGTCACCATCGGCGACCTCGAGCTGCGCGACGGCCGTCTCGTCGCCTGGCTCGACGGGCGCGCGCGCGGGGTCGACGTCGTCTACCAGCGCACGGACGAGGATCGGTTCAGCGGGACGCCGCTTGAGCTGCTGATCGAGCCCTGTCGCAACGGCAGGCTCGGAGTGGTGAACGCGCCGGGGGCGGGCGTCGCCGACGACAAGCTCGTCCATGCGCGCGTCGATGACCTCGTGCGCTTCTTCCTGGACGAGGAGCCGCTGCTGCCCTCGGTCCCGTCGTATCCGGCGGTGGAGGTGGACGACCTGGCCGGGTTCGTGGTCAAGCCCCGCGGCGAGATGGGCGGCGAGGACGTGGTGCTCTGGGACCAGGCCGACAAGGACACCCGCAGCAGCACGCTCGCGGCGATCGAGGCGGACCCACGAGGCTTCATCGCGCAGGAGCTGGTCACCCTCTCCGTGCACCCGACGGTGTGCGACGGGCGCCTGGTGCCGCGCCACGTGGACTTTCGCCCCTATGCCGTGCTGAGCGACGACGGGGTGCGGCTGCTCCCCGGCGGAGTCAGCCGAGTGGCGCTCGAGGAAGGCTCGATGGTCGTGAATTCGGGCAAGGGCGGCGGCGCGAAGGACACCTGGGTCCCGGACTGAGCGGGGGCCCACCCCCCTTAACAAGGGGGGGGTCAGACCCCTACCCCGGTTGCTCGGGCAGCAGCCCGCCGAGGATGTGCTCGGTGCCCTCGATGTGATCGCGCATCAGGCGCACGGCGCTGCCGGTGTCGCGACTGCGCAGCAGCGAGATCAGCCTGCGGTGCTGTTGGTTTGAGCTGATCAGCACCTCGGCCGGGTGGGCGATGCGATGAATCAGGTCGCTCATCTGGCCCTGCATCTCGGTCATGGCCGTGATCAGGCGCGGCGAGTGCGATGCCTCGGCGACCCCGATGTGGAAGCGAACGTCGGCGCGACGGTACTCCTCGAACGGGCCGGCCTCGTCCATGTTCTCGGTCAGCTCGAATAGCCGGAGCAGGTCCGCCTCGGCTGCACGCTCGGCGGCGAGGACCGTCGCCCCGGTCTCGACGGCCACGCGATAGTCGAGCACCGCGCGCACGTGCTCGTTCAGCACCTCGCCGGCTGACTTCTGGCCGAGCGGCGGCTCCTCGGCCACGAACGTGCCGCCCGCGCGGCCGCGAAGCGAGACCAGATGGCCGCTCTGCACGAGCGTCGTGAGAGCCTGGCGCAGCGTCGAGCGCGAGATTCGCAGCTGGTCGGCGAGGTCGCGCTCGGGGGGCAGGCGGCTGCCCGGCTCGAGCAGTCCGAGCCTGATCGCCGTGCCGAGCCGCTCGACGGTCTCCTCGAAGGTGGTGGGCGGGTGGACCGGTTTGAAGACCGCCTCCAACGCCGGGGTCCGTCCCGCCGCGCCAGTCGGTTGCACCCAAGCAACGGTACACCCGCTGTCTCGCCGCCGCGCCGGTCCCCGCTAGATTGAGCGGCCGTGGACAGTCGCCAGGAACGCGTCGTGGTCGAGACCGACCGATATCGGGTGGAGGGGATGATGTCTCTGCCCGCGGAGGGATACCGCTCGCGTGTGTCCGATCACGTGAACCGCCGCGATCAGGAGTTCTTCACGCTGACCGATTGCGAAATGATGGCCCTGGACGGTTCAGGCCGCGATTGGAAGGCCCCCGTGCTCATGCTTGCGCGCCGCCACATCCGCCTGATCGTGCCCGCCTCCGACGGCGCCTGATCCGGGCCTCCGGGCCCGCTCCGTCCGATCGTGCTCCCACGATGGGGGACTCTCATGCTCTACGCGATCCTCATCTGCACCGACGAGTCCTGCGCTGACGAGTTCGAGGCCTGGGGCGAGCCCGAGGAGTTCGACGCCCTCCTGTGCGAGAGCTGCGGCTGCACCCTTCACGCCGTGGGCTTCTCCGAGGTGCGGGTCGAGGCTGCCATCAGCCGCCTCCCGCGAGTGACGCCCCACGTGCAGCTGCGGGAGGCGGCCTGAGGGCGCGGCGAATCGCGGCTTTTTTTCTTCACCGTCCTGCCCTGTGGTCGTCCTGCGACCCGAAGTCAGGACAGTGCCCGGACTCTGTAGTTCAGAATGCAGCTCGTGGCCTCCTACACGGTCAACGACCGCGCGGTCAAGCGCGCCCGGGAGCTCATCGAGGCGCGTCAGTACGTGCTTGACAGCGACTGGGGCGACGGTCAGCCGAGCGCCGACGCTGAGAACAAGTTCCTGGAATCGCATTCCTGGGACGAGTACGCCGAGTGGCATCTCGGGCTCACCGACGGCGCGACCGACGAGACCAAGGCCAGGTACGGATTTGTCTACGGCGATTTCCGCCGCATCCATCGGACGGGCCTGATTGCGTGTCACTACCGCGCGGCCGAGTGGCGTCACAAGGACGTCGAGCTCGCCGCCCACGAGCTCCTGCAGCTGCTCGACGAGATAACCGCCTGAGCCATGAGCGAACGCTTACGGTCGATCGTCGAGCAGCTCGACATCCGGCCTGCTGACCGGGTGCTCGAGATCGGATGCGGGCACGGCGTTGCGGCAACGTTCGTGTGCGAGCGGCTCGAAACAGGCCGTCTGACGGCTGTCGATCGCTCACCGAAGATGATCGAGGCGGCCGCACGCCGAAACGCGGCGTACGTCGAAGCCGGCAGGGCGCAGTTCATCGTCGCGACCTTCGAGGACCTCGATCTCGGAAAACGTCGCTTCGACAAGATCTTCGCGGTGCGCGTCGGCCTCTTTCACCGCGATCCCGAGGGCGCGCGCCGTATCGCCCAGAGTTGGCTCGCCCGTGGCGGGTCGGTATCCGCCTTCTTCGACCCGCCGCCGTGTCGAGGTCCATAGACGCGGCGATCTGCGTTATCTCCCAGTTACGCGGCGCTGCGTAGCGTCGCCCTCGTGAGCCGCCAGTCCAGCCTCTGGATCGACCGTGAGAATGGCCGCGACCCCGATGCTGGGCCGTTTTCCTCTGCTCGCTGGCGCCGCCAGGCGCTCGAGGGCGAGGGGCGTGGGAGGCCACCTGGGGAGGGGGCGGGCCCAGAGCCCTCGCCAGAGCCGCCGCGCCGGCGCCGGCTGCTGCCGCTGGCCGCGTTCGCGGTGGCGCTCGCGGCGCTGGCGGTGTCGCTGGGAGGCGTCCTGCTCGACGGAGGGGAGGAGCCGGCGGGCGGTTCCGCTTCGCTGGCGGGCGCGGGCGGGCGCCTCGCCCCCACCCAGATCGGAAGGGTGTACGACGCCGCGGGGCCTGGCGTGGTATTGATTCGGGCGGGGTCGGCATCGGGCACCGGGTTCGTCGTACGCGACGACGGCACGATCGTCACCAACGCCCACGTCGTCGGCGATGCCGAGACCGCTCAGGTGCGCTTCGCGGACAAGGGGGAGCTCGTCGATGCCGAGGTGCTCGGCTCCGACCGGTCGTCCGACATCGCCGTTCTCCGAGTGGACCCGGACAGCGTCGATCGACTCGACCCGCTGCCGCTGGCCGACTCCAGCAAGGTCCGCGTCGGCGACGCGGTGGTTGCGATCGGCCATCCGTTCGGCCTCGAGCGGACCACGACGGCCGGCATCGTCTCCGGGCTCGAGCGCGAGATCCAGGCGCCCGACGGCTTTCAGATCGACGAGGTGATCCAGACGGACGCCGCCATCAACCCGGGCAACTCGGGAGGTCCCCTGCTCGACGCCCGCGGGCGCGTGGTCGGCGTGAACTCGCAGATCGCCACGGGGGGAGGCGGAAGCGGCAACGTCGGCGTGGGGTTCGCCGTGCCCGCGAACACCGTGCGTGAGGTGCTGCCCGCGCTCAGCCGTGGTGAGCGCATTGAGCGGCCCTACCTCGGGGTGACCACCGCGACCCATCCGGACGGCGCCGAGATTCAGAGCGTCACCCCGGGCAGCCCGGCGGAGGCGGCCGGCCTGGAGTCCGGCGAGGTGATCACGAGCGTCGATGGCCGGCCAGTGGGAGACCCCGGCGAGGTGGCCGAGGCGGTCTCGGCCAACAAGCCCGGCGACACCGTGGAGGTCACGGTCACCGACGGCGGTCAGGAGCGGACGGTGGACGTCGAGGTCGGAACGCGGCCGTGAGCTTTCAGGCGCCGCTCTTCCTCCTGGCGCTGGCGCTCGTGCCCATCGCCGGCGCGGTCTACGTCTTTGCCGACCGCCGCCGCAAGGCCGACGCCGCCCGCTTCGCGTCGCCGGCGCTGCTGCCAGCAGTGGCGCCCATTCGACCCGGCGCGCGCCGGCACCTGCCCCTCCTGCTCTACGGCGCGGCACTGGCGGCGGTCGCATTCGCGCTGGCCCGGCCGGAGGCCACCGTCGCGGTGCCCGAGGAACGCGCCGCCGTGGTGCTCGCCACCGACACGTCCGGCTCCATGGAGGCGCGCGACGTGCCCCCGTCGCGGATGGCCGTCGTTCGCCGCGCCGCGCTGCAACTGCTGGACGACGCCCCCAAGGAGCTGCGCGTGGGCGCCGTCGCCTTCAACCACTCCGTGCGCGCGATCGAGCCGCCGCGAGCCGATCGCCAGGACACGCGTGACCTGCTCGCCGGCCTGCGACCGCGCGGCGGCACGGCCACCGGGGAGGGCCTGGCGGCGGCGGTTGCCCTCTTGAACCGCGAGGCCAAGCGCGGCCCCAAGCGTCCCCCCGCCGCCGTGATCCTGCTCTCCGACGGCGCGTCCACCCACGGCCGCGATCCGATCGAGGTGGCCCGCGAGGCAGCCAAGGCGCGTATCCCGGTCTACACCGTCGCGCTCGGCACCGACTCCGGCACGATCGAGGTCAAGCGCCCTGACGGAACTATGGCCACCCGCCCGGTACCGCCCGACCGCGAGGCCATGAGGCGCATCGCGACGATCAGCGGGGCGCGCAGCTTCTCGGCGGACGCGGGCGATCAGCTCAGCGCGGTCTACGAGCGGCTCGGCTCTCAGGTGGCCACTCGCGATGAGCAGCGCGAGGTGACCGCCGCCTTTGCCGCGGGCGCCGGCCTGCTGCTCCTGACCGGCGGCGCTATGTCGCTGCGCTGGTTCGGGCGGCTCCCCTGAACTGGTTCCCTACTCTGCGCACCATGAAGCGCGCAGCCATCGTGGGGGTGGCAATCGTGGGGCTGGGCCTGGTGGGCACCGGGGTGCGCGGAGTTGCGGCGGTGGACGGGCGGCTTGCCGACGCCGCCGACGACCCGCCGGCGGTGCGCGAGCTCGAGAACGTCAGGCAGGAGATTCGAGCGCCGGGCGACTGCCCGCGGCACGAAGATCGCGCCCCGGCGCCTCGTCGCGACCAGCTCCGGCTCTAGGCAGACGCACCGACACGATCAGCCCGCCCTCCGCTCGCGGCTCGATCGAGAGCGAGCCGCCATGGGCGCGGCTGACGGCACTGACGATCGACAGCCCAAGTCCGGCGCCGCGCGCGTCGGCCTCGCGGCCGAGCCGCTCGAAGGGCTCGGTCAGGCGCGCGGCGGCGGTGGCGTCTACCGGCGGGCCGCTGTTCTCGACTCTGAGCTCGACCGAGCCGACTCCCGCCCGCGTACGGACTTCGACGAAACCCCCGGGGCGGTTGTAGCGAATTCCGTTCTCGATCAGATTGGCGGCCACGCGCTCGAGCAGAGCGCCGTCTCCCGTTGTCCCCGCGGCTTCGAGCCGCGCGCTCAGGCGCACGCCTTCGCGCGTCGCCCGGGCCTGGGCGTCCTCGACCGCGCAGCGAGCGGCGGCGTCGAGCTCGACGGGGTGGGTGCGAAGGAGATCCGGCTGGCTTCGGGCCAGAATCAACAGCCCGGCGAGCAGCGCCTCCGTGCGCCGGCTTGCATCGACGACGACCTCGGCCATCCCGCGCAGCTCGTCGATGTCGGGCTCGGGGTTGGCGAGCGCCACCTCGGCCTCTGCTCGGATGACGGTGAGCGGGCTGCGCAGCTCGTGGCTCGCGTTGGCAACGAAGCGCTGCCGGCTCTCGAACGAGCCCTCGAGACGGTCAAGCATAGAGTTGAGCGTCTCCCCCAGCTCGCGCAGCTCGTCGTCTGCACCGGAGACCGGGATGCGCTCCGCGAGGCTCTCGTCGGACACGCGTCGCGCGGTCGCCGTGATGCGCTTGAGCGGAGCCAGCACGCGGCCCGCCACCCCCCAGCCGATCACCGCGGCGAGCAGCAGCACGCCGATGAAGGCGAGCGCGTACTGCAGGGCCACCTCGCGCAGCGCATCGCCGGCGAGCGCCTCGGGCAGGGTGCGGTCGAAGCTGCGCCCGATCAGCCAGAGGCTCACCAGCAGCAACACGCCAGTGGACGCGCCCACCAGCAGCGCGTAGAGCGCGGTCAGCCGAGCCCGGACGGTGAGCTGCGGCCGCGTCATACCCGATAGCCCGCGCCCTTCACCGTGTGGACGACCGCCGGCTCGCCCAGCTTTCGCCGCAGCCGCAGCACCGACATCCTCACTGAGTTCGTCCAGGGGTCGGCATTCTCGTCCCAGACGCGCTGGACGAGCTCGTCGTTGGAAACCACGTCGCCGCCGGCCGCCATCAGTACCTCCAGCACCGCGAACTCCTTCGGGGTCAGCTCGACCGGGCGCCCTGCGCGGACGACGGCGCGCCGCGCCGGATCGAGCTCGACGTCGCCGCTGCGCAGCGTCGCCGGCCGGGCGGCGCCGGCGCGACGGGCGAGCGCCAGCAGCCGTGCGACGAGCTCGGCAAAGGCGAACGGCTTGGCCATGTAGTCGTCAGCGCCCAGCGACAGCCCGTCGACGAGATCGTCCGTTCTCGCCGCGGCGGTGAGCATCAGAACGCGGCGCTCGGGCTGCTCATCGCGAAGGGTGCGGCAGACCTCGTCCCCGTGCAGCTCGGGCAGGTCGCGATCCAGCACGACGACGTCGTAGGGGTTCAGGCGCGCCTTGTCCAAGGCGGTCGCGCCGTCGTAGGCCACGTCGACCGCCATGCCCTCCCGCCGAAGCCCGCGAGCGACCGCATCGGCGATCCGTCGTTCGTCTTCGGCGAGCAGTACGCGCACCTCGCCCAGAGTAGTGGGGTCCGCGCGCACTCGGCCGAGCCGAGTGCTTGCGGCTGGGCGGGGTCCGCGCGCACTCGGCCGAGCCGATTGCTTGCGGCTGGGCGCCCCGCGTTATCCACCGGTGACAGCCGGCCTCGTAGGTTGCCCGCATGAGCGAGAGCCAGAGAGACGAGGACCCGCGAGAGGCGCTCGAGAGCGCGCTCTTTGAGATCAAGCGCGTGATCATCGGCCAGGACGCCATGCTCGAGCGCGTGATGGTGGCCCTGCTGACCGGCGGCCACGTGCTGCTGGAGGGAGTGCCGGGACTAGCCAAGACGCTGACCATCAAGACGCTCGCGTCGGCGGTGGGAGGCAGCTTCAGCCGCATCCAGTTCACGCCCGACCTCGTCCCCTCGGATCTGGTCGGTACGCGGATCTATCGCCCCGACAGCGGCAGCTTCGACACCGAGCTCGGCCCGGTCTTCGCCAACTTCCTGCTGGCCGACGAGATCAACCGCGCGCCGGCCAAGGTCCAGTCGGCCCTGCTCGAGGTGATGCAGGAGCAGCAGGTGACGATCGGCGGGCAAACGCACCCGGTTCCGCTCCCGTTTCTCGTGCTCGCCACCCAGAACCCGATCGAGTCCGAGGGCACCTACCCGCTCCCGGAGGCCCAGCTGGACCGGTTCCTCATGAAGATCCTGGTCGACTACCCCTCGCCGGGCGACGAGGCGCTGGTGGTCGACCGCTCGCTGGATCCGGTCGCCGTGATCGGTGAGCGGATCGACGCCTCCGATCTTCTGCGCTTCCGCGTGGCCGCCGCCGAGGTGATGGTCGACCGCGAGGTGATCGACCACGCGGTCGCCCTGGCCGACGCCACCCGCCGCCCGGGCCGCTACGGGCTCGACGACATCGAGCCGCTGATCAGCTACGGAGCATCCCCCCGCGGCCCGATCGGCCTCGTGCAGGCCGCGCGGTCGCTGGCGCTGCTGCGCGGCCGGCGCCATGTGCTGGTCAGCGACGTGCGCGACCTGGCGCCGGAGGTGCTTCGCCACCGGCTCGTGCTGAGCTACGAGGGGCTTAGCGAGGGCGCGCAGCCGGATGACCTGCTCGAAAAGGTGCTCGAGGCCGTGCCCGAGCCGGACCGGCGCGACCTGGGAGCCCAGGCGCTGGTGGCGTGAGCCTGGCGCTGGTACCGCCGGCCGGGCGCCAGGGTCCCGGTCCGCTGCCGGGGGCGCTGGTGGACGCGCTCGACCTCGCCTTCGTGCGGCGGGCCGGGGGCGTGAGCGCCGGTGAGCACCGCGGCGCCGGGGTGGGCGCGGGGACCGAGCTGGCTCAGCTGCGCCCGTACCAGCCCGGCGATGACGTGCGCCAGCTGGACCCCGCGGCAACGGCGCGGACCGGCATCCCCCACGTCCGCCAACGCGTGCCCGAGCGGCTGCTGACCACCTGGATGGCCCTGGATGTGTCGCCCTCCATGGCGTTCGGCACCGCGGACCGCCTCAAGAGCGACGTGGCCGAGGGAGTGGTCGACGTCCTGGGTGCTCTCGCCGTGCGCCGCGGCGGGCGCGTGGCGCTCCTGAGCTACGGCGCGGCGCAAACACGGTTGGTCCCGCCGCGCGGAGGCCGCGGTGCGCGGATCGGCCTGCGCCGCGCCCTCTCGGAGGGAGTGGCTGCCGACGGCGTGTCCGGCGAGCCGCTGTCGGAGGCGCTGGCGCGGATCGGCCGCCTGGCCTCGCTGCGGTCCCTGGTGGTGTTGATCTCCGACTTCGCGGGCGACCCTGACGAATGGGCGCGGCCGCTGAAGGCGCTCAGCTCGCGCCACACGCTGCTCGCGGTGGAGATACGCGACCCGCGCGAGTCCGAGCTGCCGAGCGTCGGGCGACTGGCGATGGTGGATCCCGAGACCGGTGCGCGCGTGAACGTCGACACGCGCGACTCGCGCCTGCGCGAGCGCTTCGCCGAGGCAGCTCGTGAGGGCCACGCGGCGGTGGCGAGAGCGCTTCGGCGCGCAGGCGCGGAGCACGTGGTGCTCTCCACCGCCGGGGAGTGGGCGCGCGAGCTCGGCCGGAGGCTGTCATGAGCTTCGCCTCTCCCCTCTACCTCGCGGCGCTCGTGCTCGTGCCGCTCGCACTCATCGCTCAGCTGGTGGCGTGGCGGCGGGCGCGGCGCTACGCAGTTCGCTTCCCGGGCGTCGCGACGCTCGCGCCCCTGCTGCCGCGGATCCCCTCGTGGCGCCGCCAGGCGCCGCTCGCATTGTTTCTCGCGGCGCTCGCCGCTTTCGCGTTCGCGCTCGCCCGACCGCAGGCGACCGTTGCGGTCCCGCGCGAGCAGGCCACAATCGTCCTGGTGACCGACGTCTCGCGGTCGATGCTCGCCGACGACGTCGAGCCGAGCCGTATCGAGGCGGCGCGCGAAGCCGCGCAGCGCTTCCTCGAGGAGCTGCCCGACGAGGCGCGCGTGGGCGCCGTGGCGTTCTCGACCGACCCGCATACGGTCGAGGCGCCGACCGACGACCACCGGCGGATCGCCGACCTGATCGATGCCCTTGCGGCCGACGGCGGCACGGCGACCGGCGACGCCCTCGACACCGCGCTCAAGCTGGTCGACGGCCCGGTGAAGAAGCGCCCGCCGGCCGCGATCGTGCTGCTGTCGGACGGGGAGACCACCACGGGCCGCGACCCGGTCGAGGTTGCGCGTGTGGCCAAGCGGCTCAAGATCCCGATCCACACCGTCGCGCTCGGCACGCGCGAAGGAGTGATCACGTTGCCCGACGGCGCTCTCATACCCGTCGCGCCGGACCCCGAGACGATGCGCCGCATCGCCGAGCTGTCCGGGGGCCGTTCCTTCGCGGTTGAGGACGCCGACGACCTGTCCGGCCTCTACCGCGACCTCGGCTCCCGCGTGGCCACCAAGAAGGAGGAGCGCGAGATCACCGGGGTGTTCGCGGCCGGGGGCGGATTGCTGCTGATGGGTGCGGCCGCCTTCGGCGTGCGCGCAGCGGCCCGCCTCCCCTAGCCAGCCGCCTTTCGGCGGGCCTTCGGAGCAAGCTCGCGCTCGACCTCCTCGATCCACTCGAGATGCACCTCGAGCAGCCGGCGGCTGAGCTGGTGGCTTAACAGCAGGTACTTGCTCCGGTGGGGAAGCGTCTCGGCCATCGCCTCGGCCGTGTCGAGCCGAGCGGAGAGGTCGGCGATGTCCTCGCGCAGCGTTCCCATGCTCTCGCGGATCGTCGCCTCGTCGACCAGATCGGCGATCAGCAGCCGCACCAGCCCCTCGTGCTCCAGCCGGGGGAAGTGGACGGGCGTGCGGGCCCATTCGTTGAGCGCGTCCAGGCCCTTCTCGGTCAGGGTGTACACGGTTCGCTCGCGCGTCTTTCCCGGCTCCTTGCGCGCTTCGAGGTAGCCGAGCTTGGCAAGCCGCTTCGGCTCGACGTAGTACTGGCTCTCGCCCGCCCAGTCGTAGATGCGGCCCTGTTTGGCCATCCGGCGCAGGTCGTACGGGCTCGCGCCCCCGCGCCCCACGAGGCCCAGGACCATGTACGAGAAAAGGCTCAGCTCATTCCTTGACAATGCTATGTACCATAGTATATAACGTATGAATCACAGTATTCTGGGAAAACTGGAGGAACCTGATGTACGACGCGATTGTCGTCGGCGCCCGCTGCGCCGGCTCACCAACGGCGATGCTGCTCGCGCGCAAGGGCCTGCGCGTGCTGCTGGTGGACAAGGCCCACTTCCCGAGCGACACGCTCTCGACCCACTACATCCATCAGCCCGGCGTGGCCGCGCTCAAGCGCTGGGGGCTACTCCCTCAGATCGAGCGGTCGGGCTGCCCGCCCATCAGCCGGTACACGCTCGATGTCGGGCCGTTCGCACTCGAGGGCACGCCGCCGCCCATCGGGGATGTCGGGCAGGCCTACTCGCCGCGCCGCTACCTGCTCGATCAGATCCTCGTCGAGGCAGCGGGCGAGGCGGGCGCCGAGGTGCGCCAGGGGTTCACGGTGCAGGAGCTGCTGTCCGACGGCGAGCGCGTCGTGGGAATCCGTGGCCGCTCCGCGACAGGCGAGCCGGTGACCGAGAGGGGGCGGATCGTGATCGGCGCCGACGGCATGAATTCGCTCGTGGCGCGCAGCGTGAAGGTCACCGCCTACAACGTCGAGCCCGCGCTGACGTGCGCCTATTACACCTACTGGAGCGGAGTCGAGATGGAGGGCGTCGAGCTCTATCCGCGACCCGAGCGAATGATCGTCGCCTCACCCACCAACGACGGACGAGTGGTGACGATCGCCTTCTGGCCAAATGAGGATTTCCATCGCGTCCGCTCGGACATCGAGGCCAATTTCCTGACGACGCTCGAGCTCGCCCCCGGTCTGGCCGAGCGCGTCCGCGGCGCCACCCGCTGCGACCGCTTCCGTGGCACGACCCGGCTGCCCAACTACTTTCGGCGCCCCTTCGGCGACGGCTGGGCGCTGGTGGGCGACGCCGGCTACCACAAGGATCCGATCCTCGCGCTCGGCATCTCGGACGCGTTCCGCGACGCGGAGCTCCTGGCAGGAGCCGTCGACGAGGGGCTCTCGGGCCGCCAGGAGCTTGACTCGGCGCTCGCCGGCTATGAGCAGCGCCGCAACGAGCTCGCCGCGTGGGGGTTTGGCAGCACGCTCGACTTCGCGCGCCTGCAACCGCCGCCGGCCGAGATGCAGCAGCTCTTCGGGGCCCTGCTGGGCAATCAGGAAGACACAAACCGCTTCTTCGGCACCTTCGCGGGAACCGTCCCTCCCGCGGAGTTCTTCGCGCCGGCCAACCTCGCGCGGATCATCGGCCAGGCGGAGGAGGCGGCCAGGCCGGCTGGCGTGGTTGCCGCTTGACGGTTGCGGTCGGCGAGGCCGTCACGATTCGGCCAGGCGCCGCACGCTCCCGAGCTTTTCACTGCCTGGCAGCGCGGCTGAGGCCGGCGAGCTCAGCTCGCTCATCGAGCTCGTGGCCGAGGGACTCGAAGCCGCGATCCTCCCCCGGGCAGCTGCGGACGGCGCAAACCTGGCTGTGGTGGAGATCATCAGGCCGCGCCTCATACGCCGCAGGGCAATCGCATGGAACGAGGCGGCCGCATCGCCCGCCGCCCGACGGTTCGTCACACTCACTGAGCGCAGCTTTCAGCTCGCTCGCTGACCGCCATGCCGGCGGCCTGAGGCGCCGGCTCGTGCGAGGGTTACGCTTCCGGCAGTGCGCGTCGTGGCACGGCGAATAGGCGCCAACCGATCGTTCTTCCGAGATCCAGTCGCATTCGTGCGGGCAAGAGGGGGCGACCGCGGCGTGATGCGCATAGGCCTGGGGCGGAGGCGATTCACCCTGCTCCGGAGTCCCGACGCGATCTGGCGAGTGCTGGTTGCGGACCGAACGTCGTTCCAGCTCGGAAAGTGGAAGCGCAACTCCCGGCGCTTCGTTGGCGCGGCGCTGATCGGGCTCGACGGAGCGGAGCATCAGCGACGGCGACAACTGCTGCAGCCGACTCTCGACCGCCGCCGGATAGAGAGCTGTGCTCCAGGGATCGTGACCCGCGTGGAGACCGCGCAGGCCGAGTGGTCAGATGGCGCCCGCATCCACGCCTTCCCCGAGATGGCTCGGCTTTCCCTGCTCGTAGCCGGAGACGTCCTTCTCTCCACGGACCTCGAGCGCGATGCCTCCGAGCTCGTCGACTCGCTGACGGCCATCATGGCGGCGATTCCTGGGCGCAACCCGTCGGCGCCCGGGACGCGAGAGGCCCGGGCACTCGCGACCTTCAACCGGGTCATATCCCGCGTGCTAACCGACCGACGCGGCTCGCAGCGCGAAGAGGACGACCTCCTCGGGGCCCTCGTTCACAGCGACCTGCCTGACGAGACCGTGCGCGGGGAGGTGCTCGCCTTCCTGCTCGCTGCCACCGACGAGCCGCCGAGCGCCCTGGAGGCGGCCTGGTGCCTGCTCGCCGGACGCCCCGAGGCCGAGGAGAGACTCCTGGCGGAGCTCGACGCCGAGCTCGCCGAGCGGCTCCCGACCCTCGCCGACCGGGCGCGCCTGCCCTACCTCGACGCCGTCATACGCGAGACCCTCCGGCTCTACCCCCCGGTACGCCTCATCGACCGATCCCCGGTGTCGGACACGCGGATCGACGGCACCCGCCTGCGTGCGGGCACGAACGTGATCGTGAGCCCACTCGTCACCCACCGCGAACCGGGTCTCTACGAGCGTCCAGCCCACTTCCTGCCCGAGCGGTGGCTCTCGACGACGCCGAGCGGACTCCCGAAAGGGGCGTACCTTCCGTTCGGCGCCGGCCCGCACGTCTGCATCGGCCAACCCCTGGCGCTGGCCATCGTCTGGCTGGGGCTTGCCGTAATCGTCCCCCGGTGGCGGTTACGACCGGACCGACACGGAGCCGCACTCGTGCCGCGAGCCGCGGACCTCCGCTTCACCCTGGAGCGCCGGTGACCGCAGTCGGGAAACGAACGCTTCGCCCGCAGCTCCCGCCGCTCGCCGGCGACGCGTGCTCAGCACGCGAGCCGGCCGATGAAACAGCCAGGCGATGCGATCCCGGAACGGAGAGGGTGGGTTCAACTCGGTGTGCAAACCCCATCAGGAAGCCTCCTGAGCGCCAGGGAGTGGCAGACGGGTGGCGGACTTGACTGCCGTTCCCTTCTGTAGCCGCTCGAGCGCGCCGTGTGCGCCGTGCCCATAGGTCTGCAAGATCTGGGAGCCGTCCTTGTGGCCTAGCTGGGCGCCAGCTTCGTCGGCGG